>JBGTIC010000431.1:0-21462 GCA_041745895.1 Gammaproteobacteria bacterium
CTCGCGCAGCAGGCGGTAGTAGCCGGTCGCGCCCATGCTGCGCCCGGTGGCCTGCAGGTTTTTCTGCGGATTCGCAAACACCTCACCGGCGCCGGAAAACTGCACGCGAACCCGATCCCAGTCGGCGCCGAGCTCCTCAGCGATCAGCAGCGCATGCGTGGTGTAGATGCCCTGGCCGAGCTCGGCGTCAGGTGTCGTCACGACCACGGTGCCATCCGTGTCGATTGACAGGTAGGCGCGCAGCAGTTCGCTGTCGCCTGCAGCGCCGCCATAGCCCGTTGCCGGCAGGGTCCAGGCCAGCAGCGTTCCGGCGCCTGCGGCTTGAAGCACGGAGCGGCGGGTGATGAGCCAGGGGCGGGTCTGTGGGTTGGACATGTGTCTTCCTTGTCTTGAGCAGCGTGGTCGCAATGGTGGGAACCTGGCCCCTCGATAAGCAGCGTGGGCCAGCGCCCACGATACCGGTCGCACAGCGGGCAGACCACGCATCGCGTAGACAGGTCGTCATAATAATATTACATTATGCTGACTGACAAGAAACTGCCGCCAAGACAAGTGAAATCAGCCGCCAATCCTCAGAAAGCCGTGATGATCCTGTTCCTGGTCGTGTTCATCGACCTGCTGGGCTTCGGCATCATGATACCGCTGGTACCGTTCTACGTAGAGCGCCTCGGGGTAGGGCCTGAACTGATCACCGCCATCCTGGCGCTGTATTCACTGATGCAGTTCATCGTCACCCCCTTCTGGGGCTATGTCAGCGACCGCATTGGTCGCCGCCCGGTACTGCTGATGTGCATGGCCGGCCATGTCGGCGCCTACGTGCTGCTCGCCTATGCCGACACGCTGGCGCTGCTGATCCTCGCCCGCCTGCTGGGCGGGTTCACTGCCGGCAACCTCGCCGCCTCCTACGCCTACATCACGGACATCACGCCCCCCGAGGAACGCGCCCGACACCTCGGCAAGATCTCGGCGGCCTTCGGCCTGGGCTTTGTGCTCGGACCGGGGCTCGGTGGGCTGCTCGCCGGCACCGGTGACATCGCAGATGCCAATTTCATGCGCCCGGCCCTGGCGGCAGCGGCTTTGTCTCTGGTGGCGTTCGTGAGCATTGCGGTCTTCCTGCCGGAAAGCCACCGTCCGGCCGCAGCAGGTGGCAAGACAACGGGGCGCCGACCCGCATTGAGCGAAGCGATGGGTCTGGTCTTGCGCCGACGCACGATCGCCATGATGATCCTGCTGTGCCTGATCGTGATCACCTTCGCGGCGATGCGCGAGTCGATCTTCTCGCTGTGGGCGAACCATCAGTTCGGCTACAACGCCGCCACCATCGGTCTGTTCTTCTCGTTCAACGGGGTGATCATCACCCTGATCCAGTTCTTCGCGATGGGTCCGCTGACCGCGCGTTACGGTGAGCACACGCTGCTGATGGTCGGCATGGCAATGTACACGCTGTGCTGGATCGGCCTGATCCTGGCGCAGGGAATGCTCACGCTGTTCATGGCCATGGCCGCCAGCGGGGTCGGCACGGCGCTGTTCGGCACCAGCCTGCAGAGCCTGCTGTCACGTCGTGCGGGCGCACACGAGCGCGGCGTCGTCATGGGCGCCTACCAGTCGACCTCCAGCCTTGGCCGCTTTTTCGGCCAGACGGTGTCGGGCACACTCTACGGTCAGGTGGGACCGAACGCGCCGTTCGCTCTGGGTGCACTGGCGATGATTCCGGCCTTCATCGTGGCAATCCTGATTGGCCGCCGGCTGCAGCACGAAGCACGCGGTGGCGACGCGCAATCGGCAGGCGCCAGCGCCCGTGCGACCGTGCTGCACAGCGAGGCCGCTGAGGCACCACCCATCATCGAGTCGCGCAGCGAGCGGCCTTAGGGCCGGAGGACGGGTTTTGCTGAGTTTCATTTTCAGACGTCTGATGACTGCGGTGCCCACGCTGCTGGTAGTGATCGCCGGTGCGTTTTTCCTGATGCGCGCAGCGCCTGGCGGGCCGTTCGACGCCGATGCGCAGCTCGAGCCCGAAGTCATCGACAACCTCAGGGCAGCCTACGATCTCGACCGGCCGGTGCTCGAGCAGTTCGTACGTTACATGACGCGACTGGCCCGGGGCGATTTCGGACCCTCGATCACCTATGCCGACTACAGCGTCACCGAGCTGCTGGCCATCGGCCTGCCGGTCAGCCTCAAGCTCGGCGGAGTCGCCATCCTGGTGGCACTGGTCGTGGGCTGTCTGATGGGGATTTTCGCCGCGTTGCATCGCAACCGCTGGATCGACTACGTCACCATGTCGATCGCGATGACAGGCTTCGCCGTTCCCGCCTTCGTCGTGGCGCCCGTGCTCACGCTGATCTTCGGGCTGTATCTGAAGCTGCTGCCGCTCTCAGGCTGGAATGACGGCGCGCTGTCCAACATGATCCTGCCGGTCATCGCACTTGCGTTACCGCAGATCGCCATCCTGTCGCGCCTGACGCGCGGCTCGATGCTCGAAGTCATGCGCGCCAACTACATCCGCACCGCGCGCGCCAAAGGCCTGCCCGAATACAAGGTCGTGGCCAGTCATGCACTCAAGGTGGTATCCCTGCCGCTGGTCAGCTACCTGGGTCCGGCCATCGCCGGCATCATGACCGGTTCGGTGATCATCGAGCAGATCTTCGGCCTGCCAGGGATGGGCCGGTATTTCATCCAGGGCGCGTTGAATCGCGACTATCCACTGGTTATGGGCACCGTGATCGTCTACGCCACGGCCATCATCCTGCTCAACCTGCTGGCCGATGTGATCTACGGCTACCTCGACCCCCGCGTGAGGCGCGAATAAATGGGCTTTCTGTCAAAACGCCGCGATCAGCAGCTCGCCGCCATGCAGGCCGCCGGGCGCACCGTGGGGCGTTCCCTGTGGCAGGACGCGCTGCGCCGCTTCGTGACCAACCGGGCGGCGATGGGCAGCGTGTTCGTGCTGCTTTTCATCAGCCTGCTGGCCATAGTCGGTCCGCTGATCAGCCCCCACTCGCTGGAAGACTTCTACTGGGAGTACATCCTGGTGCCGCCGACCTTCGAGAACGCGCACTGGTTCGGCACCGATGCCAACGGGCGCGACATGTTCGTACGCACCTTCCACGGCGCGAGAATCTCGCTGACCATCGGCATCATGACCACAGCGGTGGCACTGCTGATCGGCGTCACCTGGGGCTCGGTGGCCGGCTATTTCGGCGGGCGCATCGACAATATAATGATGCGCTTCGTCGATGTGCTCTACGCGCTGCCGCTGCTGTTTTTCATCATCATCCTGGTGACCGTGTTCGGCCGCAACATCTACCTGGTGTTCATCGGCATCGGCGCCGTGGAGTGGCTGACCATGTCGCGCATTGTGCGCGGCCAGACCCTGTCGGTAAAGCAGAAAGAGTATGTCGAGGCGGCACGCGCACTGGGCCTGTCCAACCTGCAGATTGTGCGCCGGCATGTCGTGCCCAACATCATCGGCCCGGTGATCGTGTTCGTCACGCTGCTGATTCCCACCACCATCCTGGTGGAAAGCTACCTGAGCTTTCTCGGCCTGGGTGTGCAGGAACCAATGACCAGCTGGGGCGTATTGATCTCGCAGGGGGCGTCAAGCATTGATACCGGACCGTGGCTGCTGGTCATCCCCGGCACTTTTCTCGCCGTGACGCTGTTCTGCTTCAACTTCATCGGTGATGGCCTGCGCGATGCCCTTGACCCGGAGGGCAGGTGATGTCCGGCACGTCAGCGCGACCGATGCGCACGCAGGGCGGCGAAGCTGTCCTGCAATGCCGTGACTTGAGCGTGCACTTCAAGACCGGTGAGGGCCGCATCTCCGCGGTCAACGGCGTGTCCTTCGATCTGCACAGGGGCCAGTGCCTGGGCGTGGTGGGCGAGTCGGGCTCCGGCAAGAGCCAGACCTTTCTCGCCATCCTCGGCCTGCTGGCCAGCAACGGCCACGCTACGGGCTCAGTCATGCTCAATGGCGAGGAGATCCTCAACACCACCCGGCGCAAGCTCGATGCGATCCGCGGGGAGAAACTCGCGATCGTGTTTCAGGACTCGATCACCGGGCTCACGCCCCACAAGCGCATCGGTGATCAGCTCTGCGAGGTGCTCACCCAGCATCGCGGCATGACGCGAAGCCAGGCGCGCACCCGCGCCATGGAGATGCTCGAACTGGTGCGCATTCCGGAACCGGCGCGACGCTTTCGCATGTATCCCCACGAATTCTCCGGCGGCATGCGCCAGCGCGTGATGATCGCCCAGGCATTGCTGTGCCAGCCCGACGTGCTGATCGCCGATGAACCGACCACGGCCCTGGATGTCACCGTACAGGCGCAGATTCTGAAGCTCTTCAAGGGCCTGGCGGACCACACCGATACCGCACTGGTCATGATCACGCACGATCTCGGCGTGGTCGCCGGCCTTTGTGACGAGGTCATGGTGATGTACGCCGGGCGCGCGATCGAACAGGCCAGCGTGGATTCGCTGTTCTATGACCCGCGACACCCCTATACCCGCGGCCTGCTCGCGTGCATGCCGCGCGCCGATCGCGACAGCGAATCGCTGACCGCGATCCCCGGCCAGCCGCCCGATCTGTCCGAACTGCCGCCAGGCTGCGCGTACGCGCCGCGCTGTGGGCAGGCGTTTGATCGCTGCCTTATCGAGCGCCCTTCGCTGGACATGGCCGTCGAGGGCCATCTCAAGGCCTGCCATCTGGAGAATGCACCATGAGCGACCCGCTGCTGCAGGTGGAAAACCTGCGCGTGCACTTCCCCGTCGGTGGCGGCATGTTCCGGCGTGCGCGCATGCTCAAGGCCGTGGATGACGTCAGCTTCACGCTGGGCCCCGGCGAGACGCTTGGCGTGGTCGGTGAGTCGGGCTGCGGCAAGTCTTCGCTCGGCCGTGCCGTCCTCCAGTTGATCACGCCCACGGCCGGCCGTGTGCTGTGGCTGGGTGATGACCTGTGCCAGCTCGATGAGGATGCGATGAATCTGCGGCGACGCGAACTGCAGCTGGTGTTTCAGGATCCCCTGGCGAGCCTCAATCCCCGCATGAGTGTCGGCGCCATCCTGCGTGAGCCACTGTACGCCTTCGAGCCCGGCATCACGCGCAGCGATGCCCAGGCGCGCGCCGCGGACATGATGCGACGCGTCGGCCTGCGCCCGGAGATGATGAACCGTTACCCGAACGAGTTCAGCGGCGGCCAGTGTCAGCGCATAAGCATTGCACGGGCGATGATCTCGCGGCCGAAACTGGTGGTGTGCGATGAGCCGGTCAGCGCCCTGGATGTCTCGATCCAGGCGCAGATCATCGCGTTGCTGCGTGAGCTGCAGTCGGAATACGGTGTCTCCTACATCTTCATCAGCCATGATCTGTCCGTGGTGCGTCACCTGTGCGATCGCATCATGGTGCTGTATCTGGGCCGTGTCATGGAGACCGCCGACAAGGCCTCGATGTTCGCCGCACCGCGCCATCCCTACACGCGCAGCCTGCTCTCTGCGGTCCCTATCCCGGATCCGCGTCGTGCGCGCACTCGTGAAATTACGCTGGTTGAAGGCGATCTGCCGTCGCCGCTCGACCCGCCATCGGGCTGCGTGTTCCGCACGCGCTGCCCGCATGCCACACCACTGTGCCTGAAGGTGGCACCCACACCGGATCCGACGGATTCGGCTTCCCACCGCGTCGCCTGTCATTACTGGAAAGACATTGCCGCGGGCACGCACAAACATACACCCCAGGGGGAGTTATCGTGAACGACAAACAGGACATTCCGCCGCTGGTACGTGAGGATGGCAGCTACGCATGCTTGCCCTTACGCAGCCCGATGATTTCGATCTCGGTGGTGCAGACGCGCGTGCGCGGCATCGACGGCACCAACCCGGCACCAGGGCTGCGCGAGAATCTCGACTACACGCTGGCCTGCATCGACAAGGCGCAGGGCTATGGCGGGCGCTCCGACCTGCTGTGCTTTCATGAATTTCCGCTGCAGGGGTATCAGCCCGACTGGAAGCGTCCGGAGTACCTGCGCGTGGCTATCGATGTTCAAGGCCCCGAGGTGGCGGAAATTGCCGCAAAGGCCAAGCAGTACAACTGCTACATCGCCTTCGGCTGTCTGGCGCGCGATGCCGACTGGCCCGACCATGTCATGAACTGGCAGGTGCTGGTCGGCCCTGCCGGTGAGGTTGTTGACGTGCACTGGAAACAGCGCAATGTGCGCGGCATGTTCCCGGGTTCAGAGAACATCACCACGACCATCTACGACGTGTTCGACCGCTATGTGGAGATGTACGGCTGGGACCGGGTGATTCCGGTTGCACGCACGGACATCGGCAATATTGCGCTGTCGTCTGTGCAGTTCGAACCCGAGCTGTTCCGCTGTATGGCCATGAAAGGTGCGGAGATCATCTGCCGCGTGGCCACCGGGGGCTGCGAGTGGGAGGACATGCGCCTGACCTCCTACCACAACGACGTCTATACAACGCTGGTCAACAATTCGGTCAGTACCGGCGGCTACAATCCGCACTTCTTCGAGGAAAACGCGCCGCGCAACAACTGGATCGGGCGCTCGGCCATCTTCGGACCGCGCGGCGAGGTGCTCTCCGAGGCGGGCGTATTCGAAACCCGCCGGCGCGCCGTCATCAACATGGATGCCTACCGGCGCAAGCATCGTATCCCCGACCTGCACATCTCCCTGTACCGTCACGTCCTCGACCAGTACCGCGAGCGCTACGATCACAGCGCGTACCTTCAGAAGTTGCCGCAGGACAAACTCGAGGGTGCGCGCATGCTGAAAGATGCCGCACGCTGGATGAATTACTGGCACTAGCTATCGTCGCCTGGAGCATTGATGAATTTCCAGCAAGCCACAGCGTTCAGCGCCGGCGACATCATCGTCGCCAGCAGCGACGTCGATGACACGAACGTCGACCTGCGCAACCATGCCGGCACTGGCCGCCTGCTGCACATGGACGGTGCCTTCCAGCCGCGCGCCACGTTGTGGACCGGTACTCAGGGGCTGGTCATCGGCGTGGCCGTGGAGCCTGTCAGCGGCGTGCTGTATGCCGCCGATGCGCAGGCCTACACGATCGTGGCTTATGCCGCTGATGGCAGCGGTCCGAAGTCGCTGGACTGGCTGCCGCGGCGACGCTTCGGGGCCATCGAACCCGACGGCCGCGGCGGATTGTGGCTGGGCGTGCATTCGCGACTCGGCGAGGCACCTGAAGATGACTTTGGTGAAAAGTGGTTGTTTCATGCGCAGCCGGACACGCGGCGTGTGCAGGCCTTCGACGCTGACATCGATGGCGGCATGCGCGGTTTTCACTGTGTCACCCATATGAGCCTGGAGGCCGACCGCCGGACCCTGCGCTATGTGTCCGAGGGCGGTCGTCGAGTCATGCGCATCGAACCTGATGGCGCGGGACAACTGCCCGACCTGCTGCATCTGGCCAGAGACGATCCCCGCGGCACCTGTGGTATTGCCACGTTGCCCGATGGCGGCCTGTTGATGGCCACGGGCAAAGGCTGTTGCCGGCTCGATACCGCGGGCAACATCGTCGAGGAATACGACGTTCCGGCCGCACCGGGCTGGTCGCGGGTCACGCTCGCGGCTGACACGGTGTCCTTTTTCCTGAACAATTTCTTTTCCGGCGTGGTCGAACGACGGACGGTGACGGGTGGAGGCGTGCTGGCACGCCACGACATCGACAGGAAGTACTCACTGTGCGGTCTGGTCGAGTATCCGCTTCGCTGAGCTGGCGTTCTGCAGGAGATCAAACGTGCGTAAAGTCAACTCATGGCATCCCCTGGCGGGGCTGTTGGGAATCGTGGCACTGCTGGCAAGCCCCATGGCCGCGGCCGACAACAGCGTGTTCCACCGCGGCCTGGGCAATGAGCCACGCACGCTCGACCCGCACCGTGCGATCGGCACCTCGGCTTCCATCCTGATCTACGATCTCTTCGAGGGCCTTATGACGGTCGATAGCGAAGGCCGTCTGATTCATGGCGCCGCCGAGCACTGGGAAATCAGTGAAGACGGATTGGTCTATGTCTTCAGGCTGCGCGAGAACCTACGCTGGTCGGACGGCAGGGCCAAGACCGCGGAAGACTTCGTCTACTCCTTCCGGCGGCTGATGGATCCCAATACTGCGGCACGCTACGCCTCGTTTCTCTATCTGATCGAGAACGGTCGCGCGGTGAACACCGGCCAGCAACCGACCGAGGCGCTGGGGGTGCGGGCCATCGATGAACGGCACGTGGAGATCCGCCTGAACAATCCGGCGCCCTACCTGCCGGACCTGATGGCCGCAGTTGCCGCCGTAGCGGTGCCGGGCCACGCCATCGAGCAGCATGGTCAGCAGTGGACACGGCCGGCGAATTTCGTCGGCAGCGGCGCGTACGTGCTGACCGAATCAGTGCCCCAGACCTACCTGCTGGCGGAGCGCAACGCCCATCATTACGACGCCGAGAATGTCATCATCGAGCGTGTCTACTACTATCCGCTGGAGAACGACTCGGCCAGTCTGCAGCGCTACCGCGCCGGCGAACTCGACCTGACACTTCGCTATCCGCCGGATCAGACACAGTGGATCGAGCGTAATCTGCCCGGTCACCTGCGTTCTTCGCCAGGCCAGGGCACGGGCTTCATTCTGCTGAATATCTCAAAGCCACCGTTTGAAGATGTTCGCGTACGCCGAGCGCTGTCGCTGGCCGTGGATCGCGAAGGCATCGTCACCCGCCTGCTCGACGGCCAGGTGGAGCCCGCCTACTCGCTGGTCCCGCCGACCATCGAGAACTACACCCCGCAGAAGGTCAGCTTCGAGTCGATGAGCATGCCGCAGCGCCTGGCCGAGGCGCGCGAACTCATGCAGGCGGCAGGTTATGGCCCGCGCAGTCCCCTGCCGGTGGTGATGCGTTATGACAGCCAGGACAAGAACAACAATGTCGTGGTCGCCGTGCGCGCGATGTGGCGCTCGGTCGGTGCCAACATGGAAATGGTCAACTCGGATTTCGGCGCCGTCATCGCCGATGCCCGCTCCGGCAACTACGAAAGCGCCCTGTACGCCTGGTTCGCGGCGTTCAACGACGCGTCGACCTTTCTTGGCACACTGGATTCGACCAATCGCAGCACCAACTTCGCGCGTTACGGCAACCCGGAGTTTGACGCGCTGATGGCGAAAGCTTCCGCCAGCGCGGATCTCGCTGAACGCCGCGAACTCATGCAGCAGGCCGAACGCTTGGCGATGGAAGACCACGCGTTGATCCCGGTGTTCTTCTATGCTGGCCAGCGGCTGGTCAACCCGGTGGTCAAGGGCTGGGTCGATAATCCACGCGCTGCGAACCTGACCCGCTACCTGCGCATAGAGCGATAGACCCGACGCAGGCGCTTCACACCGCCCGCTCTGCGCACGATGCCGCGAGAGTGTGATGTTGCGATCCCGCGACAGGAGCCGCCTGAGTTATTGACACTAACTCATTGATCTGATAAACCGTGGCCACTGTATACAATTGCCAGCACGACGCCGGGGCCGTCTGTGTTGTGCGCACAACAACCTTGGTACAGTCGATGGAGGCACAATCGCCGTCAGGTGATTCTGCTGCGCGTTTTCCAGTCATTACATGAGGGCTTTACGTGAACGGATCTTTGATCGTCAGGGCTGGCGTGCTGCTGGCACTCGGTGCCACGAGCGCAAGTTTTGCACAAGCGCAGCAGAGCGCCCAACCCGCCGCACAGCGCGGCGTGCTGGAGGAAATCACCGTCACCGCCCAGCGCCGCGAACAAAGCGCGCAGGACATCCCGCTCGCGGTCAGCGCCTTCAGTGAAGCCGACATGAGCCGGCTGCAGATCACTCAGACGCTGGATCTGGTGCGCCTGGTGCCGAACATGGTGGGCCATAACAATACCGGTCCGGGCAACTCCAACGCCTACTTTTTGCGCGGCCTCGGCAACACCGAGTCCATCGCGACCTTCGACCCGCCCGTCGGCACCTATGTGGACGACGTGTATATCAGTCGCCAGAGCGCCAACAACTATGCGCTGTTCGATGTCGAGCGTATTGAGGTCCTGCGCGGCCCCCAGGGCACGCTATTCGGGCGCAATACCACCGGCGGCGCGGTCAACGTGATCACCAAGAAGCCCGGCGAGGAGCTCTCGGGCATGGTCGAGGGCAGCTGGGGCTCGTTCAGTCACGGCATGCTGCGCGGCACGATCGACGTACCGTTCTCCGAGCAGGTGTTGACCAAGTTTTCCGGTTTCTATCAGGAGCACGACGGTTTCGTGACGAGCACGGCGACCGGCGAGAAGGTCAACCCGATGGAGAACTACGGGGTGCGTGGCGCCGTGCGCTTCCTGCCATCCGATCTCCTGACCTGGGATCTGAGCGGCGAATGGGTGTACCTGGACGGCCTCAATCCGATTCGCACGCTGACAAATTCGCGGGTCAACGCCACCGGCCTGTCGCGCAGCAAGCAGGGCGACGGGCTGCTGGCGCAGCTGCGCAATGGCGGCGGCCAGCGCTCCGAAACCGAGACGCTGATGTTTGTCTCCAATGCCCAGCTCGACTTCGATGCGGTCTCGCTGCAGTCGATCACCGGCTACCGCGACGAAAACTGGAAGTTCATCATCGATTTTGTGCCGATTGGCGTCCCCGGTGTTGCGGGTTTTGCAATCGCAAACGAGCAGGATACCGAGCAGTTCACCCAGGAGATCAAGGCGGTCGGCACTTTCGCCGATGATCGCATCCGCTACACGGGTGGCGTGTTCTATATTCGCGAGAAGAACTCCACCGACTTCCAGGATCTTGCAGGCGCCACCCTGCTGCTTGACCGCGTCATGGACAACTCCATGCGCAGCATTGCGGGCTACCTGCAGCTGGACTTTTCCATCGGCGAGAAGTGGACCTTCTCCTCGGGCGGCCGCTTTACGCGTGAGAAAAAGGACATCGGCTATGTCAGTCGCAATGACCGCGGTGGCATATTCAACATCTCCACACAGGAACTGATCGACGGCGGTATACCCGTCGAGCAGCGCTTCAGCAAGTTCACGCCGCGCCTGGCCCTGGAGTACCAGCAGACCGACGACAGGCTGTGGTTCATCTCCGCGACCAACGGCTTCAAGTCGGGCGGCTGGAACGCGCGTGGTACCGCACCTCATCTGGCATCCTCGTATCTGCCATTCGGGCCCGAAGAGGTGTGGTCGTACGAGGCGGGCCTGCGCTCGGAGTGGTTCGACAACGCGATGCGCCTGAACGTCACTTTGTTCTGGGCAGACGTCGAAGACCTGCAGCTGATCAGCGGTGTCCCCAATCCGCTCGGTGGCGTGCTGTTCCTGACGCAGAATACCGGCGAAGGTCGCTACCGCGGTGTCGAGACCGAGTTCCGCTGGCTGCCGACAGACAATCTGAGTCTGTTTGCAAGCCTTGGCTTGATGGAAGCGGAATACACGTCGATCGTGCCGCAACCGGGACAGACGATCACCACCGATACCAAGCCCGTACGCTCGCCGGACGTTACCGGCAACGTCGGCGCGGTGTATGCAATTCCGGCGCCTGGCCTGGGTGGCGAGTTCACGATCGGGGGTGATGCGTCTTACGTCGGCACGCACTGGACCTCGTCGGGCAACACGCCACCCGCATCCTATGTGTCCCCGCGCTTCATCTACCAGGCCCAACTCGGGTACACCTCCGACGACGGCGCTTGGTCGGCTGCGCTGGCGTGCAAGAACTGCGGCGACAAGCAGTACGTGACCTCGTGGTTCATCGGACCGTACTTCAACAATCCGAGGACCTGGGATCTCCGGCTGGCCTACCGCTTCTGAAGGCAGGCTCCCAGCCACCGATTGCAGCCCCGCTCCGGCGGGGCTGTTTTTTTCTAAGCCGCAGGAAACACCCAGCCACCGCCATGATTGCGCGCGGGACTCGCGATCGCGCTGATGGCACCAACATCGGATGGATCGGCGGCGCGGACCTGCCCGTGCTGGTCGCGCCAGCGACGCACCTGCTGGCGGAATGCAGCCGGCAGCGCATCGCTTGCGACGGTCACCTCCCCAGACGGCGATTCCGGCACCAGCACGGGTCGCAGCCGCTCGAGGATCTGACGATCCTCGATGAAAATCTTCTCCAGATCAGCGCGCATGACAGCATCGTGCTCGCCCTCGACCAGGAAGTTTCGCGCCTGGATGTAGTGACTGATGCAGTGCCTATCGTCCACTGGCGTGAAGGCCTGGAAAACCACCTGGCGCATGGTCCCGGTCATGCGGATAGCCAGGCGTACGCACATGCCGCCCAGATCGAAGGCAAGCCGCGTAAGCACCGGTGGCCGATGCTCATCGATCAGTTTTCCGAGCGCCCCGCGCTTGGGTCGGGGCATATAACTGTGCTGCGCCCATGCGCCCAATTCCTCGGTCTGCACCGTCGCGGGCGGGACCCTCGGGTCTTGCGGGTTGCCAAAGTCCGGGTGGATGAAATGCGTGTGCGCCGAGTCGATGTGATTTTCGAAGACGCGTTCCCAGTTGGCAGCATAGTCGAAACGACCATGCACGAAGCGCCAGGCTTCAGCTTGCGCGTACTCGGGAAGAAAGTCCGGGATCGCGGGTCGTGCCTGTTCGTCAAGATCGCCAAGAAACACCCACACCAGGCCGAAACGCTCGGACACGGGGTAGACATCGACACGCGCGCGCTCCGGGATGCGCGCGCCCTCGCCGATCGACGGCACGTGCACGCAACGTCCGTCGGGGCCATACACCCAGCCGTGATAAGGACACTGCACGCCGGCAGCCACGCAAAGCCCGAGCGAAAGAGGTGCGCCACGGTGCACGCAGGTATCCGCGAGGCACACGATTCCGGAGCCTTCGCTTCGAAACAGCACGAAGTCATGGCCAAGCATGCGCACGCCGCGTGGCTGCTGACCCAGCTCTTCGGCCAGACAGGCCACGTACCAGAGGTTCTTAAGCATGCTCGGAGGGCGGCTGGTCAGCCATCGATCAACTTTTACCCGACTTCAGCCGGCCATGGCGGCCCGCGACGCAGCCTCGATGTCGAGTTCGTCGGCGTCGTTCTCCGGCAGGGTCGTGGGCATCGGCCTGAAGGTCCAGCCGGATGGATCCTCGCGCCGCGCCGGACAAGGCACAACGCGCAGTTCCTTGCCCTGTATCACTTCGGGAACCGAATAGGGGTCGAGCTCCCAGCCCTTGTTCGCCAGACGCTTGCAGAAGATGCGAAACGCCATGGGCATCTTGTCGGTCGCCACTGACAGTTCATCGGCCAGGCCTGCGGGCACCTTCGGCGGCGCTATGTGCTCGACGATATCGGCATCCTGCTGAAATACCTCGAGCAGACCCTTGCGGCGGTCCTCATCCTGGTCAGGACTCATCAGGTAATTGCGCGCCTGGACGTAGAACGTCAGCGTGTTCTCCTCGTCTACAGGCGTCTTGCACGAGAAGATGATCTGACTGACCACCGGTGACATGATCTGCTTGAGCTTGACTGTCAGACCGCACATGTGGAACTGCAGGTCCGTCTGCGCCCCCTTGCGGCCGCCACGATCGCGATCCAGCACTTCGGCAAGCCCCCCCTTCTTTTCCTTGGCCTGATAGAAATGCCCGGTGCGCGCACCCCAGGGCAGGTGTTCGATATCGGCATCTTCGACACGAGGATCTTCACGGTTGCCGAACGCCGGATGCACGAAGTGCGTGTGCGCCGAGTCCAGGCCGTTTTCGGTAACCCGCTGCCAGTTGGCCCGATAGTGGAACGTGCCGGAGACGCAGCGCCAGTTCTCGGTGTCGTAATACTCCGGAAAGACATCCGGCACCGGCGGACGCTTGTCTTCAGGCAGGTCGCCGAGAAATACCCACACCAGTCCGTAGCGCTCCTCGGCGGGATAGGCATCCACGCGGGCGCGTTTGGGGATCCGCGCATCAGGCCCCAGCGAGGGGATCTTCGTGCAGCGACCCTCACGATTGAATTCCCAGCCGTGGTAGGGACACATGACCGCGCCGCCATGCAGCTCGCCGCGGGCCAGATTGCCGCCGCGATGGACACAGACATTGTGCAGGCAGGCAAAACCGTCTCCGCTGCGGAAGATCACCAGGTCCTGGCCGAGTACCCGGGCGTGGCGGGGCCGGTCAGCGGGAACGTCGGCAGCGTGAACTGCGACATACCAGAGGTTCTTCAGCATGATGGAACTCCAAAGCGGACATGACTTCCGACGGGCAGGCCGGCGCACTGCTGGAAAGGCTAGCACACGTCCTAATTATATAACAACATGACAGGTGCTCAGCCGAGCCGCTCCAGCACCTCGACGGCCGCCCGCTCGCCCGACTCCATCGCGCCCTCCAGACCCATGGACAGTATCGCGGTGTGCTCGCCGGCGAAATGCAGCCGGCCGTGCGGCTGGTTGACCACATCACCGAAGCGGCGCACATCCCCGGGCCCGCGATAGGCAAAGGTCCCTGCCGACCAAGGCCGCTTGCTCCAGCACATCACCTCCCCACGCTCGACGCGCCCCTGCGTGGACGGACGGATGCGTGTGAGCTCTGCCATGACCCTGCCCATGACCACGTCATCGGGACTGGTCCGACAGAACACATTGGCCTTGCCCGACAGATAGACCCACAGATACTCGCCCTGCTGAGATTGCCACTTCATTACTCGCGGCAACATGCCGTCGCTCCAGATCGACGGTGGCAAGCCGTCTTCTTCCCAGTAGCGCTCGCGTACCGGCAGAAACACGGAGCTGCCGTGACCATACGGAATGGCGGACACGGCGGCACGCTGCAGCTCAGGCAGACCCGGGTGAATGGAGATGTCCCGCAGTGTCGTCAGCGGTACGGTGCTGATGACATGGTCCGAACGATATCGGCGCCCACCCGAACAGCCGACCTCGATACCATCACGCGAGGTTTCGATCGAAGTCACGGCACAGGCCAGTTCCAGATCGCCGGTCAGCGAGCCGCGCATCGCACCCAGCAGCGCCTGCATGCCACCATCGATAAACTGCAAAGACCCCGCCTCGCGACTGAACTCGCGGACCTTCTGCTGGCGCAACATCCACATCAGTGACATGTCATTGATGTCGTCGGCAGTGAAGCCGACCGACAACAGTCGCAGTGCGGCGTCGTCGGCACCCAGTTCGCGAAGGTAGTCCCCGTAAGGCAGGTCCCAGCGCTGCGCGGCGGCGGGCTCAAGCCAGGTCTCCAGGCTTGCCAGCGGGCTGTGTTCGGGCATGAACGCCCCCGCCAGGGCGAACGGGGGGCGCGTGCGCAATGGCTCACCAAACGGATTCTCATCGGCCTGCGCCCACTGCGAGGTCGACATCAGCTGGTCATCGATGTGCAGCGCATAGCGAATCGGCTCACCGATCCAGCCGTACAGGCCAAGGCCGAAGCGCTCCGCCTGGGCCAGCACGCGGGCATACATGGGTCCCACTTCGAACCCGCCCGCCTCCGGACGGCCATCGACGTTTTCCAGTGTGAACACGCGACCACCGATGCGCCGGTCAGCTTCCAGCAGGAGCACGCGCGCGCCCGCCTCCTCCAGCAGCATCGCGGACTGAAGTCCCGCCATCCCTGCGCCGATGATGATGACGTCGGCGTCCTTGCCGCGGCGGGCACAGCCACCCAGTCCGCCACCCGCGGACAGCGCGACCGAGGCGCCAAGCGCCTTGAGCAACTGCCTGCGGTTCATTGGGCTGCGCATCCGCTGTTCCTTCGGGCTGACCGTTCCTTGAATGCTTCGGCATGTCAACTTCAGCATCGCCCGGCGCTTTCGACAAGCCCGGGAGCAGCTGGGGTGGAATAAGACGCTTGATCCTTGCGATCATGTTGTCATATGCTTATAACAACACGATAACCGGATTATAGCAACGGCCCTCGAGGGTCACTCAGCACGCGCGGATCGGGCAAGGGGCGGCCACAGCCGATCAGGGACGATCAACTTGTTCGCGCGGTCATCTAGGTGCGGGTTGGAATGGGGAGCGCATAGTGCACACCGACTTCAGAAATTTCACGACGGCCGTGGCCGTTATGAGCGCACTGTCCGTTGCGGCAACGCCTGCTGCAGCACAGGACAGGGATCGCAGCCGCGGGCTGCTCGAGGAAATCGTCGTCACGGCGAAGCAACGCGAAGAGAGCATTCAGGATGTCGCGCTGTCGATCCAGGCTTTCGGCGAGAACGAACTTGATGTATTTCGCATCGACGACCTGCGCGGACTCGCTGATTTCACACCGGGTCTCAACTACAGCGCGGCTACCGGCCGAGGCATGCCGAGTATTCTGGCCATCCGCGGCATCGCGCCGAACACCGGAAATATTCAGCTGCAGGGCGTCAGCGTGTTTCTGGACGGCGTCTATGCCGGCGGCGGCTCCCATGCACTCGACCTGACGCAACTGCAGCGCATCGAGGTGCTGCGCGGCCCTCAGGCCACCACCTTCGGACGCCAGACCTACGCCGGTGCGATCGACTACATCACCGCCACTCCGCGGGTCGAATCGTTCACCGGTAACGTCAAAGCCGACTATTCGAGCAACGCGGGTGCGGAAAAAGACAACTATCAGATGTCGGCGCTGCTGCAGTTTCCGGTGGTCGACGACCTGATCTGGATGGAACTCTCGGCCACGAGCAAGGTTTACGGCGAGATGGCGCTTTCGGGCTCACGCGGCGAGCCGATCGGACGCGAGGAGACCGACGCCTGGGGTGCCTCGCTGTACGTGGAACCCACCGATGCACTGTCGATCCGGGTGCGTGGCATGTGGGGCAAGGAACGCGACAGCATTCCGCTCATCGCCACGACCCACCCGCAGGAGTGGGATGCTTACGGCGTGCCCGTCACGCAGCTGTCCACCGGCGTGCGCTGGCCCACCGGTCGGCTGTTCGCACCAACGGCCGACATGGCCGACTGCGAATCCAACGCCGGCCGGCCCGAGCGCTGCGGCAACGATCGCGACCGCTTCTTCTTCAGCGGCATCGTTGATTACGAACTGCCCGCCGGTATCGAGCTGAGCTACCGCACCGGCTTCGGCGCAGACGATCGGTGGACCAATCAGGACCTTTACTTCCGCGGTCGTCCGGACCCGTTCTTTGGCGATGACCCCTATACCGGACCACCCCCGGCGCCCCCGGGCGGAAAGTTCGCGGGCTTTTTCAACGCGACTTCTTCCGAGTATCGCAATGTCAGCCATGAGCTCCGCGTGCTGTCGCCCGCCGACCAGGCAATAAGATGGCGCGCGGGCGTTTACTATTACTCCGAAAGCCTGACCAACTTCTTCGTGAATAATGTCAATGCGACCAACCCGGCAGGTCGCAGCCGCGGCGACGAGGACGTTCGCAACCTGGCAATCTTTGCGGGCGCGGGGTTCGATCTTAATGAACAATGGAGCCTGGAAGTCGAAGCCCGTTTGCAGCGCGAGGAAAACATCTTCGACGCCTGCACAATCTGCGTCACAGGCACCGGCGCGCCGGGCAGCGGCTTCAAGGAAGAGCGCAACACCGAGCGCAATACGGATATCCTGCCGCGCGTGACGGTGACGTTCTCGCCCACCGAGGAACTCATGTTCTACGGCCTCGTCTCTCAGGGCACCAAGGCGGGTCGCTGGAACCAGACGCGCACGACGAACTTCCGCTATGTGGACCCGGAAAAACTCACCAACTGGGAGCTGGGCTGGAAGAGCGAAGTGCTCGACGGCAGGGTGCTGTTCAACGGCGCGCTGTTCTTCATGGATGTCGAGGACCAGCAGTTCTCAGCGGTGTCGTCGATAGATGGCGTGCCAGTTACACTGTTCGACAACGTGGGGGAATCCGAGAGCTACGGCTTCGAACTTGACACCCGTGCGGCGCTGACCGAGCGTTGGAGCCTGGGCGCAGGCCTTGCACTGGCGAAACACGAGTTCACCTCGGAGACACTGCCGACGGACGCCAACCTCGTGCGCCTGTTCGACGGCGGCACTTTCAAGGGGCTGACCTCCATTGGCCTGCCGCGCTGGACCGGCAACATCCGCAGCACGTACTTCTTCCCGCTGAACGCCAACATGGACGTGCAGATCGACGGCAGCGTGACCTACCAGAGCAAAACCTATGCGGATGCTGCCAACCTGGCCGAGATCAAGCCGATCACCCGGTTGAACCTGCGCGCCGCGCTGGATGCCGGATGGTGGGAGGTCGCGGTGTTCGTGCGCGACCTGCTCGACAGCGACAAGCCAGGCTCGCCGGCCATCTCGGCAACCAACTCGTGCCTGTATCGCGAGCAGGCTGATGGCACGCTGTTCGGCCCGACCCAGCGGTGTCTGGCGGTCGGGATCGATCGCGGCCGCGAAGTGGGTGCGAGCCTGCGCTTCCGCTTCTAGCGCCACGACGACGGCACGGCGCCCGCAAGGGCCAGGGCCGGCCTGTTCAGGGCCGGCCCTTTTTTTTTGGTCGCGACGAAGGTCAAGCAAAATTTGTAATGGACCGTACAGTCCGTTGCATGCTCGCAACATCAACCTTCAATTCCTACGCTCTGCCGCTTCCGTTGCCCGCCTTTGTTGTATACAATCGACCCTGCCTGAACTGTTCTGTTTATGTTTTCGCGCTTGACGATGGTCGTGGACGACGTTTCAGATAAATGTCTGATCACGACTCAAGCGCAGCAAACTTAGTTGCTTGGCCACAACACCAGAATTTGTCCTCGGTGGGAAGCCAGCGTGAAGAAGCTTCGCTGCCGCTTCGAAGGGGGATTGGATCGATGAATCACGTTACTTTCTCGTCCGTGGCACTGGGCGTCACACTCGCCCTGGGCAGCACCGCGACAACCCAGGCCCAGGACGCGCCGGCGGCCCAGCAGCGCACGCTCGACGAGGTGGTTGTCACCGCGCAGCGCCGCCAGGAAACGGTGCAGGAAATCCCGCTCGCGGTCTCCGCGTTCGACAGCGCCCAGCTCAGCCGCCTGGGCGTCACCGAGGCGCTGGACATGACCAGGCTGGTGCCAAATTTTTATGGCAGCAACAACACGGGCCTGGGCACTGCGAACGTCTACTCAATTCGCGGCCTGAACAATACCGAGTCGATCGCCACCTTCGACCCGCCGGTCGGCAGCTACATCGACGACATCTATGTCAGCCGCCAGAACGGCAACAACTTCACGCTGTTCGACGTCGATCGCATCGAGGTGTTGCGCGGCCCGCAGGGCACCCTTTTCGGGCGCAACACGACCGGTGGCGCGGTCAACGTCATCATGCGCAGGCCGGCCGAGGAATTCGGCGGCTTCGTGGAGATGGGCTTCGGGCGCTTCAACCGCAAGCTGGTCCGTGGCACCGTGGATCTCCCGGTGAACGACACGCTGCTGACCAAAGTCAGCGGCTACTGGATCGAGGACGAGGGGTATCTGAACAACCGCACCACCGGCGAGACGCTGAATTTTGAAGAAAACTACGGCCTGCGCGCCGATATTCGCTGGATGCCCACGGACACGCTCACCTGGGATGTCTCCGCCGACTACGTCGATACGCAGGATGCGGCGATCCAGGGTTCGCCCGATGGCCGTGGCGGGTTCGTCACCGACACCGGCCTGCGCCGCGACGGAAACCTCGCCGGCGTGACCATGTTCGGGATTCTCACCGACGGCACGTTCGGACCAGTCGGACCGCTGGCTTCGACCAAGTCCTTCATTCCGACGGGCAATCTCGTGCGGGCCTGGTCGCTGACCTCGCGGCTGAGCTTCGCCACTGCCCTGGGTGACCTGGAAGTCATCACCGGCTACCGCGAAATGAACCAGAAGTTCTTCCTCGACTTCTTCAACGGACCCACCCCGTGGGGCGGCTTCGCGATCATCAACGACGGCCAGCATGACCAGTTCACCCAGGAGGTCAAGCTCGCAGGCTCGGCGTGGAACGACAACATCGACTACGTCGTCGGCGCCTATTTCATGGATGAAGACAACGTCACCGACTTCGCTGACATCTTCAACATTGGCGTGCCGTTCCTGCTCGCCGACCGGACCATGGACAACAACACCCGCGCGTGGGCCATTTATGGCCAGGCCGACTGGCGCTTCGCCGCCGACTGGACCGCAACACTGGGCGTGCGCTACACCGACGAGAAGAAAGACATCGGCTATACGCCCAACAATGCGCTGCTGGCCTCCTCGCTGACCACCCAGGCGATCATCGACCAGGGCGTGCCCGTGGAGACCAAAACACAGTTGTGGACACCGCGAGTCGCCCTGCAGTACGAGATCAACGATGACATGAATGCCTATGTCTCGGCGACGCGCGGCTTCAAGTCGGGCGGCTGGAATGCGCGCAACAACAATGCGCTGCTGGTCCAGCCTTTCGACCCGGAGGTAGTGTGGTCCTACGAAGCAGGCTTTCGCAGCGAGCTGATGAACCGGCGACTGCGCTTCAACGCCACGGCGTTCATGACGGACGTTACCGACTTCCAGCTGCCCTCGGCCTTCACCGGTCCCACTGGAATCGTGTTCATCACACAAAACTTTGCCGACCTCGAAATCAAGGGCGTGGAGTTCGAGCTTCTGGCGCTTGCGACCGAGCGCCTGACGCTGTTCGCCAATCTTGGCATTCAGGACTCCGAGTACAAGAACATCGATCCCTCGATCATTCAGCAACAGCAGAACTGCCTGGCGGGCGTCGCAGGAGCCTGTGGAACCGGCATTGTCACTCCGCAAGGTGGCATCGCCACGCCGGTGCGCACACCGGAGTATTCGCTGGCCGTCGGTGCCGATTACGCCATTCAGGTCGGGCCGCAACTCGAGCTCGTACCGTCATTCACGGTCACGCGTTTCGGCAAGCATGAGGTGGGCACATCGAATGCAGCGTTCTCGGCTGTGGACGCCTACAGCAACATCAACGCAGCCATTTCGCTGGAGGACATGAACGGCGCCTGGTCGCTGCGGCTCGACTGCAAGAATTGCAACAACCGCGTGCAGCTCAATTCGGTACTGCCGCCGTTACCCTACTACAACAAGCCACGGACCTGGATGGCGAGCTTCCGCTACAACTTCTGATTGCCACTGCAGGGGTGCAGCACGCTCAGCCGGCGACCTTCGGGTTGCCGGCTTTTTTTTACTTCTGCGCGTCGCTCAATCCTGCGCGCGTGCGTGCGTGCAGCGCCAGGATACGCTGCGCCTGCTTGATGTGCGGTGCATCGATCATACGTCCGTCCATCTGCAACGCGCCGGCACCGTCGGGCGCCTGCTCGAACAGCGCCAGCACCCTGCGCGCCCATTCGCATTCGTCGTCTCCGGGCGTGAAGGCCGCGTTGATCACACTCGCCTGGGACGGATGGATCGCCAGCATGCCCGTGAAACCATCCTGTCGGGCCTGGGCACAATACCGCGCAAGCCCTTGAGCATCCCGGAAATCGGTGTAGACGGTATCGATCGCGGCGACCTGCGCGGCGGCGGCGGCCAGCAGCGTCATCGAGCGTGCCAGCTGGTAGGTCGGCAGCCAGTCACCGGCGGCGTCGCGGTTTCGCGCAGCACCCAGCT
>JBGTIC010000432.1:0-8876 GCA_041745895.1 Gammaproteobacteria bacterium
GCAGCGCCGCCAGCCAGCGCGCGCCCAGCGCGCCGTCAATGGCCCGGTGATCGCACGACAAGGTGGCGTTCATGAGTTTTGCCACCGCAGGCTTGCCAGCGCGCGCCACGACACGCTCTGTCGTGCGCCCGACCGCAAGGATGGCAGCCTGCGGCGGGTTGATCACGGCTGAGAACGCATCGACGCCGAACATCGCGAGATTGGACAGCGTCAGTGTGCCTCCCTGGAACTCCTCGGCCGCCAGCTTGCCGGCCCGACCGCGCTCGGCGAGATCACGGGTCAGCCCCGCCAGTTCGGCGAGCGATTTCGTATCGGCAGCGCGGACGATGGGCGTAATCAGGCCACCGTCGGTGGCCACGGCGAAAGCGACGTCACTGGCATGAAACTGGTGCAACACGTCGTCATGATACTGAACGTTGGCTGCGGGGACGTCCTGAAGCGCCAGTGCACACGCCTTGATCAGACAGTCGTTGACCGAGACATTGCTGCCGTTTGCCTTGAGGCCTGCCTGTGCCGCCAGCAGATCATCCATGATCAGCTCGACGCTGAGATAGAAATGCGGCACCGTCTGCTTGGATTCGACCAGCCTCCGGGCAATGGCCTTGCGCATCGTCGTGAGTTTGATCACCTCAAAGGCTGCGTCCACGCCAGCGGCTTGCGCTGCGGGCGTCGCGATGCCCGTGCGTGCAGGAGTGCCGGGCGACTTCGCCGCCCGTTCCACATCCTCTACGGAGATTCTGCCGCCGCGCCCGGTGCCTGTGACGCCTGACAGGTCAATGCCGAGCGTTCTGGCGACTCGCCGCGCCGTCGGCGTCGCACGGATTTCATGATCGGGGCCGATCGGTGTCGCAGAGGATGCAGGCGGGGGGGTCGCCACGGCCGCCTCGACGCCCGGCGAGTCGTCTGCGCGGTTGAACGTGCTGGCCTGGTAATCACGCACGAACGTATCGATCGCCGCGTCGGCAACCTCGGCGTCGGCGAGCACCGCCAGCAGCGTGCCGATGTCCACCGTATCACCCTCGGTCACGAGCACCCGGCGCAACACTCCTGCCACGTCGCTCTCCACGGCGTTGGCAATCTTCTCGCTTTCAACATCCATGATCGCCTGGCCTTCGGTGATCGTGTCACCCAGCTGCACATGCCAGGCGCTGAGCGTACCCTCGGTCATCTCCAGGCCCCACCGGGGCATCGTGATCGGCGTGATGCGGCTCACCTGTTGCGCCCCTGCAGCGTGCGTCGTACGGCGGCCTCGATGTGTTTGGGGCCCGGCACGTAGGCGCGCTCGAGGTTCGGCGCAAAGGGCGGTGGCGAGTGCGGTGCCGTGACCAGCTCGATGGCCGCTTTAAGCGAGCTGAAACCCTTCGAGGCGACCAGCGCGGCAATGTCGGTGGCCGCCGAGCAGCGCGGGTTGGATTCGTCCACCACCACCAGCCGACCGGTGTGCGCAACGCTTTCGAGGATCGTCTCCTCATCCAGCGGCGAGAGCGTGCGGGGATTGACGATATCCACGGTGATGCCGTCCTCGGCAAGCTTGTCGGCGGCTTTCTCGGAAAACTTGACCATCCGCGAGATCGCCACGATCGTACAGTCGTCGCCCTCGCGCACGAGGTCCGCCTCACCGAAAGGCAGATAGAACTCGCCCTCCGGGACCTCGCCTTTCTCCGTGAACAATGACTTGTGATCGAAGATGATCACCGGATCCGGGTCCTGCAATGCCGTCATGACCAGGCCTTTAACGTCTGCGGGCGTCGCCGGCACCACGACCTTCAGACCCGGAATATTGGTCATCATCGCGTAGCCGGTCTGCGAGTGCTGGGAGCCAGCGGACATGCCCGCCCCCGTGTTCACCCGGATCACGACCGGACAACTGGTCTGTCCGCCGAACATGTAGCGAAATTTTGCCGCCTGATTCCAGATCTGGTCCAGACACAGCCCCAGAAAATCGGAGAACATGATCTCGGCCACCGGCCGCAGGCCGCACAGCGCCGCACCGACGGCCGTGCCGACGATCGCCGACTCGGAGATCGGCGTGTCGATCATTCGCTGCTCGCCGAACTCGGGCAGAAAGTCCGGCCATGGACCGAAGATGCCGCCAATATTGCGCTGCCCGGACGCACCGGCGCCACCGGCAACATCCTCTCCCAGGATGCAGATGCGCGGATCCTTGCGCATCGACAGGCGATAGGCGTCCGTCAGGGCCTCACGATAGGTCATCACGGCCATTGCAGCTGTCTCCTAGTAGCGCGTGTAGACGTCGGTAGTCAGCGTGGCGAGATCGGGCATCGGCGCGGCCATCGCCTCCTCGACCGCCTCATCGATCAGCGCGAGCACCTCCTCGCGGATCTCATCGAGCGCTGCATCACGCACCCAGCCCTCGCCGGTCACACGCGTGCGGAAACGGCCAAGGCAGTCCTTGCTCTGGCGGAACCGCGCCACTTCGTCAGCCGCGCGGTATTTCTGCGGATCACCTTCGAAGTGCCCGAAAAACCGCGTACAGGTGAACACCAGGGAAGAAGGACCCTCCCCATTGCGCGCACGCGCCACGGCGCGGCGAGTTTTTTCGTACACGTCGAAATAGTCTGTCCCGTCACCCTCCTCGGCCGGCATGCCGAAGGCTGCACAGCGTGACGCCAGATCCTTTGCGCCGATCGCGTAGTCAGCGGCAGTGTTTTCGGAATAGCCGTTGTTCTCGAACACAAACAGCGTCGGCACCTTGAGTACGACCGCCATGTTCATCGCCTCGAACACCGTCCCCTGATTGGAGCTGCCATCCCCGCCGAAGCCCACTGACACGCGCCCGTTGCCGAGATTGCGAAACGCCAGCGCAGCGCCAGTGGCCAGCGGCGGACCGCCGCCGACGATGCCGTTGGCGCCGAGCATGCCCTTGGAAAAATCGGCAATGTGCATGGAGCCGCCCTTGCCGCCGCACAGGCCACCGGCGCGACCGTAGATCTCCTGCATCATCGCCTTGACGTCGCAGCCCTTGGCCAGGCAGTGCCCGTGTCCGCGATGCGTACTGACGATGACGTCTTCCAGGCTCAGGTTGTCGCAGACGCCCACGGCGATGGCTTCCTGGCCCGAATACAGGTGGGTAAAGCCCGGGATCTGGCCCTTGGGCATCTCCTTGTGCAGGCGCTCCTCGAATTCGCGGATGGTCACCATCCGACGCCACGCGCCGAGCAGATCCTCGGCGCTCATGGGCTGACTCATATGCACTCCCCGGGCAGATCGGCCAGCCGCAAGGATAGCATCGCCACTCGTGAAATAAACAAGCCTGACGGTTTTTTTATTGCGGCGTCGTCAGTCAGTCCAAAACACTTGCGATGAGTTCGATGAACTCGGCCTCGGTGCGCACCGCCTCGCCGGCGCGCGCATCCACCGCATACCCGTATCGCTCGACCATCGCCTCGTAGAGCGGCTTACGGTGTGCAACCAGGGCCGGAAACACCCAGCGCGCAAAGGCATCCGGGTCGAGATCGTCCGCTGAACTGAGCCCGGACTCGCCCAGAAAGCGCGCCAGATGCGCGTCCAGAAAAGCTTCCTGGTAATAGATCGGCTTGGGATTGTCGATCGCACGCTGGATGAACTGTTCCTCCATACGTGCATCGGGGCGCAGATAAATGATCAGGGTATGTTCGGCAAGGCCTGCCTCGACGAGCGGATCGTCGAGCTCGCAGACGCTGCCACCGACGTCATTTATGAAGTGCTCATAGCCGTAGATCTCGGCAGCCTTGCCGATGAAATCCGGTACATCACGCATCGCGCCGACCTCTGCGGCATGGTGCAGACGCTGGCGGCGTTTGAACTCCTCGACCGAGAGACCACCCAGGTCCCGCCGGCCGATCTTGCCGAGAAACGTGGCGATCGGCGCGAGGTTGTCGACCGTGATGTTGCTGGAGATGTAGATCGAGTCACTGCGCAACAGATCGCGCAGGAACCCCACCTGCATGGCCTGGCGCTTGATGTTGTCGAGAATGGGCTCGTCGAGATAACGCGTGCCGATGCGGTAGTCACCAGAGAAATGAAACCAGCTGGACTTCGGCAATCGGTTCGCAAGCGTCGTCTTGCCCACACCGGACATACCCAGCAGCGTGATCGCCTTGTTCGGCCAGGCGAGAAATTCCTGTCGGGTCATGCGCATTGCGTGAACGGCTCTGCGTCTGAAGGGGTGGTGGGCCGTGTTGGGCTCGAACCAACGACCAATGGATTAAAAGTCCAGTGCTCTACCAACTGAGCTAACGGCCCGCATATCAGGCAGCGGGATGATACAGGAGCCTCCCGGGCGGGAAAACCTCGGTGGCCTCAGGCGTA
This sequence comes from Gammaproteobacteria bacterium, assembly GCA_041745895.1. Taxonomy (GTDB): domain Bacteria; phylum Pseudomonadota; class Gammaproteobacteria; order Steroidobacterales; family PWYM01; genus PWYM01. Next base: position 4,312 of record JBGTIC010000432.1, read on the forward strand.
TCGGGTCGGATCGGCCAGACCTGCGGTGACAAAGCCCTCACGACGCAGTCGGCACGAGTCACACCGTCCACAGGCCCGGCCCTGTGCATCGGCCTGATAGCATGACACCGTCTGCGCGTAGTCGACGCCAAGGCGCGTACCCAGGGCAATGATCTGCGCCTTGCTAAGATCTATCAGCGGTGTCTCCAGTTTCATTCTATGCCCTTCCACACCCGCGCGAGTCGCCACGGCCATGAGCTTTTCGAACGCGTCGATGAACTCGGGCCGACAGTCAGGATAGCCTGAGTAATCCACGGCGTTGACGCCGACATAGATCGCACCGGCTTCCAGCACTTCGGCCCAGCCCAGCGCGAGGGCGAGAAACACCGTGTTGCGGGCCGGCACGTAGGTGACCGGAATGCCCGGCGAGGGTGCTTCGGGCACATCGATACAACCGTCCGTCAGCGCGGAACCGCCAATGCCGGCGGTGTCGATGCGCATGGTGCGGTGATCGACACAGCACAGGCTTCGCGCCACGCGCGTGGCAGCTTCGAGCTCCGAGCGATGACGCTGCCCGTAGTCGAAACTCAAGGCAAAGCAGTCATGGCCGCGTTCACGGGCGCAGGCCAGCACGGTGGCAGAATCCAGTCCGCCGGAGAGCAATATCACCGCCCTGTCAGCCAATGAGGGATGCCTCGGGGTGTTTCGGGGGCTCAGCGGCCGGGTGTGTCGCCCCAGAGCAGCTTGTGCAGCTGCATCTGGAAACGCGCGGGCAGTCGATCGTCAAGTATCCAGCCGGCCAGCGTTGCCGGCTCGAGTTGGCCCCAGGCCGGCGAAAAAAGCACCTGGCAGCGCTGCTGCGGCCGATGGGTTTTGAGCACATCGCACGCCCAGTCGTAGTCGCCACGATCGCACAGCACGAACTTCAGCTGGTCAGCGGAATTGAGCTGTGCCAGGTTTTCCAGCCGATTGCGGTGCATCTCGCCCGACGATGGCGTCTTCAGGTCCATGACACGGCGCACGCGTGCGTCGACCGGCGCGATATCGAATGCACCGCTGGTTTCCAGCGACACTTCATAGCCGGCATCGCTCAGTGCCTCGAGCAGGCCCAGGCAGTTGGGCTGGGCCAGGGGTTCCCCACCGGTCACACACACATGGCGTACACCGTGAGTCGCCGTTTCCGCCAGCAGGCTGTCGAAGTCACGCCACTGCCCGCCGGTGAACGCGTATTCGGTATCGCAGTAGCGGCAGCGCAGCGGACATCCGGTCAGTCGGATGAATACGCTCGGCCAGCCCACTGCGTCCGCCTCTCCCTGCAGCGAGTGAAAAACTTCAGCGATCAGCAGGCGCTGCGCCGCAGGCAGCGCGCTGCGCGCACTGGCTGCGGCGCGCGGCAAGCTAGCGTCCCTCGCTGCGCATCCGGTCGAGGCGCTGCTGCGCCAGCCGTGCGGCCGTGGTGTCGCCAAACTCGTTGACGACGCGCTGCAGGGCTTCACGTGCAGCGCCCCATCGTTGCAGCTCGTAGTTACAGTAACCCACCTTCAACAATGCGTCGGGCGACTTGCGCGAATCGGGATACACATCCAGGACCCGCTGGAACTTTGGCAGCGCTTCGCCGAAACGACGGTTCACGTAGGCCGTTTCGGCCAGCCAATACTGGGCATTGTCGGCCAGAGGACTGTCGGCGAACGTGATCAGAAACTGGCTGAACGCGTTGGCTGACTCGTCGAAACGGCCTTCCTTGAGCAGCTCGAAGGCCGCCTGATAGTTCGCCCTGTCACCTGCGCCAGGCAGTGGCAGCTGACCTGCACCGCCGCCTCCCCCCCCGCCCCCGCTTCCTGAGGATGGCAGCGAGGTACCTGAAGCACCCACACCACGCTCGACCTGCTGGAGACGGTCATCGAGATCCACGTATTGCTGGCGCTGGCGCTGCTGGCCCTGCTCGAGTTCAAAATTCAGCGTCTCGATGTCGCCGCGCAATTGCTGAGCTTCGCGCTGCGCGGCAGTCAACTGCTCGGCCAGTTCCGCCAGCGTCCGGTTGTCGAGCATACGCTCGATACGAATGATGCGGGACTCGATATCGGTCAGTCGCAGCTGCACCGGATCTTCTTGCGCCGGCAGGGCGGCACAGCCGGTCACCAGCAGCGCCCCCAGCGCCATCGTCAGCGGCAACCCGGCCTGAATGCGTGGATGCATCATGGGATCACTGACGGTAGACGAGTTCGACCCGGCGATTGCGCGCCCAGGTCGACTCTCCACTGCCAAGCTCCGCCGGCCGCTCCTCGCCGTAGCTGACCGTGGTCAGCTGATCGGCGGATACGCCCTGCAGCAGCATGTATCGACGCACCGACAGAGCCCGGCGCTCCCCCAGCCCGATGTTGTACTCGCGCGAGCCGCGCTCGTCGGTGTGCCCCTCGAGACGGACACGACGGCGCGGATTCTCCATCAGGAATCGCGCGTGCGCATCCAGCGTGGGCGTGAACTCCGAGCGGATCGCATCACGGTCGAAGTCGAAATATATGACCATATTGGAGAGCACCGGATCGCTGGGATCGGGTTCGAGTGCTTCCATGTCGCCGAATCGGGAACGCCCGTCATCGGCACGCGTCGTGCCGGAAGGCTCGGTGGAGCTGCGCGGCACCGCCGTTGGGTCCATGTTCTCTTCCGCAGGGGTGGTGCCACGCCCTGCGCAGGCTACGAGTGCGAGCGCCAGCGCAGCGACAAGCATTATCCGGTACGTGTTCATGATGACTCCAACCCTCTAACATGATGTTGACTGGGAAAAAACTAAATTTATTCTGAAAACAGTCCGGTTACGCGACCCGACGCTAGGGTCCCAGCAACGGCGACCACGCCGGCTCCTGCACCTGCCCCTGGCGCACTGAAAGACGCTGGCGGACCCGGCCGTCAGCCGAGACGGTGGCCAGCACCCCACGGGCACCCTGGCGTGTCGCATAAATCAGCATGGCCCCATTTGGAGCGAAGCTCGGCGATTCGTCAAGACTACCATCCGTGAGCACCAGCGTCGTGTTGCGCTCGAGATCCACCAGTGCGATGCGGAAATTACCGCCGTCGTTGTGCACCACGGCCATCTGCTTGCCGTCCGAGGACAGCCGGGGCCGGGCATTGTAACGGCCCTCGAAGGTAACCCTTTGGGCCCGTCCCGGCGCATCGGCCGGCACACGGTAGACCTGCGGACCACCGCCGCGGTCGGAGGTGAAGTAGATCGAGCGGCCATCCGGCGACCACTCGGGCTCAGTATCGATCGAGGGGCTGTCGGTCAGCCGCGTGAGCACCTGCGTGGTCAGATCGAGGGTGTAGATATCCGGACGTCCGGTTTCCCGGGAGAGCACCAGCGCTATCCTGCGCCCATCCGGGGAGAACACCGGCGCGCCGTTGATGCCGGCACGCGCGGACACCCGCTGGCGATCACCGGTGCGCAGCGTCTGCACGTAGACCGCCGACTGGCCGCCCTCAAACGACACGTAAGCGAGCCGGCGCGCATCGGGCGACCAGGCCGGCGACATGATCGGTTGCGGCGACTCGGCGATTACCGCCTCGTTCTCGCCATCACTGTCGGCCACGATCAGCCGGTGTGTGCGATTGGGTGGATTGCCATCCACCGTCACATACGCAATGCGTGTGTTGAATGCGCCCGGCACGCCGGTCAGGCGTTCGTAGATGAGATCGCTGATGCGGTGCGCCGTACTGCGCAGCGATCGGCGATCCGAGCCGGTGCGGTAACCCATAAGCTGCTGGCCGCGCAGGATGTCGAACACCTGGAACTGGATTTCGTAGTTTTCGCCAGCCTGCTGGAGCATGCGCCCGATCACCAGTACGTCGGTGCCCAGCAGCCGCCAGTCGCGGAAATCCACCCCCTCTGCCGTGGTCGGCCGTGACACCATATCGGCGCGAGGCATAGGCTCGAACAGGCCGCTGCGCTTGAGATTGGCATCGATGACGCCCGCCATATCGAAGGGCGTGCTGCCCTGCCCTTCCCAGCCGAACGGCACGACGGCAATGGGCACCGCCTGCACGTCGCCTCGCGTGATCTCCACGACCAGCTGGGCCTGCGCCGGGGCAAACAGCGACAAAAGCAGCACAGGTGTCAGCACCAATTTGCTCAGGCGACGGAGGGGTGATCGTGTTGTCATCATGCTCGGGGCTCGAAAATAATTGTCAGATTGCGGTCAAAAAGTGAAGCGTCAGGAGGATCGGGCAGTGGCGAGGCACGATACACCGCCGCCTCGATGGAGCGGCGCACCGCCTCGTCACCATTACACGTGCCAATTCTGACATCCAGTACGGTGCCTCCCGGCGCCTGCCGGACATGGACTTCGCAACGCAGCCCGGGTGCCGCCGACGGCGGCCGCGCCCAGTTGCGCACGATACGTTGCTCGATCATTGTACGATACTGGTCCAGCAGGCCAGACTGTTCCGCACGACGCCTCTGTTCCTCGCCTTCCACCATGCGCCGAAGTTCAGACTCGCGTTCCGCCTGCCGGCGCGCTTCTTCCTCGCGGGCGCGGCGCTCTGCTTCTTCTCGCGCACGTCGTTCCGCCTCTTCCCGCGCTCGACGCTCGGCC
>JBGTIC010000433.1:0-5722 GCA_041745895.1 Gammaproteobacteria bacterium
CTTGCAGACGGTGCGGCGGTGGCCGCCGGCGTGGGCTTCGCGCGTGACCTGGCCAACCGGCCGCCGAATATCTGTCATCCCACCCACCTTGCCGACCAGGCGCGAAAACTTGCGGGCCGCTACAGTCATCTTGACGTCGAGGTGCTGGGCAGCGCGCAGATGAAGAAACTTGGCATGGGCGCTCTGCTGTCTGTCGGCATGGGCTCCGAACAGCCACCGCGCCTGATCGTGATGAAATACCAGGGCGCGCCGGCCAAGCGCGCACCGATCGTGCTGATCGGCAAGGCCATCACCTTCGACACCGGTGGCATATCCCTCAAGCCGCCGCCCGGCATGGACGAGATGAAATTCGACATGGGTGGCGGCGCTGCCGTGATGGGCACCATGGCTGCCATTGCCGAGCTCAAGCCGGCGCTGAACGTGGTGGCCCTCATACCGGCCTGCGAAAACATGCCGAGCGGGCGCGCCAGCCGGCCCGGCGATATTGTCAAGACAATGGCAGGCCACACCGTCGAGATCCTCAATACCGATGCCGAAGGCCGGCTGATCCTGTGCGACGCGATCACCTATGCGCGTCGCTTCAAGCCGGAGCTGGTCATCGATGCCGCCACCCTGACCGGCGCCTGCGTGATCGCCTTGGGTCACCAGTTCTCCGCGGTGTTCTCCGCGGATGACGCCCTGGCCAATGATCTGCTTGCCGCCGGCGAACGGGTGGGCGATGCAGCCTGGCGCATGCCTCTCAACGAAGAGTACGCGGAATCGCTGAAGAGCAATTTTGCGGACTTCGCGAATGTGGGTGCCCGCGAGGGCGGGGCCTCGATCGCCGCGGCCTACCTGGCAAAATTTGCCGAAGGCCTGACCTGGGCGCACCTGGATGTGGCGGGATCCGCCTGGCGCAGTGGCAAAGACAAGGGCGCAACGGGACGGCCGGTCGCGCTGCTCGCAGAGTTTCTGCTCGCTCGCCAGTAGTGCCTGCACGTGACGCGGATCGATTTCTACATCCTTGCCGATGATGCCGACGAGGCCGCCAGTGACGTCGTTGCCTGCAGGCTGGCGGGCAAGGCCTTCGGGCTTGGCCACGCCGTCTACGTGCATGCCCGCAGTGATGCGCATGCAACGCACCTCGACGAGCTGTTGTGGACGTTCCATCACGGCAGCTTCGTGCCGCATATGCGCGCAGCGCTGTGGCAGTCGCCCGGCGAGGGCGTACCGGCTCCGGTGCTGTTGGGGCACGACGAGCAGCCGCCGGATGAACATTGGGATCTGCTGATCAATACCGCCGCCTCCGTACCGATGTTTTTCAGTCACTACCAGCGGGTGGCTGAACTTGTACCCCCGGGGGAGCAGGCACGCAAGCTTGGTCGCCAACGCTTCGGATTTTATCGTGATCGCGGCTACGAGCTGCATACTCATCGCCTGTAGGCTCACTCGATGCACCCACCCATGAACGATGACCAGATCCACAATGACGCGGCCGAGCAGCTGCCTGTGCTCACCGAGATGGTTGATGAACAGGCCACTGTCAGTCATCCCGACAAGGACTACGACACGCTGGTGGCTGAGCTGCAGACGGAGCTCGCCTCGGCCACGATGATCCTCGCCGAAGGCCTGCTGCATGCGGCCTTTCGCGAGATGGAGGCCACGCTGTTCGAGCAGGTCTCCAATCGCCTTCGCCAGGAGCTTCCGGAACTCATCGATCGCACGCTTCGAGACCATCTCGACGCGGCGGGGTCATCGTCAGATGAGTGATACCGAGGCAGGCAATGGCGAGGGCGCGATGACGGCCATGGACAAGGCCTACGATCCGGCAGACATCGAACAACGCATCTACGCGCTGTGGGAAAGCAGTGGCGGCTTTGCACCCCGGAACGCGGGCACACCCTACTGCATCATGATCCCTCCGCCGAACGTCACCGGCACGCTGCACATGGGGCACGCCTTCCAGGACACCATCATGGATGCGCTGGTGCGCTATCACCGCATGCAGGGGCGCGCGAGCCTGTGGCAGCCGGGCACAGACCACGCCGGCATCGCCACGCAGATGGTCGTGGAGCGCCAGCTTGCTGCCGAGGGTTCGAGTCGGCATGCATTGGGTCGGGAGGCATTCGTCGAACGCGTGTGGCAGTGGAAGGAGCAGTCCGGCGGCACGATCACCCGTCAGCTCAGGCGCCTGGGCGCATCGGTCGACTGGTCGCGCGAACGCTTCACGATGGATCCGGATATGACCCGCGCCGTGACCGAGGTGTTCGTGCGTCTGCACGAAGAGGGTCTGATCTATCGCGGCAAGCGTCTGGTCAACTGGGACCCGGTGCTGCACACGGCGATTTCGGATCTCGAAGTGGTGGCCACCGAGCAGGCAGGTCATCTCTGGCACCTGCGCTATCCGCTGGCCGACGGTGAGGGTCATCTCGTCGTCGCGACCACGCGCCCGGAAACCATGCTCGGCGACAGCGCAGTGGCGGTGCATCCGCAGGACGAACGCTTCGCCCACCTTGTCGGACGTCAGATCCGCCTGCCGCTTACCGGTCGCCTGATTCCCATCATTGCCGACGAGTATGTGGACCCGGCGTTCGGCAGCGGCTGCGTCAAGATCACGCCTGCGCATGATTTCAACGACTATGAAGTCGGCGATCGGCATGGCCTGCCGCTGATCAACATCTTCGATGCGAATGCCTGCATCAATGATCAGGCACCCGAAGCCTACCGTGGACTTGATCGCTTCGATGCGCGCAAGCGTGTGGTCAGCGACCTCGAATCTCTTGGCCTCATCGAGCGCATCGACGACCACCGGCTGATGGTGCCGCATGGCGACCGCAGCGGTGCCGTGATCGAACCCTGGCTGACAGACCAGTGGTACGTGCGTATCGCGCCGCTGGCCGAACCGGCGATCCGCGCGGTCGAGGACGGACGTATCCGGTTCGTGCCGGAGAACTGGAACAAGACCTATTTCGAGTGGATGCGCAATATCCAGGACTGGTGCATCAGCCGACAGCTGTGGTGGGGACATCGCATCCCCGCGTGGTACGACGACTCAGGCAACGTGTACGTCGGCCGCTCGGAGGCTGAGGTGCGCGAGCGTCACGGCCTGGGTGCAGAGGTCGCGCTGCGCCAGGACGAAGATGTGCTGGATACCTGGTTTTCCTCCGCGCTGTGGCCGTTTTCAACGCTCGGCTGGCCGGACGACACCGAGTCGCTGCGACGCTTCTATCCGGGCAGCGTGCTGGTCACCGGTTTCGACATCATCTTCTTCTGGGTCGCGCGGATGATCATGATGGGGCTGAAGTTCATGGACGATGTGCCGTTCCGTGAGGTCTACATCACCGGCCTGATCCGCGATGCCGAAGGCCAGAAGATGTCCAAATCCAAGGGCAATATTCTCGATCCCCTCGACCTGATCGACGGCATCGCGCTCGAGGCGCTACTGGCCAAGCGCACCACCGGCCTGATGCAGCCACAGCTCAGGCCGGCCATCGAAAAGGCCACGCGCCGACAATTTCCCGACGGCATCAGCGCGCATGGCACCGACGCCCTGCGCTTCACGCTGGCAGCCCTTGCCTCCCCCTCGCGTGACATCAACTTCGACATGGGCAGGCTCGAGGGCTACCGCAATTTCTGCAACAAGCTCTGGAACGGTTGCCGGTATGCGTTGATGAACCTCGAGGACTATCGGCCGGACAGCGGCGATAACTCAGCTCGATCGCTGGCCGATCGCTGGATCGTGAGCCGTCTGGCACAGACCACACAGACGGTAGATGAAGCCTTTGCCGCCTACCGCCTCGACCAGGCCGCCCGGGCCCTCTACGAATTCACCTGGCATGAGCTGTGCGACTGGTATCTCGAGCTTGCCAAGCCGGTCCTGCAGAACGATGGCGCATCGCCGCAGCGAATTGCCGCGCAGACAACGCTGGTCACGGTGTTCGAAGCCCTGCTGCGGCTGATGCACCCGATCATGCCATTCATCACCGAAGCCCTGTTCGACCGCTTCGCCATACATGCGGGCAAGTCCTCACGCAGCATCATGCTCGAGTCCCTGCCCAGTCCCGGAGATTTCGCCTTGGACTCCGAGGCCGAACGCGAGATGACCTGGCTGCAGTCGCTGATCCTGGGCATTCGCCAGATTCGTGGCGAGATGGACATTGCCCCGGGACGCGCCCTGCCGGTGGTAATGGAGGATGCGGGCACCGAGGATCGCGAGCGCATCGAGCGCAACGCAGATGTGCTCAGGCAGATCGCCCGCCTGGAGCGCATCGAGATTCTGCCGCCCGGCAGTCCGCCGCCGGCCGGTGCCGCGGTGGCGGTACTGGGCCAGCTCAAGGTGCATGTGCCGCTGGCGGGCCTGATCGATGTCGTGGCCGAAGTCGCCCGGCTGGATCGCCAGCGCGCGAAGGTCAGCGCCGATCTGGCCCGCAGTGAAGCGAAACTGGCCAATCCCGGCTTTCGCGACGGCGCCCCCGCCGAGGTCGTGACCAGGGAGCGCACGCGGGTGCAGGAGTGGCACACGCTGCTGCGGGAACTCGAGCAGCAGATCGTCCGTCTACGCGATATCGGCTGAGCCGCAACACGCCAGGTGCCAACTCCATCACAGTTGCACGCCTGCGGGCGTGTGGCGCACGATGATTTGCGCGAACATGGCCCTTGAGTCCACTCACCGACCCTCAACCGGCGGACAAGGAGTCCCATGTTGCACTCGCGCATTGACAGCCCAGCTGCAGCCATCCCGGCCGAGCCGGATGGCACGCACGCCCACACCTGCAACCAGATTCTGGCGGCGCTCGATGGGATCATTCTGGGCAAAGGCCGCGAGATGCGCCTGGCGGTGGCCTGCCTGCTGGCCCAGGGTCACCTGTTGATCGAGGATCTGCCGGGTGTCGGCAAGACCACGCTTGCGCACGCACTGGCGCGCGTGCTGGGTCTGGGCTTCCAGCGCGTGCAGTTCACCTCCGACCTGCTGCCGGCCGATATCCTCGGCGTCAGTGTCTATCGCACCGATCGCGGCCGCTTCGAATTCCAGCCGGGGCCCATCTTCGCCCAGCTGGTCCTGGCCGACGAGATCAATCGCGCCACCCCCAAAACGCAAAGTGCGCTGCTGGAAGCCATGGAAGAGCAGCAGGTCACCGCCGATGGCATCAGCCATCCGCTGCCCAGCCCCTTCTACGTGGTCGCGACACGCAACCCAAGCGAGCAGGCCGGGACCTTTGCGCTGCCTGAGTCCCAGCTGGACCGCTTTCTGATGCAGATTCACCTGGGTTATCCGGACGCCGCCCAGGAGCGCGCGCTGCTGACCGGGGTCGATCGACGCACGCTGCTGGCCAGTCAGCAACCGCTCATCGATGCCGAGCGCCTCATGACCATGCAGCACGCCGTACCCGGGGTCCATGTCTCTGAGGCCCTGCTCGACTACCTGCAGGCCCTGCTCGCCTACAGCCGCGAGAGCCGTGATTTCGTTGCCGGTCTGTCGCCCCGCGGCGGCCTGGCTTTGCTGCGCGCCGCTCAGGCCTGGGGGCTGTTGCACGGACACTCAGGCGTGCATCCTGATGACCTTCAGGCCGTGCTTCCCGCGGTGGTTTCTCACCGACTGGTGCCGCGAGGCTCCCTGGCCGGCAGTGACATCGGTGCTGCACTGCTCGAGGCGGTACCCGTGCCGTGAGCCGTGCGACCACTGCCGGATCGCTGCCACGCCGGCGCCGCCGCGTGCTCCAGTGGGTGAGACGCCGCCACGGAC
>JBGTIC010000434.1:0-5037 GCA_041745895.1 Gammaproteobacteria bacterium
CGCGAACGTCGGTACCACCTCCACGGCGGCGTTCGCGGTGCTCGGCGCGACGGCGGCGGCCAAGCGTGCCGCCAGTGCGCATGTGATATTCAATCTCGTGACGGCAATCGTCGCGCTGGTGTGCCTGCCTGCGTTGCTCTGGGTGGTCGCGGGCATCAGCGATCTGCTCGGCCTGGGGGGCGCGATTGCCACTTCGCTGGCGATCTTTCACACGATGACCAAGGTCCTGGGTGTGGCGCTTATGTGGCCGCTGACTGGCGTGCTGGTCAATCAGCTGGAGAAGCGCTTTCGCTCCCGGGAGGAAGACGCCAGCCGGCCCATGTACCTGGATCACAATATTCAGACGGCACCCGGGCTTGCCATCGATGCCATGGTGCTGGAGTTGCATCGCATGAGCGCTCTGGCCGGTCGCCTCGCCGCCGAGGCGCTGAGTTCCGAGACCGGTGGGGCGGAGCGACTCGAGCCGGGCAAGCGGGCGATCGAGCAACTCAACCTTGCACTGGGCGATTTCGCCAGCGGCATCAGCCGAAGCGAGAACGACCGCGCGGTTGGCGCGCGCCTGCCGGACGGATTGCGCGTGGGAAATTATCTCGTCGATGTCGCCGAGCATGCGGTTGAAGTGGCGCAGCTGCAGCCGCAGGTCGAACTGCGCGACTCGGCGCTGGCAGACGCAGCGAATGCCCTGCGTGCGCATGCGGCGCAGATCCTTGGCAGTACGCGGGTTGATGACGCGGCCTTCGATGAAGTGCAACTGTACGCTGCGCGCAGTGCCTTCGAAAGTGAGTACCAGGCCTTCAAGGCGCAATTGCTGCGCGCCGGCACAGCGGGCGTGCTGCCAGCCAGGCGCATGGCGATTGCGCTGGAGCAGTACAGTGCGATGCGGCGCATTGTCGACCAGGCGACCAAGGCGGCCGACTATCTAAAGAGATTCAGCGCCGGCGGGGATGTCCATGACACGGTCGAGTCGGTGCTGACTGATGATCACGAGAAGGCAGCCTGATGGGCCACGAGATCGAGCGGAAATTTCTGTTGAGCAGCGACGAGTGGCGGCGCGGCGCGCAGGGGCAACTCTATCGCCAGGGTTACCTGTCGACCGACACGGCGCGTACCGTGCGCGTGCGCATCGTCGGTCAGCGCGCGCTGCTGACCATCAAGGGCCTCACGCGCGGCATCAGCAGGCTGGAGTTCGAGTATGAGATCCCGTTGGCGGATGCCACGCGCCTGCTCGATGAGCTGTGTCACCGGCCACTGATAGAAAAGACCCGCTATGAAGTCGGGCATGCGGGGCTGACCTGGGAGATCGACGAGTTCCACGGCGACAACAAAGGCCTCGTCGTCGCCGAGGTCGAGTTATCCGCCGAGGACCAGCACATCGAATTGCCCGGCTGGGTGGGCGCAGAGGTCTCGGGGGATGCGCGCTATTACAACGCCAACCTGGCGCAGCACCCGTATTCCCAATGGCGTGAACGCTGACGCCTGGTCATCGGCAGGGCAATGCGCCAGCGCGTTACTCGTTATTATGTCCAATATTCCCGGGGGCGATGAAGCAGATCTCATCGCTTTCCCGAATCTGCGCAGGCGCTGCCCACGCCTGCAAGCGCGTCCCGATGATGTCGAGATCACGCGCACATGCATGGAACTCGTAGCGGTCAGTGCGCTGTGGCATGTGCGCTCCCGGAGAGTCGAATCAGGAAAAATAACATGGGCTTACCTTGTTTTCCTTGTTGATCCTGTCAGAATGATGGCACACGGTTGGAGGCGCTTGCAGTTTGGGCAGGGTGCAGGCGCGCCAGACTCCGCTGAAGCATGAGGCCTGGGCGTGCTGGTCAAGAACGTTTCCAATCAATTGCAGTCTGCGCCCGATGAGGGCGGCGAATCCGCCAATGGCGGATTACCCGATCCGCTGTCGACCGCGGCGTTCCGGCTGCGCGGCCCTGGAAGCCTGGATGTTGCCTGTACCAAGGTCGCGGTGGATTTCCATACCCTTCGCGAAGATGCCTTCGAGCAGCAGCTCATGGATGGGCTGGCCGCGTTGCTGGAAGCCACCGGTGAGGAGTGCCTGTGCATTGGTCTGATAGACGAGTCGGGCGCGCGCGTCGAACAGATACTGGCAGCGCGCGGCACGTTTTCGGTGTGTCGGCCGCAGGGACTTGAAGGTATCGATCTGGGCGAACTGCCGTGGGTCAAGGCACGGCTGACGCAGGGCAGTGGCGTCGAATTGCTGAGTACCGATACGCCCGCTGCCGGACGCGTGCGCGACGCGGCCTTCCTGCAGGGTCTTCAGGTAGGCTGCCTGCTGCTCGCCGGCTTCGAGATGCATGGGCGACTCGGCGGCTTCGTCGCCATACTGGGGGGCGAGCCTCGCAAGGGTTTTGAGGCCGACCTGCACCTGCTGCTGCGGCTGGTTGCGACCAGTGTCGCCTCGGGACTCGAGCGCCTGCAACTGAGCGAGCGTCTGGCCTACGCACAGGAGCGCCACGATCTGATCCTGCAGACGGCCAACGATGGCTTCTGGGATTTCGATGTACAGAACGGCAAGATGTTTTTCTCGCCCCGCTGGCTGCAGATCCTTGGTTACCTCGACGATCCCGAGGGGCGGGTTCCCGAGTGGCGCAAACTGGTGCATCCGGAAGACATGGCGCGCGTGCAGATTCAGATCCGCGAGCACCTCGAAGGCCAGAGCGAGCTGTTCGAAAGTGTGCACCGCATGCGCCACGCCAACGGCGACTGGCGCTGGATGGTCTGTCGCGCGAAGGCGTTGCACGATACGCGCGGCCGGCTCAAGCGCCTGCTGGGCGTGGAAACCGACGTCACCGAACGCAAGCTCTACGAGGAGGCGCTGTTTCGCGAGAAGGAAAGCGCACAGATCACGCTCCAGTCGATCGGCGACGGGGTGGTGACCACCGACGCCGAGAGTCACGTGCAGTATCTCAATCCGATTGCCGAAGAACTCACCGGCTGGAAGGTCGATGATGCAGTGGGCCGAAATGTCGACGACATTTTCCGCGGCTTTCATGAGGAGACCTGCGAGCCTCTGGAAAATCCGCTGGCGCTGGCGATCCGGCGCAACCGCACGGTCAAGTCAGTGCGTCCGACGCTGCTGATTCGTCGCGACGGCAACGAGCTGTATATCGAGAGCGTGGCCTCGCCGATTCGCGATCCCGTGGGCAACGTCTCTGGTGGTGTGCTGGTGTTCCACGACGTCAGCGAGGCACGTGAACTCAACCGGCGACTGAGTTATCACGCCAGCCACGACATGCTTACCGGGCTGGTCAATCGTCGCGAGTTCGAGCATCGCCTGGAGCGCGCCCTGAAGAGTGCCCGCGCTCGCGAGACCTCCTACGTCGTATGCCACATGGACCTCGACCAGTTCCGCATCGTCAACGATACCTGCGGTCACAGCGCCGGCGATGCCCTGCTCGGGCAGATCGGTGCGCTGCTGAAATCCAAGATTCGCTGGCGCGACACGCTGGCTCGTCTGGGCGGCGACGAGTTCGGACTGCTGCTGGAGAGCTGCACGCTGGAAGAGGCGATGCGTACCGCCGAGATCCTGCGCGAGGCGGTCGGTGAGTACCGCTTCGCCTGGGACGACCGCAACTTCCGTCTCGGAACGAGCATCGGTGTGGTGCCGATCCTGCCGCACAGCGAGGATGTTGCCGGCATTCTTTCGGCCGCCGACAGTGCCTGTCAGGCCGCCAAGGACGCGGGCCGCAATCGTGTGTACAGCTACGAGGAGAATGACCTCGACCTGATGCGCCGGCGCCGCGAGATGCAGTGGGCGGCGCGCATCAACAACGCGCTCGACGATGGGCGCTTCGAGCTGTTCCGTCAGACCATCCTGCCCTTGCAGGGCCGCGAGGACGGCGCGCATTACGAACTGCTGCTGCGCATGCGCGATGAGAACGGCGCCTTCATTTCGCCCGAGCTTTTCATCACCGCGGCTGAGCGCTACGGCATCACCCCCGCGATCGACCGCTGGGTCATCGAACATGCCTTCCGCTGGCTGGTGTCAGAGGCTGATGAGCGCGAGCGCCTGGCGCTGTGCTCGATCAATCTTTCGGGCCAGAGTCTTGGTGACGACAAGTTCCTGCCTTTCGTGATCGAGCAGTTCCACCGCTCGGGTCTGGATGCCCGAAAAATCTGTTTCGAGATCACCGAGACTGCAGCTGTCGCGAACTATTCCCAGGCCAACCGGTTCATCCAGGCACTGAAGGAACTCGGCTGCATGTTCGCGCTCGATGACTTTGGTACCGGCCTGTCCTCATTCGGATATTTAAAGCACTTTCCGGTGGATTTCCTGAAGATCGACGGCAGTTTCGTCAAGGAGATCCTGCACGATCCGATCGATCGCGAGATGGTGCGCTCGATCAATGAACTCGGCCATCTCACCGGCAAGAAGACCATTGCCGAGTTCGCCGAGAACCAGGAGATCATTGCGATGCTGCGTGGCATGGGCATTGACTATGCCCAGGGCTACGGCATCTCCGAACCAAAGCGCGTGGAGTCGTTCGCGGTCAATCTCTAGCGCGCTCGGCCTGACGTGCAGATCGCCCGCGGGGTCGAGACCTCATGCGGCCAGCTCGAAGCGCATCGACAGGTCGACGGCCTGAAGATGCTTGGTAATGCCCCCCACCGAGATGAAATCAACCCCGGTTTCGGCGATCGCGCGGACGGTATCCAGCGACACGCCACCGGAGGCCTCGAGTGTAGTCTGCGGGGCGTCGCGATCGCGCAGTGCGACGGCCTCGCGGAGCATCTCCAGCGTAAAGTTGTCCAGCAGCAGGCTGCGTGCGCCCGCAGCGATCGCCTCGCCGGCCCCGGCCAGGTCCTCGACTTCGACCTCCAGCGGCACACCGGCATCCAGCCTCAGGGCGGCGGTCACAGCCGCGGTGATCGAGCCTGCTGCGACGATATGGTTTTCCTTGATCAGGATGGCGTCGAACAGACCAACCCGGTGGTTGCGCGCCCCGCCGCAGCGGGCGGCGTACTTCTGCGCGCGCCGCAGGCCGGGCAGAGTCTTGCGGGTGTCGAGGATCG
>JBGTIC010000435.1:0-14522 GCA_041745895.1 Gammaproteobacteria bacterium
GATGGCCGCCAGCCCCGGGCCCGCCGCCGCATGGCGCAGCCGATGCGTGACTTCCACCAGGGCAAGCCACGCGGCGGCCAGCAGACCCGCGACCCAGGCCAGCGACATGCCACCGGGGATCAGGCCCGTCATCGCCGCGAGCGCGAACCCCAACCCCAGCTGCAGCACCAGCGCATAGCGGACGTGCTGGTCCACATCCATGACGTGTTCCATCAGTGCGCTGCGGTCGGCGAACGCCATGTCCCGACGCCATGAGACGTAGCGAAACGTGCTGTTGATGACCAGTTCGGAGCCCAGCCAGTAGCCAAGGACGGCGATATGGGCGACGAGGAGGGTAGTGTGAACCATGCGGGGATGTCCCTTTTCTTGAGTGCACATGTTCATCGAGCGCGTGCGCGGCCGGCCCGCGAGTATGCCGATGGCATCCGGATGCCGCCAACACGTTCGCGTTGTCGTAGCATTGCGCCATGGAAAGGCCAAAGACAATGCCACAGGCGTGTGGCGGGTGAGCGGTCTGGATCGCAGACTCAGCGTCGCCCCGATGATGGATGGCACGGATTAATCAATCTGCGCAATGACTTAGAGTGGTATGGTGCAGCAGTGGTACAGCGAGTGCTTGAGCACGCGGAACGGCTCGCCGAAAAGCCTGGTCATGTTTGTGCCGTCTCAGGGGGCGGCATCATTGGTCTTCAAAGGTCCAGCCATGACTCAATCCGTCCTTTCGGCTTGAGTTTCGCTCGATCTCTGCCGCTTGGCTGATAAAGCTTTGCGACGAATGGCGGCCGAGTATTACGGACGAACCGCTCGATTTTGGCGTAGGTATCCCGGAAGTTTTTTGCCTGCGCCGCCAACGGATGCTGACCCACCACCACGATGACGCGCGCGCCATGTGCTCGGATTATTGTTCCGTGGTCTCTTCTAATCCGCTTGTCATGCGTGACCCCAACCCAGCCGCGGTCGGCAATGAACCGCAACCAGATAGAATCATCTGTGCTGGGATCCTTGAAATGCTCATCGTGAAACTCAACATTGAACCTTACATCTGAGACTAAAGAGCGGAAAAACCTTGGACCGAGATCCCTATCCACGAAAAAAGTGAACGATTCAAGCCGCTTCTTCATAAACAATCGCGGCGCTGACATCCCTTACTGGGAGGTCGTAGTCCTCTGCGATCTCGTCAATGCTCTCGCCCGTGTCGAAACGTAGTGCGACCACTGCCGTAGAGATCCCCTTCTTAACGAGATAGGGAAGGCCGAAAGACTTTTTCGGAGAAATCGCTATAACCCTGTCTGGAAGGTCCAGCGTAGGCATGGGAGGGAACAGCGCCGCCGGAAATGCGTCTTCTTCCCACTCAAACCTAGCCAATGCCGCGTCTAACATTGCCTTCATCGCGTACTGGCGAGATGGCCCTAAAGTCAGGTAATTGCCAAACTTCTCGATAAGCAGTTGGCCGGCATGGGTCTTGAGGTCTCTTCGCAACAGCACGCGGTGAATGTTGAGTTCTCGCTCGGCATCCGTTAGGGCTGCTCGGATGTCAGATAGCCTCACGGCGTGATCGCGCCTTAGACTTTGTAGAACAAACGCTTCGGCAAGATTGTTGAACGACAGCCGAAGCGGGCCAGTTCCTGCGGGTTCCAAAACAGGCGGGAATGCGCCCTGGTTCGTGCCAACAAACCAGGAGCGAAGGGTCGCAGTAGGAACCCTTAGAAATCTAGAGCCATCCCGCACCATGTAAAGTGGGAAATCGTTAGGGCTCACTCCCCCGTAGCCGCTCCGCACGCGCGATGGTTCCGAAATCACGGCCGCCTCCACAAATGCCAGATGGCTGATTTGGATAGTGTACGCCCCGCATCGCGCTCATGGCGAGCAGTCAGGCCCTCGGCCAGGCCGGCGCGTCGCCACTGCCCCAGGGTCTGGCCACCTGGTAATGCCATGACCCTGCAGGCACTGGATGCGGCTCACGGATGGGCGGGCCTTCACCGGGTAGCAGCAGGT
Organism: Gammaproteobacteria bacterium; assembly: GCA_041745895.1. GTDB lineage: Bacteria > Pseudomonadota > Gammaproteobacteria > Steroidobacterales > PWYM01 > PWYM01. The sequence goes on from JBGTIC010000435.1 coordinate 1,996, forward strand.
CATGCCGCTGCAGGAACGCGTGCTGGGTCTCGAATTGCGCCTCACCATTACGCCAGCGCACCGGGATGCCCCAGGCAACGGCCGCCACGACGTTTTCCACCCGCCAGGCAGGTCGACCATCGCCGCCAGTCTGGAAGCGCAGCCCGGGCGCCTCGAAAGCCCACCAGGGCCACGGCCGGCAGCCGGGACTGTGCGTGATCCACTGAGCCAGCAGCTTGTCGCCCATCTCAGCCCACAGGTCCGGTGCCGCCTCCTCGATGGCGAATTCCGCGAACGGCTCCGCGAGATCATCAGGATCACCATCCAGCAATAGAAGCGTGAAATCGTCATCCGGGATTTCACCGTGGAAATGGCGTGTCTTGCGCTTCCGCATGTCAGTGCCCGGACGGACGGCCAGGTGGCCGGGCCGGTTCCACGTCCAGATTCAGAGCCCGCAGGCATTGCAGCAGTTGATGACGTGCATCGCGCTCAAGCTTCACTGCGGGATGCGGCACTCGCTGATCAAATCTGTCGGCGACGATCGCGCCATCTCGGTCCAGGGCCGCCCGCGCTTCCTCGCAGCGGTCGAACGCACGCATGGCCTGTTCGAGCAGCAACATCCCCGCGCTGTCGGCCAGCGGGTAATCGGCCTGCAGGTTTTTCCACCATTCCTGCGCGGCAGGCGACAGGCCAGCGGGTGCAGGTGGGCTGAGATTTGGCTTGCTGGAACGTTTCGCCATCGAAATTCCTAATCTGCGCGAGCGAATTTAGCGTGAAAAAGGGAGGCGTCCACGTGCCGGCTGGAGGGGGTTTTGACTTCGAACACGCCCCCCCCCGGGTCAGGCAGGCCGGTGTGCCAGCACGATAGACTTTGCCTGGCCCTCGATGACATCGAGCCGGGCTGCGAGCTGGTCATACTCTGCCGCCTCGGCGTAATCCAGAGTGCGACCCTCAAGGCCTGACTGCTGAAGCATGCGTGTCATGTCGTCGCGTAGGCGATCTGCCTTGCGCTCCAACTCGACCAGCTCATCAGCCCTCGGACCAGCCAATGCAGCAGTGCGTGCCTGCTCGGCAGCTTTGGCCTGTCGGCGCTCGCGCATGACCTCGGCCTGAGCCTCAAACCAACGGGCTTCCTCTGGATGCATACTCATGCCGGCGCCCTCAGGTACACGGAACCTCTGGCCGCGTGGTGCGCGCGCTGGGCCTCGCGCGCCTTGCGCTCCCGATCCTCGCGGAGTTGAGCAATGCTGCGCCGCTTACGCGGGGCCTTCAGCGCGGCTGCTTGCAGCGCCGACCGGCGCCGGGATTCGTGGACAAAATCTCGTGTCAACATGGAAAGTTCTCCTAAATTTCGAGCCAGCTTTCGCCGTCCAGATTGCGCAGGCGTTCGGGCAATTCGGGTGTGTACCCGCATCGTTCGAGGAGCCCCAGCGGGTCAATGAGTACGTCCATTGGTCCACCGTGAGAGGTGACTTCGACTACCATAATCGGAAGCGCGTTTTCGAAGTCGTCGACGACTCGCAGCGACGGACAAACCTGCCGCAGTTCCGCAAGCCTTTCGGCCAGCAAAGCGCGACCGCGAGCGACGGAAATTTCTGGCACAGTGAATGGCGCTCGCCCTTCCGGCGGACTGATTCGCAGGCCGTTCATGATTCATCTCCCTTTCCCAGTTCATCGAGCCGGGCCTCAAGATGAAAGATCCGCTCGAGCAACGCCCGGATAGCCGCATCAGTTGCGACTTGTGAAGTACGTTGCCGTGTAATCAGCGATCTCACTGCGGGCCACAAATCGCCCTGCGACACCTCGGCGTAGTCTTGGTTCGCCAGCACCGCAATGCCCTCGGCCATGCCGCCGAGTCGCATCTCAAGTGGCGCTTCTATCACTTCGTCTGACATACCTTAGCTCCCGGTGTATTCGCAGCCAGTGAGTGCCGCCACGGAACCGGCTCGGGCCTTTGCCCAGTTCGCGTGGATGGTCGCAAGAAAGCCCACCAGTTCGAGCTGGAACAAGCTGATCCGGTTGTTGCTGGCGCCGGTCGGGCCGGAGCCCTCGCCCACAGGTGTGTCATCCGCTTCAACGGTGGCTGATGTGCTGCGCTTGACCTCGATGCCTTCGAGCGCGAGCGCGATGCCGGCTTGATCAGCAAGCATGATTTGGCCGCCGTCCGATGTGCGCGGCGAGCTGCGTGATGTGATCCAGGGCAGACCCAGTGCGACACCACCGCGTGCACCGAGCCCTTGGAATGCAGTGCCGCCGATAAGCGCGAGCGCAACGGCAGTGGTCGGGTCAGTCACAACGGCAGAAGTGCGCAGGTCGCCGTCGAAGCTGTCGATCAGCGCGGTAAGGTCAGTTGCCGGATCGCCTACCGATGCGGTGAGCGGTGAGCCGTTTAGCAGCCCGGTGGGCAGCGTGTCCGTGCCCGCCTGATCACCGACCAGTGCTTCATCCAGCGCGCCCGATCCGGCGCGGGCGAGGTCGGTAGTTACTCGACCGATGCTTGATTCATCCTCAAGTGACTCTTTCGTGAGGATCCCCAGTGCCCCGACCTTTCTCGACGCCAGTCTGGCGCCCTCAAGGGCATATGCGCTCATCGGCACAGGTTGCTTTTCGCCAATCCAATAACCGTTTAGCCCGGCGCTTGGCGTAATGTGGAGAACATTGAAGGGCACGCGGCGTGCCAGCGTCATCTGGCCGGCGATGCTTTCTTGAACGACAAGCGCGAAGAATGCATCACGCGCCGAATGCCCAGGGACGAGCATTTCACCCGAACCCGTTGTGCCGATGCCCGCTTTGATGATGCGCGTAGCCGGCGAATCTCCCCATCGGGATTCGGCATACGAAATCGGATCATCACTCACGCAGCGAGCAATCAGACTCCGCACGAAATCCTGCGCGGTCGGGCCGGATGAGCCGGCGAGTTGATCCACGGACGCAAGGATGCGTTCGCGGTGAAACTTGTGGGAAATAGGGTCAATCACTGTGCGCAGCCTCGGTTGAAACACTGTGCTCATTCAACCAGACTTCGAAAAAATGGCGCGCAAACGCTCTATTTTCTCTGGCGTCACAGCCAGCGCAGGAATCTCGCTATCCCGCTCGCGCAGATGGTCGAGCAATGTTGTCGTCGCCACCGTCCAGGTGCCCACCAGCACGCCAGCGATGCGAGCCTTGTCATTGCCCTCGGTCAATCGAAACGCGGTCCATGCCGCCTCGGCTAGTAGTTCGGGGATCTCACTGGCGAACACCAGGTCGCTTGCGCGTTGGCCTCGCCATGCCTGCACTGCTGGTACGTCGATCAGCGTGCGCTTACCACGGCCGCGGCCGCCTCGACGCGCCACAGGTGCCCCCGCGTCGATCCAGCGCCTGAGCGTTGCCGGATGGATATCCAGCGCAGCAGCAGCTTCCGGCAATGGCAAGGCTCCAGCCATTACCGCCTGCGTCGCTCGATGACGCGATGTACCGCGTCGGAGATCAAGACATAGCCGCAGGCGAGCAACGCCAGCACCAGCGGCACAGCGGTCAGCAGCAACATGGGCACGCTCATGACGCCACCTGCTCGACCAGCATTACGTCCTCGATGCGCGCCAGCAGCGTGACGCCATTGGCACAGCGCACGCGCACCGAGCCCCGTGAACGGTCGATATCCTCGACGTAGGCGCGAGCACCCCAGGCGCTGAGGATGGTCACGGTATCGCCTGGTCTCAGTTCCCGCACGGCTGGGTGCGGATCGACGACGCTATAACCTGTTTCGTGCTGTGAGTTCGTATCCATCAGAGTTCCTCGCTGAAGGTCTGCTGTAGTCGTGCGCTCAACTGGTCCTGAAGTTCTCGCTCCATCATCACCCGCTGGTGAAAGGTATCGATGTCGATGAACCTGTCGATGTTCGTTTTGACGATGGACGCGAGCACGGCAGGGTCCAGCGCCTCGGCCTGCGTGGTCTCGCCATCGAACCGTCGCCGGTCGCCTGGCTTGGCCGGCGCGGTCGGCAACTGGTATTGCTCGATCTGGGCCGGTGTTATCGCAATGCGCTCGAACCAGACCACTCCGTCGAAGTGCTCGACGAACGCGGTCACGTCCTCGGCCAGGCTGTCGAACATGTGAACACCGGAAGGATCGTGATCGCCGATGTGTAGGACCATCGTCGGCCCCAGCTCGGTTATCTTCCGGGCCATCGAGTGCTTGGCGGTCGTAGAGTCGAACCCGCCAGAGCTCGCCACGGGGATGCTATAGGGGCCGGCCACCCGCTGGATCTGCGGCACCATGCCCTGCGCCTCACACCACAACATCACGCGGATGTCCTGGCCGATCTGACGATCAAGGCGAAGATCCGCAGCCTCGGCTACTGTGGCACTGATCCAGTCTGCCGCGCTGCTCCAACCCTGGAACTGGTCGAAGGTAAACCCGTCATCTCTGAGCGATTCCATCGGGATCATCCGGGCACGCCTGGCACGATTGAGCACCTCGCACAGCCGCGAATACCCGGCCTCGGTCTTGTCGTAACCGAATTTCCCGACAAGCCGGTAAAACACCTGACGGATCGTCAGCGGCAGAAAGTCCGCGTATTCGTCGAGCACGGTCTCCACCTGTTGGAGCAAATCGCGTGTGCCCTGCTGGGGACGCCAGGACTCGATAAACCCTCTGGGCCTGCTCATCGGCACACCTTCCAGCCATGATGTGCAGCCGCAATCTGGACGGCCTGCCGCAACTGCTCATCTGTGCAGTGAGCGATGTCGGCGAGATCCCCACGGAACTCATTCAACACCGTGACGGGATCGAACTCGGGACCGGCCTCGATCAGCCTGATAGCGGTATCGCGGTTGTCGCGGATCTCGGCGAGCAAGATCTCGGGGATGACCGACGCGGGCCGGATCGACAGCTTGCCGCCGATCAGCCGGATCTGAACCTCGGCGGGGATCACAGCAACACCTCGTCGTCCTGAGATCCTTCGTATTCGTTACCCGCAATACCCGCTTGACCCGCAATTTGCGGGGAATGCGGGGTATGCGGGTATGAAATACGGGCAATCTCAGAATGATCAGGCGGGACGATGGTCCAGACCGTGACCTTCCGGTGAGTGTTCTCGCCGTCCTGGATCTTCCAGCCGGCCTTGCGCATCTGGGTGGCCTGGCGCTTGAGCTTCGTCGTGACAGCCCTGGCATTCCTCGGCCAGCCCTTCGGCGGACGATCATGCTCAAGCTGCTTCAACAGATCCGCCGCCGTGCCCTCGAACTCGCCCAGGGACTGAACCGCCATGATGAAGTCATCGCCGGTGAGTGAGTCCGTGGCCATCGTCTTCTGCTTGCCGAGATAGTGCTCAAGGCCGGATGTGCCGAGCACCTGATCCACGGCAGCGATCCGCTTGGCGAAGTCGGCCATCCTGGGTTTCGACGCTAGACGGACAGAGGGAAGTACCCCCGCAATACCCGCAGCCAGGTCGAGCAAGGCACCCAGGATCTTCGGGTGTTCCTGCTCCCAGGTCGGCCAGATCTCATCTTCCCCGAGACGTTGATCTTCGTGGATGACATCGAGATGTACCGGCAGCATCCGCTCGGCCAGATCGCCCCGGGTGGCCCCCAGGTCGATGCTGTTGATCATCACAACGCGGCGGAACGCGAACACCGCGTGATCGCCATCGGTGTAGAGCTTGCGGCGGACATCGCCGTCCCCGGTGACTGCGCGGCAGATCGAGTCAGACAGCCACGGTGGAACGTCTGACAGGTTGTCCAGACACACCAGCCACGAACCCTGTGCGGCCGTCACCCATGATTCAGCATCTCGCGGTGGTTTGCGTGTCGGGACCGGGCTGGGGTCCAGCAGCGTGACCAGCAACTTTGCTGTCGTGGTTTTGCCTGTTCCCTGCTCGCCCAGCAGCGTCAAAACCGGATGCGGCAGATCAGGTTCCAGTGCAGCGACCAGGTACGCCAGCAGCAGCGGGCGATCTTCCGGCCTGACGTTAATCCGGCGCCAGAGATCATCCAGGCTGCCGCCTCGCTCGGGCACCGGCAAGGATGAATTCAAGATCGTGCGCTTGAACAGCACCGGTGCGGAATCCTTGACCGTCCAGCCGTCGCCGCAGATCCTGATGACTCGGCCCGACTGATCGCCCAGATCGAGCCACAGCGCGCCCTGCGCCTTGGCGACTCGCAGATACAGCTCGGTCGGCTCGTTTTCCTGCGCCATGCCCTCGATCACCAGCAGCGCATCGGCGAGTGCCTGCTGCGGTGCCGCCTTTTTGTTCTTCCGAAAGAATTCGCGGGCGAGCTGTGCGCGCAGACTCTGCTTGCTACCCCTCAGCAGATGAACGATCTTGGGGCCGGATCTCGGCAACGCGAACGCCTCGCCGGATTCCGAGACACCGAAGTCATAGCGGCCCTGTGCGAGCTCGACCAGCTTCGTCGCTGCTGATTTCTTGTCGGGTTCCGTGTCGTCGAGTTCCCCGCTGCTGTGCGCCCGGAACCACTCGCTTTCAGCTTCCGATAACAGGCTCATGCCGTCACCTGTCCGGCTGCGCCGATCCTGGTGGACGCCAACAGCAGCCGATCACGATCATCGTCATCGAGCACGACACCGGCAGCCAGATTCTCGGCTGCGATCACGACCAGGCGGGACTCCAGGGCGATCAGACGAAGTGCCTCCCGCGATGCGTGCTGATGACGCTGGCGGCTCGGCTTCAGGCTGTGACCTTCAATGCGCGGCGGATAGAGATCCGCGAAGCTCAGGCCGATCAGCGACAGCACGTCTCCGACCTCGGCGCCGGCGAAGTCGTGGATCAGGATCCGGCCGTCATCGAGTTCGCGAATGGAAAGCGATCCGGTGCGCTGATCGGGAAACGCTGGGGAAACAGCCATCCAGCGCCCTGGACCGCACTCCCGCACGCGATCCAGGCGGGAAAGCAGCTTGCTGATTGGGGTATCATTCATGCGTTGTACCTCGCCCGTGTCCGGTGGCCGCCTAAAGCTCCGGCGCGGGCTTTTTCGTGGGTCAGGCGGTTTTGACGGTCCTCTGCTGAAGCCAAGCGAGAGCCTGCTCACGCGGATACAGCGGGGGCTTTCCAGGTAGACGAACGAAGTGCGGCCCGATGCGCTTGGACCGCCAGTTGGCGAGGGTGCGGGTGCTGTATCCAGTAAGCTCGGCGAGTTCCTGCTCAGTGAGGAAGCCAAACTTTTCGCGGACGTTTAGGTGATCCATCTCTCTCTCCGTGTGCCATCGGGTGGCCGTCGGGAGAGAGTGTGATCGGGGGTTACAACCGATAGGGGGTATCGGTTATTTCGCGGCCTGCCACTTTTTGCCGCGCAGCGTGCTCTCGCTGAAGATTTCCGTCTTATCGGATTTCGAGAACTTCCACTTGGCGTTTTTGCCGGGCGCGTGTTCGACATCCACCTGTGCGATCTTGCGGCCATCGCGGTGGGCATCGGACATCGCTTGCAGTGCCTGGTCGAAGCTCATCTCACGGGCACGGAGGGCGCGCAAGACTCGGATCGCGAGTTCATCATCAGCCTGGCGACCGCTGGTGCGACGGCTGCTGTTGATCGTGCCGACTGCGCGGGTGAACTCCGGCTGCTTGTATCGCATCAGCCGATCTTGATAGGACATCGCCACAGCGGCCAGGCGCCAGGCCGGTACGCCTCCGGCGATCTCGGTCCTCACCAACCGCGCGAGTTCGATCAACTCGACGGCCAAGCACTCGCGAGCACGCTTCCCCATCCACATAAATGTCCGCCACGTCTCGTTGTCGATCTCCGGGAACTGATCAAGCAAACCGAGCTCGGTGCGCTCGACATGGGCAATGAGATCCGCCTCGGAACCAATCGGCGCCCGATCCGTATCGAGAAACACATCACGCGCCACGGTGAAGATCCTCCGCTTGAATCTGGGTGTACCTGGCGAGCATCTTCCAGTCCTTGTGTCCGGTCACAAGCGCCACCTCGGGCAGCGAGAACCGTCGCGACTGGAACAGGCGAGTCGTGCCTTCGTGCCGCAGATCGTGAAAGTGCAGATCCTCGATGTTGCACTTCGCCACCGCACGGGTGAACGCGGTCGAAACCGATTTCGCATCGAAGGGAAAGATCCGACCTTCGCTGCGCGGTTGCCGCTGGATGATCGCCAGGGCGTTGTACCCGTTAACGTCGAGCAGCGGCACCTTCTGGTGATTGCCGATCTTCCGGCGCGGATCCTTTCGGTCGCGAATGATAATCGTGCGCTGGTCCTCGTCCAGATCGGCCCAGCGCAGGCCGGTGATCTCGGACAGGCGCATGGCCGTCGCGATAGCGAACTCGCATATGTCGACCATCGGGATGATCATGCGGGCATTGGACCGCCAGTACTTGAACAGCCGGGTGATCTCAGCGCGGGTAGGGCGCCTGTCGCGCTCCGTGGAGCTGGTGTGCAGCCCGGACATCTTCATGGCATCGCGAGCGTCGGTGACGGCCTGGACGTTCACAGCGATGCGCCTGAGTGCCTGCACCCATCGCAGGGTTGTCGCCAGGGTCGACAAGTCAACGCCGATGGTCACGCCGCCGGCGCCCTCAGCAGCCCGGTCGGCAACGTAGCGATTCAGCCGGTCCGCAGTCAGATCCTTGAGATGAACGTCACCCAGGTCGCGGGCCAGCGCAGTCAGCACATGATCCTTGCTGCGACCAATCGGCTTGCGTGGAGCGACCGACCGCCGATACTCGTCGATCATCCAACTGACTGTATGCTCCGCTGCCGGTCTCTTGTACTCTTGCACCGTGCCCAGGTCAGCCGAGACCTCGATGCGCCTCGCCCACTCGGCAGCGGCGGCCTTCGTCGGGAAGCTTCGCGACTCTGAGTGCCCTGACCGACGAACGATTGCCCGCCACCGCTTGCCCCGCTTCTGGAAGGTCGCCATTGGTACAATCCTGGTACATCACGGGCGGGAATTGCCCGTGAATGAGCGTGACACAGCGGGTAGAGTGGTGCAAATTTCTGTGATCTAAGCGACTGATGGATAACGCAAAAGACAACAAATACAAAGGCATACCGCTATCGGTTGCCCCGATGATGGACTGGACGGACCGGCACTGCCGTTACTTCCACCGTCTGCTGGCGCCGCAGGCGCTGCTGTATACCGAGATGATCGTCGCCGACGCGCTGCTGCGCGGGGATGCGCAACATCTGCTGGCTTTCGACGAAAGCGAACACCCCGTGGCCTGCCAGCTCGGTGGCAGTGAGCCGGAAAAACTGGCAAAGGCTGCGCGGATGATCGCGCAGGCCGGCTACGACGAGGTCAATCTGAATGTCGGCTGCCCCAGCGACCGGGTGCAGTCCGGGCGCTTCGGTGCCTGCCTGATGCGCGAGCCGCAACTGGTGGCAGAGTGTGTTGCGGCGATGCGTGAAGCTGTGAGTATCCCGGTGACGGTGAAGACCCGTCTGGGGATTGATGAACTCGACAACGAGGACTACCTGGCAGGGTTCATCGAGCAGATTGCCCGCGCAGGCTGCGAGATCGTCATCCTGCATGCCCGCAAGGCCTGGCTTGCCGGGCTGTCACCGAAGCAGAACCGCGAAGTGCCGCCGCTGAACTATGCCCGCGCGTACCGGATGAAGCAGCGCTTTCCGGGCCTTACCATCGTGCTCAACGGTGGGGTGCGAAGCGTCGATGCCGCTCGTGAGCACCTGCATCATGTGGACGGTGTCATGCTTGGCCGCGAAGCCTACGAACATCCCTGGCAGCTGGTGGCGTTTCATAATGCCCTGCTCGGTACGACGCTCGACCCGAACCGCGAACAGGTGCTCGAGGCCCTGGCGGCCTACGCGCAGCGCGAACGCGCCGGTGGCACGCGCCTCTGGGCCATCGCCCGCCATGTTCTGGGCCTGTATGCGGGCCAGCCGGGTGCGCGAGGCTGGCGACGTGCGCTCAGCGAATCCTGCCGCGCAGCGGATGCGTCGCCTGAGGTGTTGCTGAGGTCCGTGCCGGCGTATGTTGTTTCCACAACCCTGCGCGCCAGCCGATAGTGCAACAATTGCGTTGTCTGCGCCCGCGGCGGCGCGTTCTGGCTTACAATCTGGGCAGGCAAACGCCGCGGGGTGCACACAACACTCCGCTTTAGACTTCAGGAGCACGACAGCACGTGGCAGCCCCAAGGAACCTTAAGCGGCCGACCGGCCGCAAATCTCCGGGCCTGGCCGAGAAGGCCGACCGTCATGAGCTCTACGAGGCTTCCGTGCAGGATGTGGTCGAGGAGACCACGTTTCTCGCAAGTACTTTCGAACTGCTTCGCGGCCGTGCGCCCGTGGGTCTGCGTGAGGATTTCTGCGGTACGGCCAGCGCCGCCTGCCAGTGGGTCCGCGGCGATGCACAGCGGTTCGCCATCGGCGTGGACTTCGATCCCGAGGTGCTCGAATGGGGTCGTGAACACCGGCTTTCGCGCCTGGCTGCCGCCGAGCGCCAGCGAGTGAAGCTGATCAACGAGGACGTGCTGAAAGTCAGCACCGGTCCTGTGGACATCGTCACCGCCTTCAATTTCAGTTACTGGACTTTCAAGACCCGCGAGCAGCTGCGCAGCTACTTTGCCGCCGCCCGTGCCGCACTGGTGGACGACGGGTTGATGTTCCTGGACATCTTCGGCGGCTCCGATGCCTATGTCATGGGCAAGGAAAAGACCCAGCACAAGAAATTCACATATGTCTGGGATCAGCACAGCTTCGATCCCATCACCGCAGATTTTGTCTGCCACATCCATTTCCGCTTTCCGGATGGCACGCGCCAGAAGAACGCCTTCACCTACGAGTGGCGCCTGTGGACGCTGCCGGAGATCCGCGAGCTGCTCACGGAAGCCGGTTTCAGCCGCGTTCGCGTGTTCTGGGAAACCGAGGACGACGACGGCGAGGGGACCGGTGAGTACCAGGAGGCCACCGTGGGTCTGAACGACCCGGCGTGGATAGCCTACATCGTGGCGGAGCGTTAGCGCGGGCTGAGGCCTGCGCGTGAATGCGGACATGGGCAAGGAAATCGAAGTCGCCATCCTGTTTGCCGATGTCGTCGGCAGCACCCAGCTCTATGAAGTGCTGGGCGACATCCGTGCGCGCGAAGTGGTGGGCCAGTGCGTGGATGTGATGCGCCATGCCACGGAGACCGGCGGGGGCCGGGTCATCAAGACCATCGGCGATGAGGTCATGGCGACCTTCGATTCGGTGGACGATGCCTTGAACGCGGCGCGCCAGATGCAGCATCGCATCAGTTCAGACCCCGAACTGAGCTTCGAGGGCGGACACGTGGCAATTCGCGTGGGTTGCCATTTTGGTCCGGTCGTGCGGGAGCAACGCGATATCTTCGGTGGCGCCGTGCATACCGCCAACCGCATGACCAGTCAGGCCAAGGCGGGGCAGATCCTTACCACTTCCAGCACTGTGGAGAAGCTCTCGGGTGACTGGCAGGCGCTGGTACGGCAGATCGATGTTGCCAAGGTGAAGGGCCAGTCAGGCGAGGTCGGCGTTTATGAGGTGCTCTGGCAGCCCGAAGAGGCCACCAGCATGCTGCCGATCCCCGGCGGTTGGGGCGGTGGCCGCGGCACCAAGAGCGCCAGGCTGCGCCTGCGTTGCGGCAATACCGAGGTGCTGCTGGGTCCGGGCGGCCGGCAGGGCGCGAGCATGGGCCGCGCCGAGGACAACGACGTGGTGGTCAAGGGCAACCTGATCTCGCGCCTGCATGCCCGCATCGAAGTCGAACGCAACAAGTTCCTGCTGGTCGACGAGAGCACCAACGGCACGTTCGTGCAGACGGCGCAGGGAGAAGAGGTGTTCGTGCGGCGGGATTCCACGCCCCTGACCGGCAGCGGCACGATCGGTCTGGGGCGGGTCGCACTGGCCGACTCCCCACTGGCCATCCACTACGAACTGCTCGAGGGTTGAGGCTGATACTCGGCCTGACGCCAACCTCACTCGCGTGACCCGGTGGCCCAGGCCCACTCCGCCGGCGGTTGCGCCAGCCGAGGCTTGAACAAGCGCCATGGAGCCCCTCTAGCTCAGTCGCTTCAAGACCTCTTCCTGACGCGCCTTCAGCGCCGCCGGCACGCGCTCACCGAAGCCTTCCAGATACTTGCCGATCTCGCGCATCTCCTGTTGCCAGGCCGAGGTGTCGACGCTGAGCAGTGCCTCGAGCGTGTCGTTCTCGACCGCCAGACCATCGGTATCGAGATCCTCAGGGCGTGGCAGCAGACCGATCGGCGTGTCGCGCGCCCCGATGCGCCCTTCGCAGCGATCGATCATCCAGCGCAGCACGCGCAGATTTTCGCCGAACCCGGGCCACAGGAAGCGGCCGCGTTCATCCTGCCGGAACCAGTTGACGTGGAACACGCGCGGCGGTCTGGTTGCGCGTTCGCCCAGCGCCAGCCAGTGAGCCCAGTAGTCGGCGAAGTTATAGCCGCAGAAAGGCTTCATGGCCATCGGATCGCGACGCACGATGCCGACCTTGCTGGTCGCCGCGGCCGTGGTCTCGGAGGCCATGCCTGCGCCCACCAGCACACCGTGCTGCCAGTCGCGCGCCTCAATACGGCCCTCGCAGCGATCGATCATCCAGCGCAGCACGCGGA
>JBGTIC010000436.1:0-3965 GCA_041745895.1 Gammaproteobacteria bacterium
TGCGACTGCGGCCCACCGGCACCAGCAGGTCGGCCTGGCTGGCGCGCGTGGAGGTCCCGCGCGGTCGGGGCGCCTCGGCCAGTGCCCGCTCCACCGTACGCAACAATTTGGTCAGCGACAGCGGCTTTTCGATGAAGTCCACCGCACCCAGGCGGGTGGCCTCGACCGCCGTATCGACCGTGCCGTGGCCCGACATCATGACCACCGGGCATTTCAGTGCATCGGCCTCTGACCATTCGCGCAGCAGCGTGATGCCATCGGTATCGGGCATCCAGATATCCAGCAACACCAGCTCGAAACCGTCGGCATCGATCGCCGCGCGGGCTTGCGTTGCATTGGCGGCGACGGTAACGGCATGGCCTTCCTCGGAGAGAATCTCCTGGATCAGCGTGCGGATATCAGCTTCGTCATCGACGACAAGAATTCTGGAGGCTGTCATGCCCGCTCCCGCCGTTGTTCCTTGCGCCATGCGTGATTGGCCAGCATGGCTTCCCTGGCCGTCTCGTCAACCGGAAGCAGTATACTCACGCAGGCGCCTCCTTGCTCGCGATTGCGCGCCTCGATACGTCCACCGTGCTCCTCGACGAGCTTCTTGACGATTGCCAGGCCCAGTCCGGTACCACGCGGCTTGCTGGTCACATAAGGCTCGAAGATTTCCTCGACGGCATCGATCTGGAAGCCCGGGCCGTTGTCCTCGACGCTGATGGCGGCCATCTGCTGATCATGCACCCAGGCCAGCCGACTTGTTACCGTGATCGCAGCCGACGGCTGTCCCTCCAGCGCCTCGAGCGCATTGCGAATCAGATTGTGCAGCAGCTGGCGGATCCGGCCGGCGTCCGCCTCGACCGGCGGCAGAGCGGTATCGAGTTCCACCCCGATGGAGACCTTGCCCTCCTGCGCGCGGTAGAGCTCGGCGACCTCGGCGATCAGCTGGTTCAGGTCAAGCCGGCCGAACTTCATGTCCGGCGCACGTGCGTACTCGCTGAAGGCGTTGACCATCTGTTTCATGGCCTCCACCTGCTGCACGATGGTGTGCGTGGCACGATCCAGAAGCTCACCGTCCTGGGCACTCATATGCTCTAGATAACGGCGCCGCAGCCGTTCGGCGGACAGCTGGATTGGCGTTAGAGGATTCTTGATCTCGTGGGCCAAGCGGCGGGCGACCTCACCCCAGGCGGCATCGCGCTGCGCCTGCAGCAGCGCCGTGATGTCATCGAACACCACGACATGGCCGCCGTCACGACCGGCTTCGCCTGGCAGCCCGGTGCAGGCGCACATCAGTACCCGTCGGCCCGCCTCCCCGCGCAAGGCCACCTGCTCGCGCCATTCATGCTCCTGGGCCAGCAGACGCTGGCCCACGACATTGGCGAACTGCTCGAGCAGCGGCTGATCTTGCGCCGCCTCCGCAAGCGGACGCCCGGAGAGCTGCTCGACGTCGACGCCCAGAATCGCACCGGCCGCCTGGTTGGCAATGCGGATGGTCAGGTCGGGCTCGAGTGCCAGTACCCCTGTGGACAGACGCGCAAGGATGATGGCAAGACTGGTGCGCTCGCTTTCCAGTCGCTGCTCGCTCGACTGGGCAGCGTGACGCGCGCGCGCCAGCTGGCGAGTCATGTCATTGAAGGAGTTGACCAGAAAGCCGATCTCATCGCGGGCCGGCACCGGCAGCCGGGTGTCGAAATCGCCACGGGCGACCGCGCGGGTGCCGGCTACCAGTTGCTGGATCGGTGCCACCAGCCTGCGTGAAAAGAAAAACGCGCCGTACACCGCGCCAAGCAGGGACAACAGCAGAATCAGTGTCAGGGTGAGTGTGAACGTGTATTTCAGTGGAGTACGCAGGAACGAAAGCTCGTTGTAGCGGGTGAAGGACTGCTCGACACTCTCGGCCAACGAGGCAAGGCGATCCACCAGCGGGTAGAACGCCTGCACCACGCGCGGCTCCGCCCCCGGTCGAAGATCCGGCACAGGTACGACGACGCGCACCTGGAAGGCGCTGTCCGGCCCGGGTTCGAGATTGACGAATGGCCGGCGCTGACGAAGCTGCATGACCACCTCGTCGGACGGCAGCGAGGGCACCACGATCATCGGTTCGGCGGAGCTCGTGCCGATGATCCGACTGGCCTGCCCGAACACCGTGATGTCGGCCGCGCCGTAATCGCGCCGCATTCCGGACAGCCGCGAAAGCAGCTCCGGGTTCTCCATCGGCGCCATTTCCGCGGCCATCGATTGCGTGCGATCGAGGTAGTCGCGCGTGCGCAGATCCAGCGACAGCCGCGAGAGCTCGATGGCGTTGCTCAGCCCGACTTCGACATCGACGTTGAACCAGCTGTCGATGCCGCGGTTGAGAAATTGAACGGCGTAATAGTAAACCAGCCCCAGCGGCAGCACGGCGAGGATCACGAACATCGCCAGCATTCGCGCCTTCAACCGGGCGCCGGCGATGTGGCCGCGATAGTCGCGCACCAGCCGCACCAGGCTCACGCCGATCAGCAGCAGCAGGATCACCACACCGGCGGCGTTGACCAGCAGGATCCAGTTCTGAAGACGGTCGAACTGCGCGGAGCTCTGCGCGGTCTGGGCCAGTAGCAGCAGCGCGCTGAGCCACAGCACCGCGCCAAGCAGCATCAATGCAGCGTAGGTGGCCTTCCTCAGTCTTCCAGACGCCATCGGAACCACTCGCTCTCGATGCGCCAGCCATCCGCCCAAAACGCCAGCAGGCGCAGCGGCCCGGGGAATTCGCGGGTATCGAGCACCGCGCGCAGGCGAAATTCGTAGCGCTGATCCGGCGCCAGGAGCGCTGCATCGATGACCGGCAGGTCGATAACACGGCCGAGCTGATTGAGGCCTGCGAACAGCGTGGCAAAGGACTCCTGCTCACCACTGTTGAGGTTGCGCAGCACGTAGCGATTCGACAGGGCATGGTATTGCAGCTGATAGCGCTGACTCAGCGTCGCGACGCTCTGGTTGGGCAGCAGGCGGCGACGCCGGTTCACCTCCATCTGCAGTTCGATGGTCAGCGCGACGCCGGCCTCGAGCGCCTCGAGCGCCTCGGCACTGAGCCGATACTGCACGCGCGCATCGAGATAGTAGACCCTATCTATGAGGTCCATCGTGGCCGAGCGTACCTCGAAGCGCCCTTCCACGGCGGGCGCATCCGTCCATGGCGCGATCAGCAAGGCCGGCAACAGCAGCGCGCCCCACAGCCACGCGCTGGCGCGGCGGTGGGGCAACGGCAATGGCGACGGCAACTTCGGCATCTAGTCAGGGAGTCGTGGACGAGTGTTGCATACAAGCATAATAGAAGCCGTCCATGTTCGTCTCCCCGGTCATAATCTGTCGACCCGGCGCAGAGATAGACCCGTTGCCCGGGACCAGCATGGCCTCGGGATTGCGTTGTAAAAAAGCCGCAATCTGGGACTGGTTCTCGCGCCGAAGCACCGAACAGGTGGCATACAGCAGCCGCCCCCCAGGCGCCAGCAAGCCCCACAGCGCATCGAGCATGTCCGCCTGGAGCGCCTCCAGCGCCGGCAGGTCCGACGCCTGGCGCAGCAGCTTGATGTCCGGGTGACGGCGGATCACACCGGTCGCCGAGCAAGGTGCATCGAGCAGGATACGATCGAATGCCCGGCCGTCCCACCAGGCCTGCGGATGGCGTGCATCGCCGCACACCACGCGCGGGCGCAGACTCAGACGCGCAAGGCCGCGTTCGAGTTCCGCCAGCCGGGAGGCGGAAACGTCCAGTGCGACCATCTCCGCCAGATCGGGGGTCGCCTCCATCAAGTGCGCAGTCTTGCCGCCGGGGGCCGCACAGGCATCCAGTACGCGCTGACCGGGTCCGGGCCCGAGCAGCTGCGCTGCCACCTGAGCTGCGGCATCCTGCACGGAGACTGCGCCCTCACCCCAGCCGGGCAGGCGTTCGACGTCGACAGGCTCGACCAGGTGCAGCGCCTCTGGCGCCTCGGGGT
>JBGTIC010000437.1:0-9392 GCA_041745895.1 Gammaproteobacteria bacterium
CGGTGCCGACGACGATGCAGGCAACGCGGCGACCCTTGCGGGTGTGCCGGCACTGCGCTGGCCGGCCGCCCTGGCAGACTGGCATGGTGGTCTGCTGACACTGAACTAGAACCGAACCCTGGCGCAACCGGAGACGCACGCCCCATGCAAACTCAACAGCAGGTCGAACTCGACACGCTCATCAGCAGCCTGGTCGGCATCGTCGGCGCAAAGCATGTACTCACGGACGCTGCCGAGCTGACGTTCTACGCCACCGACATCTATGCCGCAGGCAAGCAGCCGCGCGCCGTCGTGCAGCCCGCGTCCACCGAAGAGGTGGTTGCGGTGGCGAAGCTGGCCCGCGAACACGGGCTTAGCCTGGTGCCACGCGGTGGCGGTGCCTCCTACACCGACGGCTATCTGCCTACGCAGGAGCACTCGCTGCTCATCGACACCTCACGCATGGACGCGATCCTCGATCTCAACGAGGAGGACATGTATGTGACCGTGCAGACCGGCGTGCCCTGGGCCAAGCTCAATGAGGCGCTGAAGCCCCTGGGGCTGCGCACACCCTTCTATGGCCCGTTCTCCGGTCTGCATGCCACGGTCGGCGGTGGGGTGTCGCAGAACAGCGTGAGCTGGGGCACAGGCACCTTCGGTGTGTCCGCCGAGTCTGTGCTGGGCGTAGAGGTCGTACTGGCCGGTGGCGAACTGCTGCGCACCGGCAGCTGGGGCACGCAGCCTTCCACGCCTTTTTTCCGGCACTACGGCCCGGATCTCACGGGCTTGTTTACTGGCGACAATGGCGCGCTGGGGATCAAAACCGCGATCAGCCTGCGGCTGATTCGCAGGCCCGCTGAGTTCATCGGTCTGTCGTTCAAGTTTCCCGACTTCGACAGCATGCGCCAGGCGATGACCGCGGCGGCAAAGCTTGGCATCAATACGATCAATTTCGGTCTGGATCCCACGCTCCAGCAAGGGCAGCTCGGCAAGACCAGCACCTCGGATGCGATGTCCGCAGCACTTGCGGTGTTCAAGACCTCACGCAACCCCGTCGATGGCGTGGCGCAGGTCGCGCGCATGGGCCTGGCCGGCAAGCGCTTTCTCTCACCGGAGAATTACTCCTGCCACTACATCGTTGAAGGCATCGATCGGGCCAGCGTCAAGGCCTCGGCTGCGGCGATTCGGAAAGCGGTGGCGCCATATGGTGCCGAGACCGCCAACACCATACCCAATATCGTCTACGCGATGCCGTTCGCGCCGTTCTACAACGTGCTCGGCCCCAAGGGCGAGCGTTGGGTGCCGGTACACTGCCTGCTGCCGTTCTCGCGTGCGGCGGGCTTCCGGCGCGATCTCGAACAGCTCTACGCGCGCCATGCCGACGGCATGCGCGAGCACAAGATCCAATACGGTGCAATGTTCCTCACCGTGAGCACGAATGCGTTTCTCTACGAACCGGTGTTCTACTGGCAGGATGAGCGTAACCCCTGTATCGATCGCATGGTGCCGGCCGACTACCTGGCCCAGCTGCCGACCTACCCGGCCAATCCGCAAGGCCGCGCGCTGGTTGCCCAGATGAAGCAGGAGATCATCGAGCTGATGCACCGGCATGGCGCGGTGCATTTCCAGATCGGCAAGCTCTATCCGTATCTTGAAGATCGAAATGCGGCCGCCGAGAAACTGCTGCGCGACATCAAGCACGCGGTGGATCCACAGCAGGGGATGAATCCAGGCGCCCTGGGACTCTGAGCGCGGATAATTATCCTTGAGGTGGAACCCATGAGCATGCATGACGAGGTCGCTGCGTTTCTTCAGCAGCGCCACAACCACCATATTGGTGGCGCCTGGACGGATGGACAGAGCACCGCCACCCTGCCGGTGGAGAATCCCGCTACCGAGCAGACGATCGCCTCCGTCGTGCTGGGCACCCGCGCCGATGTCGATGCGGCAGTGGCGGCCGCGCGCACGGCGCTGAGCGGGCCATGGGGCGAACTCAAGGCCTATCAGCGCGCGCGAATTCTGTTCAGGTTCGCCGATCTCATCGAGCAGCGCGCCGAGTTTCTCTCGCACGTCGAGACGCTGGAAAACGGCATGCCGCTGACTCTGTCGATGGGCTCGACCACGGGCCTGATGCCTGAGCTGCTGCGCTACTATGCAGGCTGGTGCACCAAGATCGCCGGCGAGACGATTCCGGCGGCCCCCGTGGGACGTGAGACGCAGGATTTTCTGGTCTACACCCAGCGTGAGCCGATCGGCGTGGTGGCGGCGATCACACCGTGGAACGCGCCGCTGAACATCATATTGATGAAGCTGGCCCCGGCGCTGGCCGCCGGTTGCACCGTCGTACTCAAGCCGGCCGAGCTCACCCCGCTGACCGGTGAGCTGCTGGTGCGCCTGGCCCACGAGGCCGGGGTGCCCGAGGGTGTGCTCAATCTCGTGCAGGGGGAGGGCAGCGAGGTTGGTGCAGCACTCGCCGAACACCCCGACGTAGACAAGATCAGCTTCACCGGCTCCACCCAGGTGGGGCGCAGCATCGTGCGCGCAGCGGCCGGTAACCTCAAGAAAGTCACGCTCGAGCTGGGCGGAAAATCGCCGATGGTGGTGTTCGCCGACGTCAATCTGGAGGATGCGGTACCAACTGCCGCCATGGCGTGTTTTTTCCTGTCCGGCCAGAACTGCATGGCCGGCACCCGGCTGTTCGTGCACGAATCGATCCACGACCAGTTCGTCGCCGGCGTCGTCGGCATGGCTCAGGCTCTGAAGATTGGTGACGGGTTGCAACCCGACACGGTACTTGGACCGCTGATCTCCGCGCAGCAGCGCGCCCGGGTGCTCGACTACATCGCCCTGGGAGAGAAGGAGGGTGCAACCCGCGCAACACCTGAACGCAGCATCGATGGCCCCGGTCATTTTGTCGCCCCGGTGGTGTTTACCGACTGCAAGGCGGACATGCGCATCGTGCGCGAGGAGATCTTCGGCCCGGTGCTTACCGTGCAGCGCTTCGCCGATGGTGACCAAGACGCGCTGGCGGCGCTTGTCAACGATACGATCTTCGGGCTCTCCGGAAGCGTCTGGAGTCGCGACATATCCACTGCGCTGGGGTTCGCGCGGCGCATCGATGCAGGTCAGGTGGCGGTCAACGCGCACGCGGCTGTGAGTCCCGAGACGCCGTTCGGCGGTAACCGCCAGTCTGGCTGGGGCCGCGAGATGGGGCGTGAGAGTCTGGATGCCTATCTCAAGACAAAGGCTGTGAGCGTTCGGCTGTGAGCGCCGCGTTTCAGGGCAATGGCAGTGAATGAGCTTCACGGGGCGAAGGCACCTATTGCCGTGATCGGTGCAGGACTCGGGGGTCTGAGCGTGGCGATCGGGCTGCTCCAGAAAGGCTTTCGCGTGCGCGTCTACGAGCAGGCCGACGCGTTTGGCGAAGTTGGTGCAGGCATCTCTGTTTCGCCGAACGCCAGCAAGATCTTCGCTGCCTGGGGCATGGGCGAGCGACTGGCTGCAATCTCGTGTACACCGCTGAGCGGCACGATTCTCAATGGTGTGACCGGCGAGCCATTGCAGACCCAGCCGCTGGGTGATGCGCTGGAGAAGCTGTTCGGCTCACCGTACTACCAGGTGCTGCGCCCACAATTTCACGCAATGCTGGTCAACGAGGTGCGCAGGCTGGATGCCGATGCGTTCCGGTTGGGCCATCGTCTGGTGGACGTCACGGGACCCGACGAGGCACCGGTGCTTGAGTTCGCGAACGGCAATACCGCGATCGCTTCGCTGGTCATCGCCGCGGATGGTGCGCGCTCGGTGGTGCGCGCGCGGCGTTTCGTCGATGAGCCGGCACGCTTCACCCGTCACATCGCCTATCGCGGCGTGCTGCCCACAGCGTTGCTGCCGGCGCGCTACGGTGAGCCCCGATCGATGGTATGGCTCGGCGATCGCTGCCAGCTTGTGCATTACCCGGTGGCCGATTTTCAGGCACTCAACGTGGTCGCCTTCGTAAGTGACGTCGACTGGGACATCGAAGGCTGGCACGAGCGCGCCGAGCTTGCCGAGCTGCAGGCGGTATTCGCCGGATTCTGTGACGAGGCGAAAACCGTACTCGACCACTTCACCGGCCACGAACTGTTCAAGTGGGCGCTGTATGACCGTGAGCCCGTTGACGAGTGGGCCCGCGGGCGGCTGGTGCTGATGGGCGATGCGGCGCATCCGATGCTGCCTTACCTGGGCCAGGGCGCGGCGATGGCCATCGAGGATGCCTGGGTGCTGTCGGGCGTGCTGGCGAGCCACGAGCGCGTCGATGAAGCGCTGGTCGATTATCAGCAGCGGCGCGTCGAGCGCGCCCGCTGGGTGCTGCTGCAGTCGCGCGATCAGGGCAAGCGTTATCACGAGCCGGGCCAGGATTCGGCGCGTTTCTCTGGAGATGCTGCGATGCATACGCAGAAGCTGTTTGCACCGGGGCCGGCGTCTCTGCTGGCGTAGGCGCCGCGTGTCACGCGCGTGGCCTTCAGCCCCGCACGGTTCTACTCCAGTACAAATGCTGCGACGACTTTGCTCCATTCGTCGGGCTGCTCGTCCACGATGTCGTGTGTGCCACCTTCGAGTTCGGCATAGGCGAAATCCGGGCGCAGTTCGCGCGCCCGCTGGGCCGTGTAGTAGATGTCATCGCCGGTGTTGGTCAGGATAAGGGTGGGCTGGGTGATGCGCGTGATCGGCTCGGCGATGTCGTGACCAAAGGCGGCATGGTGGCCATACCACTCGGTCTTGCCGGCCAGCAGCATCTGCACGATGCCACGGTGCATGGCCTCGACGTTGGTCCAGCCGGGCGTGAAGAACACGCGTCGATCCCACAACGCCTGCAGGTGACGCCCGTCGGGGAGGATCTCGATGGCCGGGGCGTTTTTCAGCGCGCTGCGGAATTCGTCGCGTTCGGCCTCGGTCATCACCGGCGGGCCGTTGAGGATCAGGCGATGGATCAGCCCGGGTTCGCTGGCGGCCATTTCCGCTGCGATCGAGGCGCCGGTGTGATGGCCGAGCAGGGCGACGGGTGCATCGCTCAGCGCGCGGATTGCCACGGCAAGGGCTGCGGCATACTCGGCGATGCGGGGTGGATGCTCGGGGACCTCCGACATGCCGAAGCCTGGCGTATCCAGGCCGATGACGGTGAGTCCGGCCGCGGCGAGGCGCGGGTAGGCTTCGTGAAACATTTCCGATGAGCTCGGGCTCTGGTGCAGCAGGGTCAGCACCGGGCCCTGGCCGATCCGCCGGTAGTGAATCTGGCCGAAGGGGCCGTCGACGTAGCCGCGGGTCATGCGTGAGATCATGGTAAGTCTCTCCGAGTTGAATCGCTTCTGATGATGCTGTCAGGCGGCCTTCGAGTGCTATCCTTCATGAAGGCTGTCCGAAGCGTGAACGCAGCACCGATCGACAGTACGTCGCAGTGCTGCCTCTCGTGTCGGCAATTCCTGTCCTGCGGCAGTTACAATCGCGTCCATGGACAATGCTCTGAAGCTCATCGTCGGTCTGGGCAACCCCGGTTCGCGCTACGAGCAGACCCGGCACAACGCCGGCTTCTGGTTCGCCGATCTGCTGGCGCAGCGCACTGGGGCACGCTTCGCCACCGAGGCCAAGTACCACGGCGAACTGGCCCGTACGATGCTCGTCGGTACGGAAGTGCGGCTGCTCAAGCCTGCCACGTTCATGAACCTGAGCGGTCAGAGCGTCGGCCCCGTGGCGCGCTTTTTCAAGCTCGAGCCCGGCCAGATCCTGGTCGCGCACGACGAACTGGACCTCCCGCCAGGCACCGCGCGGCTCAAACTTGGCGGCGGCCATGGCGGGCACAACGGGCTGCGTGACCTCATTCGCCACCTCGGCGCGGAGTTCTGGCGACTGCGCATCGGCATCGGTCATCCCGGGCATCGCGACGAGGTTACCGACTTCGTGCTCACGCGTGCACCGGTCGAGGAGCAGACCCTGATGGGCGATGCGTTGAAGGATGCCGCTGACGCCATTGAGAAGATGCTGGCCCACGGCGCCGAACGCGCAATGCATCAGCTGCACAGCCGCGGCGTGCAGGCCAAACCGTATCGCAAATCTGAGGCAGCGGGAGAGTAAGGAGCATGTCCTTGAATCTGAGGCGCAGTACAAGTCAGCTTTCGTTGATCATCCTGATGCTATTCGGATTGGCAGCCTGCGATGATCGTCCCCGTTCCGTAGGCGATTGCGTGGGTGGGGCGATATGCAACACCTCCAACCCCTGTACGACGGGCAGAACCGTCTGCGGTGCTGATGGCACAACGCACTGCGTGGTCGTCGAGGTGCTTGAGAACTGCGGGGTTGAGCCGCCGGAGCAGGTATGTGTACCGAATACGATCTGCAACACGGGCAACCCGTGTACGACAGGCAGGACCGTCTGTGACGTGGACAACCATAGCATCTGTGTCGCGGTAGAGAGGCTCGGGGACTGCCACTATTGAACTGGCCCGCACTTTACCCGGTACGAACAATTCCGGTTGATGATCGCTGCGGCGCTCAGCTCAATCGTCAGGTGTGGCCTTCATGATCATCGCAAGCTCGAACATCCTGATCCTCGCCGGCGCATTAAGCGCGCTTGCGGCTATTGCTCACGTTGGCGTCATTGTTGGAGGCCCCGATTGGTACCGTTTCTTCGGCGCAGGAGAAGGTATGGCCGGGCTGGCCGCACAGGGTAGCTGGCGCCCTGCCTTCATCACAATGGCAATTGCCGTGATTCTCGGCCTTTGGTCGGCGTATGCCCTTTCCGGGGCGGGAGTGCTGCCTCGGCTGCCGCTTCTAAAAGTGGCGCTTATTGCAATTACTTCAGTCTATCTCCTGAGAGGCATCGCCGGGTTTATGCTCGCTGCATTCGCGCCGGGAGAAAACACCCCGGTGTTCTGGGTCTGGAGCTCTGCAATCTGCCTGTTAATCGGCGTAGTCCACGCCATCGGCGTGCGTGGTGTATGGTCGTCACTTTCCGGCGTCCAAACCTGACTGTGCGCTCAAGCGGCCGCAGGCAAAGGCTGTCGTGTTTCCCGATGTTGGGTTGGCCCGCGGCCGCTTAACGCGTCGTTAGGCATCACAAAAAGCCATGCCGGCACTTGCGCCACACACCCTCATCTCTGCCAGAGTAGCTACGCACTTTAGAGACAGCAAGCCGATGATAGATCACGACTTCCCAATCCTGGAGACTGATCGGCTGATCCTACGCCCCCCCATACTCGTGGATTTCGACGCTTATGCGGAGTACATGGCTGATGAACAGTCAGCACGATTCATAGGCGGTGTGCAAGCACGGCCGGACGCATGGCGAACATTTAGCCAATTGGCCGGGGCTTGGTACCTCCAGGGCTACTCGATGTTCTCTGTTGTTTCCAAGGCCGATGGCCGATGGATCGGCCGAGTGGGGCCATGGAAGCCTGAAGGTTGGCCCGGAACTGAGGTAGGTTGGGGTATCCTGCGTGCCTGCTGCAACGAGGGCTATGCAACTGAAGCAGCGACTGCCTCGATCAATTGGGCGTTCGCGAAGCTTGGCTGGACCGAGGTAATTCACGTCATAGATCCAGAGAACGAAGCATCTGTAGCTGTTGCGAGAAAGCTCGGATCGCGGAGCCGAGGTCGAGGACAACTACCGCGACCGTATCAAGACTCGATTGTCGATATATGGGGCCAAACCCGGAAGGAGTGGGATGCGAGGCGCGCGTTGTAGGTCCGCAATAGCGCCTGGTTAAAGCGATCGAGTGAGGCTGCCTTTTCATTTTCTCAAGAGGAGAACTCATGAAGGTTCTGACCGCTTCTATTGTGGCAATCGCCTTCCTGGCGTGGGCTTCGGGATCAGCGCTTGATCGAACATCGAGCCTTGCGTCCTTACAAGCGGAAGACTCGTTAAGGTGGGGAAGCCTGTCGGTAAACCATCCGAGCAGCGGGTTCTATGGACAGCCGTTCGTTTTTCAGAATCGGGTCGAGCTGATGTCGATTTCGGTTTTCATAATCGATCACTCAGAGTTCGTTGAGACGGATGCGGAGATCAACTTCGGGATATGGCGATATGAAGGCCGGCCAGAAGAAGATCTTTTCGTCAGCGAGGGCCAGTCTATTGGCCCCGACGAAGTCGGAGCGTGGAAGACGTTCCGATTCCCGCAACCGTTCGTGCTACAGGCAGGGGCTTACGTGGTCGGCGTCGGGCAGACAGAACCTCAAGCCCCCATTGCATTTGGTAACGCCCTTTCCTCGGACGACAACAACGGCCAAGAGGTGTGGATTCTTAGTCCTTATAAGGAGTCGGGTCTGGAGTCACGTAGTCCTCGTTGGTGTGAGGTGACGGGCAAAGCACAAACTGAAGACCAGTGCCCGAACACTGTTGGGTCTGCTTCCCTGATGATGATGATCGAAGTCGCAGGCGATAGGTACAGCGCGCGATAGACCCCTCAGCGTGCTTGGGACGCTACATGAGCACGCAACCACTGCAGCCATTGCGACACTGGCATAGGCCGCGCGATGTGATACCCCTGCCCAACGTCGCAGCCCATTTCCGCCAGCCGCTCCAGCGTAACCGCGTCCTCTATGCCTTCGGCGACGGTGCGGAAACCGAAACACCGGGACAAGTGCAGCACGGTACCGACAATGTGCCGACTGCCCTCGTCGTTAGCGAGGCGGGAGACGAAGCACCGATCGATCTTCAGCTCATCCGCCGGCAGGTGCCTGAAGTGACCGAGCGAGGAAAAGCCAGTACCGAAGTCGTCTATGGAAACGCTCACCCCGGCATCGCGCAACGTTCTTAGCGCGCGGTCGCTGGCCGCGGTGTCACGCATCACCGCGCTTTCGGTGATTTCCAGCGTCAGGCGCGAGTGGCCCACCCCCCACAGACTCACCGCTTCGAGCACCCGCGCGACAAAGTCCGTCTCGTTCAGACACAGCGGCGAAACATTCACCGCGATTCCGCTTACGGGCAGGTCGTCAGGCCAGTCGCTGAGCCTTCGCAGCGCCATGTTCAGTACCGACCACGTCAGCGCATTCACGTGACCGTCCTGCTCCGCCTGGGGTACGAACGCGTTCGGGCCAAGCAGGCCAAGTCGCGGGTGGTTCCAGCGCACCAGCGCCTCGGCACCCGACACTGACCCGTCCAGGAGGGACAGCTTGGGCTGGTACCACAGTTCGAACTCCCCCCGTTCCAAGGCGGGCGCAAGTTCGGTGGCCAGTTGCCAGCCACCCAACTCGGCCGCCTCGCCGACTCCCGACGCGCCATCGAATACGGCTAAATCCTCGCCGTCCGCGCGGGCCCGGGACAAAGCCGCATGAGCGCGCTGGAGCAGCCGCTTGCCGTCGCTGTCCGCCACCGAAACGGCCACGCCCTGGCGCACCTGTGAACGCAGCAGCACGCCGTCGATGCTCATGGGCTCGGCCAG
>JBGTIC010000438.1:0-55023 GCA_041745895.1 Gammaproteobacteria bacterium
AGCTGGCAATGCCAGCCGTCACTGCAAGCCCCGACGCGGTGATCACACGCACGGCCGCTCCGCCCGTCGCAGCAGCGGTGCCAGCGCGCGTAAGCGCAGGACCGGCGCTCGGCGTTTCGAGCGAAAGGGCCAGTGCGATCCCCGACATCAGCGTATCAGCCAGAACGGCATCAGCCACAACCGCATCAGTCACAACCGCATCAGTCACAACTTTGCCGGCATCTGCGACCGCGACGGCCTCGCCGCGCGTGTCTACCCAGGCGCCCGCCGAGCGGGGAGACGGCCTGCTGCGCTGGCTCACGGGCCTGCTGGTAGGCCTGGGCTTCATCATCCTCGGCGGCTTGCTGGCCTGGTCGGCATTGCGACGCAAGCCCGAGTCCGATGATGCCTCCATCGATCTTGAACAAACCGGCCGCGCCACACTGGCGCCACCGCCGTCCTTCGATCCGGGCCTGATGCAGACGGGTGCCATCGAGTTGCGTGCACAGGGCATGCAGGTCGAGGAAGCCACCGACGAAGTCGAGGTGCTCGACCTCGGACCCGCGCCGGACATCGATCTCGACGACCTGTTCCCCGCTGTTGCGCAGGGCGATGAACACGCGCCGGCGAGCCCTGTGGCGGCATCATCCAGGCCGCCCGAGATCAACGTCGAGGGCACGGGCAGCTTCAAGGTCCCGGACGTCGCGCTCGGCCACAGGCACAGCGGCGAGACCACCGTCGAGCATCGCTTTGCGGGCTTCAGCGACACCCAGGCGCTGGAGCTGCAGATGACCGAAGCCATGGCCATGCTCGAGAGAGACTATACCTCGCGCTTCGAGGCCGCCGTATCGCTCGACGACACCGGATCACTGGAGGCCACCGACACCCTGCATGGTGTCCCGGCTGAGGTCATGCGCAGCCTCAAGGAACTCGAAGCCGAGGCTGAGGGTACCAATACGGTGATCGAGGACGCCGCGACCGCGATCATGCCGGCGCCCGAGATCGCTGCCGACGAGACCCTCGAACCCAACGCTGGCGATGACACCGTGCGCGCAGACGCAGAGCGCACCGCCCTGCTGGAGCAACCGCCGGGCAAAGCCAACACCGGCTAGCGCCGGAGGGCACGCCACTCAGCGCTCGGCATTCAAACGCTCGACTTTGCGCCAGCCACGTGGCAGCACGCTGCCACGCCGGCCACGGGCGCCCAGATAATCCGCCAGGTCGCGGTGCCTCAGCGTCATTCTGCGCTGGCCGCTGTAGATCGCCAGCACCTGCTCGGCTGACACTGCGGCCACCGCCACCATCGCCTCCTCGCCGGCCTTGAAACGCGCGGGGGTGATCGCCTGGATCTTGTTGCCTTTGCCACGGCCGAGCTGCGGCAGCTCGGCAATCGGAAAGCTCAGCAACTGACCTGCAGAATTGACTGCGGCCAGCAAAATGTCATCGCCCGACTCGACCGGTGCGGGCAACAGTACCGTGGCGCCTCGCGGCACACTCAGGACCGACTTGCCTGCCTTGTTGCGCGAATAGAGATCTTCGAGCCTTGCGACGAAGCCGTAACCGGCATCCGTGGCCAGCACCCACAGGCTGCCGGGTTCGCCGGCCAGCACACCGCGAAAACTCGCCCCGTCGGGCGGGTTGAAGCGCCCCGACAGCGGCTCGCCCTGGCCGCGCGCCGAGGGAAGCGTATGGGCCGGCAGACTGTAGGCGCGACCGGTGCTGTCGAGAAACACCGCAAACTGATTGCTGCGTCCGCGACTGGCGGCCAGAAACTCATCACCGCTGCGGTAGTTCAAGGCCTGCGCATCGACCTCATGGCCGCGCGCCGCGCGTGCCCAGCCGCGTGCCGAGAGGACGAGTGTGACCGGCTCAGCACTCACCAGTTCAGACTCGTCCAGCGCTTGCGCAGCCTCGCGTTCGACAAGCTGGGTGCGCCGCGCATCGCCGTGCTTCTCCGTATCCTCGAGAATCTCCTGGCGAATCAGCGTGCGCAGCCGCGCACGACTGCCAAGCAGCTTCTCCAGCTGCTTTCTCTCCGTCTCAAGCGCCTCCTGCTCGCCGCGGATCTTCATTTCCTCGAGCTTTGCCAGATGGCGCAGCTTGAGTTCCAGGATGGCTTCGGCCTGCGCATCGCTCAAACCGAAGCGCTGCATCAGCACGGGCTTGGGCTCATCCTCGCTGCGGATGATGGCGATGACCTCGTCGATGTTGAGGTAAGCGATGAGCAGACCGTCGAGCAGGTGCAGGCGCTCGCGTACCTTGCCGAGCCGATGCTCGAGCCTGCGCACCACTGTGTCGGTACGAAATTGCAGCCATTCGCTGAGCAGCCCCTTGAGGTCGACCACGCCCGGCCGGCCGTCGAGCCGGATCACGTTCATGTTCACGCGCACCGTTCGCTCCAGATCGGTGGTCGCGAACAGGTGGTTCATCAGCGCGTCGATATCGATGCGGTTGGATCGCGGCGTGATCACCAGGCGCGTGGGATTCTGGTGATCGGACTCGTCGCGCAAGTCCTCGACCATCGGTAGCTTCTTGGCGCGCATCTGTCCTGCGATCTGTTCGAGCACTCGGCTGCCGGAGACCTGCCAGGGCAGCTCGGTGATGACTATATCGCCGCCCTCTCGCTCCCAGCGCGCACGCACACGCAGCGTGCCGCCACCGGTCTCATAGATGCGCAGTACATCCTCCCGCGGCGAGATCAGCTCACCGCCGGTCGGAAAATCCGGACCACGGATGTGCTCGCACAGCTCGGTCACGCCGGCCTTCGGCTTTTCCAGCAGGTGCACCAGCGCTGCAGACACCTCGCGCAGGTTGTGCGGCGGAATGTCGGTGGACATGCCCACGGCAATGCCGCTGCTGCCGTTGAGCAGCAAATTGGGCAGGCGCGCGGGCAGACGCACGGGTTCGGTGAGCGTGCCGTCGAAGTTGCTCGCCCAGTCGACGGTGCCGTGGCCAAGTTCGGAGAGCAGCAGCGCGGCATAGGGCGTGAGCTTGGCCTCGGTGTAGCGCATCGCCGCGAACGACTTGGGATCGTCCGCGCTGCCCCAGTTGCCCTGGCCGTGTACGATCGGATAGCGGTAGGCGAAGTCCTGCGCCATGTGCACCATGGCCTCGTAGCAGGCCGAATCGCCATGCGGATGGTACTTGCCGATGACATCACCCACGGTGCGCGCGGATTTCTTTGGCTTGGCGTTCGCGGACAGCCCCAGTTCGCGCATGGCGAACACGATGCGCCGCTGTACCGGCTTGAGCCCATCACCGATGAACGGCAAGGCCCGGTCGAGAATCACATACATCGAGTAGTCGAGGTAGGCCTTCTCGGTGAACTGGCGCAACGGCTGGCGCTCCACGCCCTCGAAATTCAGTTCCACTTCGTCCACGTCAGACCTCAATATCGGCAAGGTTGCCCTTGGATTGCAGCCAATCGCGCCGGTCGCCCGAGCGCTTTTTCGCCAGCAGCATGTCGAGCATGCGCTCGGTGTCATCGGCCGCCTCGACGGTGAGCTGCACCAGGCGGCGCGTGTCCGGCGCCATCGTCGTCTCACGCAGCTGCCCGGCACTCATCTCGCCCAGACCTTTGAAGCGCGTGACGCTTACCTGGCCGCGACGCTTCTCTGCGGCGATACGGTCGAGGATGATGTCGCGCTCAGCGATGTCCAGCGCGTAGAAGACTTCCTTGCCCACATCGACACGAAACAATGGTGGCATGGCCATGTAAACATGCCCGGCTGCTACCAACGGTCGATAATGACGCACGAATAGCGCGCACAGCAGCGTGGCGATGTGCAGGCCGTCGGAATCGGCGTCGGCGAGTATGCACAGCTTGTGATAGCGCAGTCGCGACAGATCCGGCGAGCCGGGGTCTACGCCGAGTGCTACGCTGATGTTGTGTACTTCCTGCGAGGCGAGGATGTCGCCGGACTCCACCTCCCAGGTGTTGAGGATCTTGCCGCGCAGCGGCATCACGGCTTGCGTCTCGCGATCGCGTGCCTGTTTGGCAGAACCCCCGGCCGAATCACCCTCCACGAGAAACAGCTCCGAGCGCGCCGGATCCTGCGAGGTGCAGTCGGCGAGTTTGCCCGGCAGCGCGGGACCACTGACGATGCGCTTGCGCACGACCTGTCGGGCGGCCTTCATGCGGCGATGGGCATGACTGATGGCAAGCTCGGCGATCTGCTCGCCGGCCTCCGGGTGCTGGTTCAGCCATAGCGCGAAATGATCCTTGACTACACCCGCGACGAAGCCCGCGGCCTCTCTCGAGGCCAGACGCTCCTTGGTCTGGCCGGAAAACTGCGGTTCGGCAAGTTTCACCGACAACACGTAGCTGACCTGCTCCCAGACATCCTCGGGTGCCAGACGCAAACCCCGTGGCAACAGATTCCGGAACTCGCAGAACTCGCGCAGCGCCTCGGTCAGCCCCGAGCGCAGACCGTTGACATGCGTGCCTCCCTGCGCGGTGGGAATGAGATTGACGTAACTCTCGGCAACACTCCCGCCCTCGCCGGCCCGCCAGGCCACCGCCCATTCCAGCGCCTCGCGCGTGGCGTCGAAACTGCTGGCTAAAGGTTGGGCCGGAACGCGCTCGACATCCCCCATGGCCTCGGCCAGATACTCCGCCAGCCCGCCTTCATAACACCACTCGCTGACCTCGCCGCTCTTCTCCACAGTGAAGCGCACGCGCAGGCCCGGGCACAGCACGGCCTTGGCGCGCAGTACATGAGTGAGTCGACTGATCGAGAACTGCGCGGAGTCGAAATAGCTGGCGTCGGGCCAGAAGCGAATCGTCGTGCCGGTGTTGGCGCGCCCGACCTTGCCGACCTGCTCAAGATCCGAGGCTTTGTGACCGCCACGAAAGCTCATGTTGTACTCGACGCCACCGCGGCGGATCCAGATCTCGAGTGACTTGGAAAGCGCATTGACCACGGACACACCCACGCCATGCAGGCCCCCGGAGAACTGGTAATGCTTGCCGGAGAATTTGCCGCCAGCATGCAGGCGCGTGAGGATCAGCTCCACACCCGGCATGTTTTCCTGTGGATGCATGTCCACCGGCATGCCGCGGCCGTCGTCGGCGACTTCGAGGGAGCCGTCGCGATGCAGCGTCACCTCGATGCTGCGCGCGTGGCCCGCGAGCGCCTCGTCCACCGAGTTGTCGATGACCTCGTGCGCCAGGTGGTTCGGACGAGTTGTATCGGTATACATGCCCGGGCGGCGACGCACGGGATCCAGGCCACTCAGGACTTCGATATCCGAGGCGTTGTAGCTGTTGCTCATGGAACTGCGCATACCCCCAATGGACGCGGCCGACCCTGGAGGGTCGGCCGGCGGAGGCTTACGAGTATAACAGTGCCGCTCGGCGGCCAGCTCGGCGTGCCGGCGGGTGTTACCGGGCTATTTTTCCGGCTTCAGGCAAATTCAATGAGCTCCCGCCCCAGCAACCTGCCGAAGGCCAGGGCAGACATGACCGCCGTTCCGCCAGGCATTGACTTGCCGTTTACCTGACCCATGCCGAGCACTTCACCGGCAGCATACAGATTCTGGATCGGCGAGCCATCCGCGCGGGTTACCCGCAATCGGCCGTCGACACCCAGTCCAGCGAAGCTGATCAGGTTCCAGCTGCTCAGCTGCACGGCGTAGAAAGGCCCGGCCTCAATCGGCAAAGGCATGTGCTGCCGGCCCAGCGCGTCGCGGCCCTCGGCGCGCCCGCGGTTGTATGCCGACACCGTCGCGATCAGCCCGCGGGGTTCGATACCCGCCTTGGTGGCCAAGGTGCCGAGGTCATCGGCGCGATAAAACATCGGCTCATTGTTGGCGAATGCGCGCTCTTCTTCTTCCGGTCCGAAGCTGCCGAAAAAACCTCCACCAAAAGCGAACTGCGGCGCGGCGCGGCGAATCGCCGAATCGTAAATGGCCCAGCATCGCTGATCGGGCAGCGTCGAGATGGCCTGCTCGTAGGCATCGTGGCTGGGGATATCTTCACGCAGAAACCGCTCGCCCTTGCCATCCACGAAGATCTCGTAAGGCGGGCGTTCGGGTGGGAAGTGCCGCGCCAGGGCACGAATACCGGTCGGCTCGTTGTAGTCAGCACGAATGGCGCCGAACAGCGGCGTATGAGTCTCGCCGCCGCGTACGTAGCCGCCCGCGGCAAGACCCAACTCGATGCCGATGCCCTTGCTCCATGGATAGGTTGCGCGCGAGTAGGTCTTCACACCCTCGTACTTAGCGAACATGTCGGGATTGGCTGTATAGCCACCGCAGGTCAGTGCCACTCGACGTCCTTGCTGTCGCACGGTGCGCCCATCGGGGCCCTTGAGGACCACTCCTGTCACGGTCCCCGTGCTGTTCTGCATCAGGTCAACCGCCTCGTGACTGGTCAGCACGGTGACCTGAGCGGACGCCACATGGGGTGCCAATTGTTCGTTCAGCACCTTGAGGATCGAGCGTCCGCCCTCCGGACCCCAGGCGTAGCGAGCACGGCTGTAGGGCTCGTGCGTGGTACCGGTAATCGGATGCCCGTCGATCACCTCGAAACCGCAGTCCATCAGCCAGTCGAATGCTGCGGCCGAATTGTCCACAGAAAGTCGGAGCATCTCCGGGTCGGCCGTGCCCTTGCTGATCTCCATGATATCGTCGTAGTGAGACTGCGCCGTATCCTTGATGCCGCGCGCGGCCTGCAGGCGCGTACCGGCTGCACTCATCTGGCCTGAGGACATGAACAGCGTACCGCCTACAGCGCCACCGGCTTCGACGACCAGCACCCGGGCACCACGCTGTGCGGCGAATATCGCCGTGGGCAGACCCGCGTTGCCTCCGCCCACGACAATCAGGTCGTAATCGCTGCGGGCTGCGAAGGCGGCGTTGCCGGCACCGCCCAAGGTGGCTACAGTCGCGGCTGCCCCGGCCAGGCCGAGAAACTCACGCTTGGAGATTCTGGTCATCACAACTCCGACATGTTATTGATTCCGTGACTGCGGAACTTGAAAGCTCTCCAGACCCTCAGCGACCAAGCGCTTCACTTCGGCATCAAAGCGCGCTTGCCGTTCAATGAACGGCATGTGGCCGGTATCTTCGTAATAGGAAACGGCTGCCTGCGGCAGTTGTGGTATGAGCCCCTGAATGCCCTCGAGGCTTGCTGCGCGGTCCTGGCTGCCCACCATAAACAGAACAGGTAACTCCAGCTTCGACTTCAGATCAGCATTGTCCAAGCTACGCTGCACTATAACCCCGCGTACTCTGGGACTAAGGAGCACGGCCGCAGCAACTTCCCGCTGTACAACATGCTCGTCCAGGGGCTGCACCACCATTCCTGTGACAAATTCCTGTGCTGCCAGGAATCTATCGCCCGCGTTGGCGGACATCGAGAGTCGCGTCATCCGCGCGAACCGCTCCATAGTGTCCGAATCGGGCGGCGGGAACGGCAACATTCCTGCCGTGCTACCGACGAGCACTACACCAGAAAGATTGGCAGTGCCATGTTTTCGAACATAGTCCAGCGCAACGTGGCCTCCATACGACCAGGCGACGATCCAGGGTTTTGTCAGGCCTGTGCCAGCGATAACCGCGGCTACATCGTCCGCCCAAAGCGCCGAATCGGCATAATCATCTGCATTCCAGGGATGCGCTGAATTTCCGTGCCCCCTGAGGTCGAACGCAGCGATGCGGTAATCTTCGGCCAACGACTCAAACTGCTGTAGCCAGCTGCTGGAACTCAGCGAAAACCCGTGGATGAACAGGATCTCCGGCTGCCCAGGCCGACCGGCGCTGATCACGTGCAGCGGCAAACCACCGCCCCCATAGACAGTTTCGCTCGTCAACCCTTCAGCCAACACTGGATGAGCCACGAAAGCGAGCATCCACAGAAGCATGCCTTTCCGCATACTTTTCACCTCACATAAACCGCTGCTTGCCAGCAAACCGCCCTTGGCCCAGCATCGATACCCCTGCCGCAGCCTCGCGTCTTCATCACGCTACATTTGTCCCAAGACTTCGACTGCTACGCGCTCACCCGACTCCATCGCGCCTTCCATGCCACGACTCACCTGGGCGGTGTGTTCACCACAGAAATGAACCCGACCGTGTGCCATGCCCACGTGTGGCGCCAAAGTGCTCACCTGCCCAGGCTTCCAGATCGCCCACCCGCCCCCCGCGAACGGATCGCGATACCAGGACTTGTATTCAACGACTTCAAGCTTGCCCTGCGAGGCAGGTCGACGCTTCGCCAGATCCGCAAGGACCAATGCGCGCGCCTCCGCTTCGGGTAGCTGGTCAAGGAATGCGGCTTTGCTTCCACGTACCCAGGCCGTGAGGCTGGTGACATCATCAGGCTCGGACCCATTGCGTTCGCCTACCAGGTTGCTTACCAGTCCGTCGCTGTACATGTTGGGGGAAAGGCCCTCTTCCTCCCAGAAAGGTGCCTTGCTGACCATATGGATAAGGTTGACTGCTTGGGAATCCAGTGTCTGCACGGCGCGTGCCTGCGGTGTGGGCAGTGGCGGCCAGATTGAAATCCGACGCAGAACCGAGCAGGGAACAGAACAGACCACATGATCCGCCTTGTAAACCTGCCCGTCTGCAAACGTCACTTCAACCTGATCACCCACATCATGAATCGCTACGACACGTCGCTCCAGCTCTATGTCGTTTTTAAACGCGCGCGCCATCGCTTCCGGAATTGCCTGATTACCGCCTTCAGCGGTGAGAAACGGAGAGTCTCCGGGGCGTGCAGATTCCCTCTGATCGGTGAAAAACCTTGAGACAAACAGCATCATGAGCGCCGATACGTGGAATGCCGTGTCGCCATGCGACTGTTCCACGTCTGAAGTCACGCGAATGACATCGTCACTGACACCCTGCTGGCGCAGCCAGTCGTGGTAGGCGATGTCAAGGCCGCGATTCTCCGGTGCCAGCCACCCATCGAGCGATGTCAGCGGATTCGCTTTCGTTGTCAGCTGACCCAGGTACGCCCACGGAGGCGTCTCCCGAGAATCTGCTGGGAAAGGATTTCTGGGATGCTCCGGCCATTCCTGAAGCGGAATGTGCTTGCCGTCGAGAAAAATCTCGCGCCGCATCACATGGCTAATCACGGGTCTGCGGTCGACCAGCCCTACCCCATATTTGCGCACGGCATCCAGAAGCCGCGCATACCCGTGCGCGAATCCAGTGCCGCCCGATTCAGGGGCACCGGGCAGCTCGCGAGCTGAACACACGCGTCCGCCCACTCGGCTACGGCCTTCAACCACACGGACATTCAAGCCTGACTGTTCGAGCAGGAGGGCGGCAGCAAGGCCCGACAGGCCTGCGCCGATAACCAGCACCTCGCTTCGGTTTTGCGACCGAAGCGCCCCTGGAGCCGCCATCAATGCGCCCGCTGCGCCCAGGGCTTTGAGCACCGAGCGCCGATTCGCTGAAGGCACCATCTAGCGACCCTCCTTGCCAACGGGTTTGCGGTTTTCCATGTAAACCGTGAACGAAGAATCGTTCGGAGAACCCCAACTTTCTGGGGACGGA
This sequence comes from Gammaproteobacteria bacterium, assembly GCA_041745895.1. Taxonomy (GTDB): domain Bacteria; phylum Pseudomonadota; class Gammaproteobacteria; order Steroidobacterales; family PWYM01; genus PWYM01. The sequence continues at coordinate 9,487 of JBGTIC010000438.1, forward strand.
GCCGTTAAAAACTCGGGGTAGTTTCTCGTCATATAGTCCAGAAGCTGCGGCGGTAGATTGGAAGCACGCCCGGTTTTCTGCATGAAGGTTCTATAGAGCAAATGCCCCTCGCTCTGTCCCATCAACATCCATGGCAACCAGGGACCAATCCGCAGCCAGGTACCGGTAAAGTCCGCCTGCGGCTCATCCGGGTCCGCCAATTGTGAGTAGCGCGCCGCTCGGTTGAACATCTCACTGGTCCTGTTTATACGGCCGGCACTTTCACGTGGCCATTCTTCCGGCGTCATGGGATTGGGGAAAGCGGCATGCAGCTCAAGCACGCTGAAGGCAGTGTCTTGCTGAATAAGCCATGGGGGCGCGAACGGAGTCTCAACAATGGTTCCGTCAAAGTCCTGCCTCCGGATCGGTGCAACTTCTGCAGTCACCGTGCGATTCAGAATAGGCAGCACGTGAACTGTTTCCTGATTCAGCGGATTGAACCAATGATCCAGATAGGCGCCTGTCTTCAAGTCCTTATATACCGCAAACTCGCGATTGAACATCCGGTATACATCACCGGACATCTGCTGAACTCGGTTGATGCCACACCCTTCCACACCAATCAGCGGCTCGACCTTTTTCTGGTCTCCGATGACAGCGTAGATCGTGCCACCAAACCAACCGGTAGTTTCAACGGACGGATCCAGGTTTCCCACCAACTTGATGTAGGCTTTCAGGTTCTCAGCGGGATTGCTGAAATCGATCAGCGCCTCGCCGTGATCGTCTTTAGCCAGACGGCCTGCTGCACCGGCAGAGGCAATCGAGGAAGCACCGATCAGGTTATTCAATAGCAGCATTCGACCCTCACAATTCCTCGGCCTGGGTATTGTTCATGACTGACAGCACAACGTTGGCAAGGTGTTCGGCAAGCCGAGGATCATCATTCATGGGCACCCAGAGACTCCATGTGCCGGTATATTGATCCTGGACCGGGGAATCGTTGTCGGGCGGTCCAAGCGCTGGGTCGTATCCCAGGTGCCCGAAGGGTGGCACATCGAAGACTATTTCCGGATCGAGCCTGCTGAGTGCCTGTCCCACCGGCGTCTGGCGAGTCTCGGGGTATCCATTGCCATCCGTGCAGCCCCCTAACTTGTAGCAACAGTCGTGGCTGACCCCTTGAGCACGCGCTGAGGGGCTTTTGTAGCAGATTCGTTGCGAATCAGGTGGCCAATGATGCGCAAACGGACTGTCGTAGCCAGGCCAAAGAAGCACATCGAGATCAGACACGGGTACGAACCCCCGAAAGCCGATTTCCTGCGCGACCTGATTCGGCAGGCCCACCTGCCCCACTGTGGTTGTCACAATCACCTGCGGAAACACAACCACGATGTGCTTGACGCCGTTGTCCTTGAGCCGCTCGAGCGCCTCCCAGTAGCGCAGGCCCCACTTGCCCGGGGGCATCTGTGCATCTGAGCCGTAAAGATAAGCATGGCCCAGGTCTTCGCCGCGCATCTCCCGGGTACGCTGAAGCTTGCCATCGACCATCTGCTTGATGCCCTCCCAGGCACCCACGATATTGTCGGCTGACAGGGTCGGATGGCGGGTCAACAGGGCTTCCTGCAGATTTTCGTGAAGCGTTAGGGTGTCATCGATCTTGGGGTCAAATACTTCGTTACCTGGGAAAATGCCATGATTGTAGAGAAGCACACCCGTGTCAGCGGGTGATACGCTGGCGGACATGGCGCGCACAATTCCGTCGACCACAATTGATGCATACGCCGGATCATCGGTAACGGGATTACCGCGATTCTCAAGCACTACCTCTGGCGCATTACGCGGCGCGCCCATCGATGCCGTCCAGTCGGCCGGCTCCTTGGGGTATGCCTCCATCATGAAGCCGGTGTAGTCGTTGGCCCAGACGATTGGAACCGAGCGGTTCGTGTCGCGCAGCGCGGCATCTCTGGCCCTGCCCAGCATTTTGTATACGTCAAGACTCTTCGAGAAACGGATCCCGCCCACGGCGGTATCGACGATGACTATTTTTTCAACACCGGCTCGCAGCAGCCGATCCATTGGTCCGTCGACGTTGTAGCGCTCCGGGTCGCACAGCGGCCAGCGCCCGTCTGGCTGGGCTCCACCGTCTGTTGAACCACCGCAGTAACGCATGGCGATCTCAGACGCTCCATCCTGGTTGTAGATGAATCGAGGGTAAGGCAGCGACCCCACATCAGCAGATCCAGCAATCCAGCCGACCCAATCCACGACAAACTGGGTATTCGTAGAGGTTGCCGCCCCATCCAATGCGGCTTGCAAGGAAACCACCTGGGCCTCTGTGACTTGCGTGACCGGCTCCAGATCACCAATCCGCCCCAGCTGGAAGCTGTACTTGCGGGTTAGCCCGAGGAGTTCTGAGGCCTGCTCAGTGTTGTGGAGGGGTAGCACGCTGGGCCAGTTCTCCGGCTGCCAGATGATATTCTGATATACGTAGGAGTTGGGATCATAGGATGCCATCTGAATACCGGCATCAAAGAAATTTGAGAAATTCAGCGACCTTGCGCCACCGTGAACCAGATACAGAACCCCGATCTTTTGTGTATCACCGTTACTCTCAGCCAGGCCCTCCGAAGGAGAGAATAGTTGTGCCGAAAAAAGTAACGCCAACAGCACGGCATAAGCGCGACAAGTCGCAATGACCCGGCTGGATCTGTCAAGGAATTGCATGCTGTTGAAGCTCCATCCAATACAAGTTCGCGAGTATCACTTAATCCACATCAACGGAGTCCATCTACCAAGTCTGACGCGCTAGCGACTCTTTACTCCGACCGGCTTCCTGTTTTCCATGTAAACCGTGAACGACGAATCGTTCGGAGAACCCCAGCTTTCTGGGGACGGAGCCGATAAAAACTCGGGGTAGTTTCTCGTCATATAGTTCAGAAGCTGCGGTGGTAGATTGGAAGCACTGCCGGTTTTCTGCATGAAGGTTCTATAGAGCAGATGCCCCTGGCTTTGCCCCATCAACATCCATGGCAACCAGGGACCCACCCGCACCCAGGTACCGGTGTGGTCAGCCTGCGGTTGATCGGGATCGGCTAACTGTGCGTAGCTAGCTGCTCGGTTAAACATCTCACTGGTTCTATTGATGCGACCGGCACTTTCACGCGGCCATTCTTCCGGCGTCATGGGATTGGGAAAAGCGGCGTGCAGCTCAAGCACGCTGAAGACAGTGTCTTGCTGAACAAGCCATGGGGGCGTGAACGGAGTCTCCACCATGGTCCCATCAAAGTCCTGCCTCATGATCGGTGCAACTTCTGCATTCACCGTCCGATTCATGATAGGAAACACATCGACTGTTTCCTGGTTCAAGGGATTGACCCAATGATCCAGATAGGCGCCCGTCGCCAGGTCCTTATACACGGCAAACTCGCGATTGAAGATCCGGTATACACCATCACCTACCTGCTGTGTTCGATTGACGCCACAGCCCTCCACACCAATCAGCGGCTCGACCTTTTTCTGATCTCCAATGACAGCGTAGATCGTGCCACCAAACCAACCGGCTACTTCAACGGACGGATCGAGACTTCCCATCAACTTGACGAAAGCTTTCAGGTTTTCGGAGGGATTGCTGAAGTCGATCAGCCCGTTGGCTCTATTGTGTTCTGCCAGACCTTTGGCGCCGGTTGCCGTAGCAGCAGAGGCAATCATCGAAGCACCGATCAAGTTGTTCAGCAGCAGCATTCGACTAAACCTCCGCGTCGGTAAAGCTGTCTACATTCAGATGGTCTGGATACTCTGCCTCGATGCGCTTCCGGTAGGGGTGCGGAAGATCCTCTACAGACGCAAGCTTCGCCCCCGAGGCGTGCCAAACCAGGTGACCGGGCCGATCGCCCATATCCAGCCAGTCTGACCAAGGCGCAAAGAAAGACACGGTAAACGCAGCCGGCAGACGCCTTCGATTCTTGTCAGCAAAATGATCTGTTCTGACAATCTGCGTCTGTCTCTGCTTGCGCGGTTGCTGGAGTCCGGGAGGATAGACGGTCTCGTTGTGCAGCCATACGAAACCTCCGGCCTCCGTCCACCAAAGATCCAGCGGCGCATCTGGAATCTGGTCGGCAACCCACCGCGGCCGAACACCACTGGTCTGATAGAGAAACCCGCGGTCGCCGCTTATCTGGCTCAAGGCCGGCACCTCAACAGTCTTTCCTGTGAGCGGGTTTTCCATTTCGTGCAACCATTCGCCGGTCGCGATATCCGTGAAAAACGTGACGGTCGCGCCCTTCATGAGGAAGCCACCGGAACGCAGGCGCCTCATCTTGTATATCTCCATACCTTGCAGCCGCATCAACTCCAGGGGCGCTGCACCGTCGGTAACCGCATAGATAGATCCGTTGTAGAACCACGGCGTATCCTCCGGATCGAGACTGGCCGTAATTCGAACGAGGTTCTCCAGGTTCTCCTCCGGTGTGACGGGCAAGGCAAGACCGTCGACGCGAGGAGCATTTGCCGTAGACGCCACCGCGCCGAAGACCGGCAGGAATCCCAAGCCTGCGGCACCCGCACCCCCGAGCGCTGTGCGCCTGCTGATACGCGCGTCGGGCGTTTTACTTGAGTTCGTCATAAGAGCGTCTTCCTCACAATTCCTGGGCCTGGGCATTGTTCATGACTGCCAGCACGACGTTGGCAAGGTGTTCGGCAAGCCGGGGATCATCGTTCATGGGCACCCAGATACTCCATGTACCGGTATATTGATTCTGGACCGGGGCATCGTTGTCGGGCGGTCCAAGCGCTGGGTCGTATCCCAGGTGGCCGAACGGTGGCACATCGAAGACTATTTCCGGATCCAGCCTGCTGAGTGCCTGTCCTACCGGCGTTTGGCGAGTCTCGGGGTATCCATTGCCATCAGCGCATCCCCCTAACTTGTAGCAACAGTCGTGGCTGACCCCTTGCGCACGCGCTGAGGGGCTTTCGTAGCAGACTCGGTCCGAATCAGGCGGCCAGTGATGCGCAAACGGACTATCGTAGCCAGGCCACAGCAGAACATCGAGATCTGACACGGGTACGAACCCGCGAAAGCCGATTTCCTGCGCTATCTGATTCGGCAGGGTCACCTGCCCCCCTGTGGATGTAACAATCACCTGCGGAAACACGACCACGATGTGCTGGACGCCGCTGTCCTTGAGGCGCTCGAGCGCCTCCCAGTAGCGCAAGCCCCACTTGCCCGGGGGCATCTGAGCATCTGACCCGTAAAGGTAAGCATGCCCCAGGTCTTCGCCGCGCATCTCCCGGGTACGCTGAAGCTTGCCATCGACCATCTGCCTGATCCCCTCCCAGGCGCCTACGATATTGTCTGCGGACATGGTCGGATGGAGGGTCAACAGGGCTTCCTGCAAATTTTCGTGAACCGTTATGGTGTCATCGATCTTGGGGTCAAATACTTCGTTACCAGAATAGATTCCATGATTGTAAAGAAGCACACCAGTGTCAGCGGGCGATACGCTGGCGGACATGGCGCGCACAATTCCGTCGACCACGATTGACGCATACGCTGGATCATCGGTCACCGGATTACCGCGGTTCTCAAGCGCTACCTTTGGCGCACTGGGCGGCGCGCCCATCGACGCCGTCCAGCCGGCCGGCTCCTTGGGGTATGCCTCCATCATGAAGCCGGTGTAGTCGTTGGCCCAAACGATCGGCACCGAGCGGTTCGTGTCGCGCAGCGCGGCATCTCTGGCCCTGCCCAGCATTTTGTATACATCAAGACTTTTAGAAAAGCGGATACCGCCCACGGCGGTATCGACGACAATTATCCTGTCAACGCCCGCTTGCAGAAGACGATCCACTGGTCCGTCCACGTTATAGCGCTCCGGGTCACACAGCGGCCAGCGCCCGTCTGGCTGAGCGCCACCGTCTGTTGAACTGCCGCAGTAACGCATGGCAATCTCGGACTCGCCATCCTGGTTGTAGATGAAGCGAGGGTAAGGCAGCGACCCCACATCAGATGATCCGGTAATCCAGGCCACCCAATCCACGACAAACTGCGTATTCGTAGTGGCTGCCGCCCGATCCAATGCGGCTTGCAGGGAAACCACCTGAGCCTCAGTGACTTGCGTGACCGGCTCAATACTGCCTGCTCGTCCCAGCTTGAAGATGGACTTGCGGAGCAAGCCAAGAAATTCTGAGGCCTGCCGACCGGCACTGAGCGGCACTACGCGATGCCAGTTCTCCGGCTGCCATATAGTATTTTTATATCCCGCGGAGTTCTCATCATAGGATGCCATCTGTATACCGGCATCGAAGAAATTGGAGTAGTTGATCGATCTGTGGCCACCGTGAACCAGGTACAGGACTCCAACTTTTTGTGAGTTACTACTTTCGTCCGCAAGAACCTGAGGCGGAGAAAGCAGTTGCGCCGAAAGCAGCAATACCGCAAGCAAAACATGAAAGCGGTAGGACACAATGACGACCAGGTGTTTCCTGTATAGAGATGACATACCCTCAACGCTCCGCCGAGTGGCCGTTTTGCTCAATTGGCCTATCTAAATTAACAATTTACAGATCTGACATAGCACCCCCATGTGAGCATAGGATTTCCGCCAAGACTAATGAGTACCAGATGGCGCCCCATCACTTCTATGCATATTGCACTCAGCGCATGAACGGCCCTTTTTTTGAAGCTCCACGATCGACTAGGCCAGGGTTGCCCAGCCCGAAGAAACTGGCGGCCAATATTATCGGCAACAGGTGTCATTCATCAGCTGCATCGCTGACGCTATGTCCATAGTCTCGCGCGGCTTCGCGTACGAGCTGCATCAGCCGTTCAACCGCCCCGCTACGGGGTCTGCCGCGCAGAAAGATCAATCCTGCCCGCCGTCTCAAGCGGGGCATTGCCACGTCCAGCACACAAACTTTCCCGCGACGTATTTCGTCGTGCATGACACCGCTGGCCATAAAGGCCAGGTGGCTGCCATCGGAGACTAGTAGCCTCACCAACGCCAGCGAATCAGTTCTCAATATGGGCGGCGGTGACAAACCGGAGGTCTCGAACAGCTGCATGAGCACATCCCGCGGCTCGGTCCTGTCGATGACGACCCAGCGCGATTCCGCCATTTGCTGTAGTTGAATCTGCGTGGTCTGTGCCAGAGGATGATGGGTGGCTGCAAACACGTTCACGTGCAGGTCCAGAAGCGGCTCGACCACAAAGTCACCGTCGATCGGGGACTGTGTAAAATTGGTCAGCGCGAAGTCAATCTGACCAGTACGCATCAGCCCCAATAGGTCTTCGAAGTAGCCCTCTGTGACCGTCACGTTGACGTTCGGCATCTGCACACTGGTACTTTTGGCCGCTTCAAAAGCGATGGAGCCGCCAAACACTGTCGCAATCCCCATCGCCACATGCCCCGCAACGCCGTCACGAAACATGTGAATTTCACGTTGGGCGCGGTCGCAGTCCTGCAGAATCATGCGCGCGTAGTCGAGAAACAACTCGCCTTCGCGTGTCAGCGATGCACCTCGCGGGCCACGCTCCATCAAACGGGTCTCAAGCTGACGTTCCAATGCCTTGAGACTTCGCGTGAGTGCCGGTTGGGTCAAGTGCACCCGCCGTGCTGCGCTGGAGAAGTTGCTTTCCTCCGCGATCGCGACGAAATGACGCAACTGACGTAATTCCATCGAGCAAGTATAACCCGTCCTCATAGCCGCTAACGCACAATTCAGTGTTCTTTTCGCAACTCAACCCGCACTATCCTGCCATGACCCCGTCGGACACAATTTTCATACCGATCCAACCGCGCCAAGGGGAGGCGAACTCCATACCTGCTTTTCCGGCGCTTGCGAGGCTCTACTGCCGATTGCCGGGTTTGCTGGGCGCGCAGCGTTCTGGAACGCCCAGGCGCCAAGGCTATGAAGCATCAATCGATGTGAAGTCATTCCACTCGAGGACTTGTTATGCAGATTGAAGTAGACAAGCTCGCGCCATCCGACGCTCATGCGTGCAAATTTTTGCAGCGTAAGCGCTATCAGCTTTTTATCAATAATGAATGGCATGATGCCGCGAATGGCGAAACCATTGATACGTTCAACCCAGCGACGGGCGAGCTGATCGGGTGTTTCCCAGCAGGTTCGAATGAAGATATTGACCGGGCCGTCAAAGCGGCCCGGTATGCATTGGAGCGAGGCGAGTGGTCGACTCTCACGCCTCGCGACCGCGAAACTTTACTGTGGCGCCTGGCCGAGTTAGTCGATGCCCATCAACAGGAGTTGGCCGAACTCGAGACAGTAGATCAGGGTAAGCCGCTCTATGTGGCTTTGGCTGAGATCGGCGTCGTGTCGGAAGAGTTTCGTTTCTTCGCTGGCATGTGTACGAAGATCGAGGGCGAGACGTTCAGTCCTTCTATCGCCTGGCTGCCCCCTGGGCGGGGCACCTTCGCCTTCAGCATAAAGGAGCCGATAGGAGTTGTCGGCGCCATCGTCCCATGGAATTCACCGCTGATCATGGCGGCATTCAAGCTGGGACCGGCACTGGCTGCCGGCTGTTCGGTGGTTCTGAAACCTGCGGAAAATACTTCTCTCACTGCTCTGCGGCTGGCCGAGTTGATTGTCGAGGCAGGGTTTCCACCGGGCGCAGTGAATGTCGTAACCGGTCTCGGAAACATTGCTGGCGCCGCGCTCGCCGCTCATCACGACGTTGATAAAGTGGCCTTTACCGGCTCCACCCGGACTGGTCGCCACATTATTGACAGTGCCAAGGGCAATCTGAAAAAGGTAACGCTTGAGTTAGGTGGAAAATCGCCTGCGATTTTTCTCGAGGATTGTGATCTTAAGTTGGCTGTGCTGGGTGCTGTCAATGCGATCACATGGAACAATGGTCAGATCTGTGTCGCCGGATCCCGGCTATATGCACACCACTCTATTTTTGATGAACTGGTGGCTGGTGTTGCCGAGGCAATGGATGGCATGGTTCTGGGCCATGGTTTGGATCCAGCAACACAGATCGGCCCGATGGTCACTCCGCTGCAGGCGCAAAGCATTCAGCGGTATATCGACGAGGGGCTTGAGCAAGGCGCCGAAGCGCTGGTCGGCGGGCACGCCGTAAACTCGGTCAGTGGTTGCTTTATCAAGCCGACAGTCTTGGTCGAAACCCAGCCCTCCATGCGTTGCGTTCAAGAGGAGATATTCGGCCCAGTTCTGGTGTGTATGCCATTTTCGGATATCGACGACGTCATCCGGCAGGCCAATGATTCCATTTATGGCTTGAGTGCGAGTCTATGGACCGAGAGCCATTCGTCAGCCATCAGTCTGTCGCGTCGATTGAAGGCGGGGACCGTATGGATAAACAGTCATCTGCTGTTCGATGCAAGCCTGCCTATAGGCGGCTACAAGCAATCAGGATTCGGCCGTGATCGTGGTGCTCAAGCGGTCGAGAATTATTTGGAAACAAAGACAGTTATTTCGTTGGTGTAGTGAACGAAAGTCCTTCAATGGGGGGCATCAGATGACCGAAAATGCGACCACTGACGTCGATGCTGTTGTAGTCGGCGCGGGGTTCGCTGGACTGTACCAGCTGTACCGGCTCCGGAGAGCCGGCTTTCGTACGATCGTGCTCGAACATGCAGATGATGTGGGCGGCACCTGGTACTGGAACCGCTACCCCGGTGCGCGCTGCGACATCCTGAGTATCGACTACTCCTACAGCTGGGACCCCGACCTGGAGCAGGAATGGGCGTGGTCGGAGCGCTACGCTACGCAGCCGGAGATCCTGCGTTACATCCAGTTCGTCGCGAACAAGCACGACCTGCGGCGCGATATCGTATTCAACACGCGCGTTGAGTCCGCCAAATGGAATGACACCACCAGGCGTTGGTCGATCCGCACCAACACCGATGCCCGCTTCACTGCCCAGTTCTACGTGATGGCCACCGGATGCCTTTCGATTCCAAAGGTTCCCGACATCGAGGGGCTTAGCCGTTTCAAGGGAGAGGTGTATTTCACGAACAAGTGGCCACACGATGGGGTGGATTTCACGGGACAACGGGTCGCCGTCATTGGCACCGGATCGACGGCGATGCAGGCCATCCCCATGATCGCCGAACAGGCCGCGCACTTGACCGTGTTCCAGCGTACACCCAACTTCTCGCTGCCGGCGCACAACGGTCCAATCTCCGAAGAGCGTCTGGCGAAGTATCGCAAAGATCGACGCGAATACCGGCAAGCGGCGCGCTGGTCATTAGCCGGCGTGCCCCGAGTACGCCCTACCGAAGGCGCGCTCATGGTGTCCGAGGAGGAGCGCAACGCCCGTTACGAAGCCATGTGGGAGGCAGGCGAACTGCTGGGCGCCAGCGATACGTTCAATGATATCCGTACGAACCCTACGAGCAATGAAACCCTGCGTGATTTCATCCATAACAAAATCCGCGCAGTCGTCAAGGACGAAAAGGTTGCTGCGCTGTTATGCCCGAAAGACTACTACGTGGGCAGCAAACGTGTCTGCCTGGATACGAATTACCACGCGACCTTCAACCTGCCCCATGTTCGCCTGATCGATCTGAAGTCACAACCGATCAAGACGATCACTGAGTCAGGCATCGACATCTCGACCGACACCGACGGGCAACACCTCGAGTTTGACGCCATCGTGTTCGCCACGGGGTTCGACGCGATGACAGGTGCCATCCTCGCTGTCGATTTGATCGGCCGCGATGGGATGACGCTGCGCGAAAAGTGGGCCACTGGCGCCGTCACGTACCTCGGCATGATGACCACAGGATTCCCTAATCTTTTCATGATCACCGGCCCAGGAAGCCCATCGGTGTTCTCGAACATGGTGGTATCTATCGAGCAGCATGTCGAATGGGTCACGAGCGCGCTGGAGCACGTCAGCAAGAACGGATTCGACACGATTGAGCCCACCGAGCTGGCCGAGACGCATTGGGTCCGGCACAGCAACGAGGTTGCCTCCCTGACACTGTTGCCAACCGGAAACTCCTGGTACATCGGCGCCAACATTCCGGGCAAGCCGAAGGTATTTCTGCCCTATCTGGGTGGGGTTGATCAGTATCGGGCTGCGTGCGACGAGGTTGTCGAGCGAGGCTACCTCGGGTTCGTTTTCGCCGGACCCGATGGCATTGTCGCCAACGACGGGGTCATCCGGGAGCTCAAGCCCGATGTCGCGAAGATGCTGCAGGCAACGGCCGAACTTGGCTTGCCACCGATCGAATCGATGTCTGTGGCCGAGGCTCGAGCATTCATGGAGGCCGCGGTTGCCAAGCGCCCACGCGGGCCCGAGGTGGGCCAGGTTGTCGACGACACGCTTCCGGGCGCCGATGGAAGTATATGCAGCTACCGGCTCTACCGGCCCGCTTCGCCCGGGCCGCACCCGATCGTCGTGTACTTCCACGCGGGTGGGTGGGTTCTGGGCAGCCACACGTCCGATGATGCTGTCTGTCGCGACCTGTGCGTGCGATCGGATGCCATCATCGTGTCGGTCGACTACCGGCACGCCCCAGACGCCCGGTTTCCGGCAGCGGCTGACGACGGACTCGCTGCAGTTGGGTGGATCGCCGAGAACGCCGGGAGACTCGGCGGTATGCCAGGTCAGCTGGCCGTGGCCGGCTTTAGCGCAGGCGGCACTCTGGCAGCGGTGACATGTCAGCAGGCGAGGCTCGCAGGCGGGCCATCGATCGCCGGACAGCTGCTGGTCAATCCTGTGACCGATTGCGACTTCACCACGTCATCGTACGTGGAGAACGCCGAAGGATACATCCTGACCAGACGACTGATGGAATGGTTCTGGGACCACTACTGCGATCCCGCCGAGCGTAACGACCCGAAAGCCTCACCATTGCGGGCTGATGACCTGTCCGGTCTTCCACCGGCAATGGTCGTAACCTGTCAGTTCGACCCGCTACGCGACGAAGGCGAGGCTTACGCAAAGGCGCTGGCTGAGGCCGGTGTGCCTGTTCAACACCTGCGATGCGAGGGCCATACCCACACCTCGCTCGGCGCCGTCGGCGTGGTCGCCACAGGAGCCGACGCCCGCGAAGAGATGGCCAAGGCCTTGCGCTCGTTCTTCAACCCTCATCGGAACAGACCAATGAGTGAATTGCGTGAGGACGAACCGCCGATTGCGGTGATCGGGGCTGGTCTGGGTGGCTTGAGCGTGGCCATCGGATTACTCCAGAAGGGCTTTCGTGTGCGCATCTACGAGCAGGCTGACGCATTTGGCGAAGTGGGTGCCGGGATCTCGATATCGCCGAATGCGAGCAAGATTTTCGCCGCCTGGGGACTGGATGAACGGCTGGCTGAGATTTCGTGTACACCGCTGGTCGGGACGGTACTCAATGGGGTGACCGGCGAGGCGCTGCAAAGTCAGCCACTTGGCGATGCGTTGGAGCAGTTGTTCGGCTCGCCTTACTACCAGCTGCTGCGACCGCAGCTGCATGCCATGCTGGTGGATGAGGTGCGCAGGCTCGATGCTGATGCGTTCCGACTCGGGCATCGCCTGGTGGATATCTCGGGTCCTGATGATGCGCCGGTGCTGGAATTTGCCGACGGTGCGACCGCTGAGGCGTCGCTGGTCATCGCCGCAGACGGTGCACGCTCCGTTGTGCGTTCGCGGCGGTTCGCGGATGAGCCGGCGCGCTTTACGCGTCATATTGCGTATCGCGGCGTGCTGCCTAGCGAGAACCTGCCTGACCGCTACCGTGAACCAAAAGCGATGGTCTGGCTGGGTGACCGCTGCCAGCTGGTCCATTATCCGGTGGCTGACTACGAGGCGGTGAATGTAGTGGCCTTCGTCAGTGATGTCGACTGGGATGTCGAGGGGTGGCACGAGCGCGCCGAGCTCAGTGAGCTGCAGGCTGCGTTCGCTGGGTTCTGTGATGAAGCCAAAGCCGTGCTCGATAACCTGGCGGGTCATGAACTGTTCAAGTGGGCGCTGTACGATCGCGAGCCTGTCGATGAGTGGGCGCGTGGCCGGCTGGTGCTGATGGGGGATGCCGCGCATCCAATGCTGCCCTATCTGGGCCAGGGTGCGGCGATGGCGATCGAGGACGCCTGGGTGCTGTCAAGCGTGCTGGCCAGTCACGAACGCCTCGATGAAGCGCTGATTGACTATCAGCAACGGCGCGTCGAGCGGGCAAAGTGGGTACTGCTGCAGTCACGCGAGCAGGGCAAGCGTTATCATGAACCCGGACAGGATTCACAACGGTTCGAGGGCGATGCGGTGATGCATACGCAGAAGCTGTTTTCGCCCGGGCCGACATCGCTCCTGACGTAGTTCTCTCACAGGCAACTATCTGCACTTTCTGGAGGCATCAATGGATGGCTTGACGCTCAACACTTTTCAGCAGATCGATCACCCAGCGCTGCCCAAGACGAACCACGATGAACGTTCGCGGCAGGAGTTTTCCAAGAGTCTGAAGACCTGCATTCAGAAAAAGATTCTCCCGGGGCTGCAGACGGTTTATACGACCCGTGCCGCGAAGGCCTTCGAGAAGACCGAAGGGCGCGCCCCGGAGAATCGTCGCGATATCCGCAAGGCCATGGAGCGCGATCTCTACTTCCAGCACTACCTGTGCATCAATCGAGTCGCCCAGGAGCTGATATGGGAGTCGGTGATGACCTCCGTCGAACGTCAGCTGCCCGAGCTGATCGACACGGCGCGTGCGCTGTCGGCGAAGTCCAGGGCCACGCTTGAGATCGACCCTGCGTTCAAGCCGCCGCGCTACGCCACGGCCTTGGACATCCACTGCATGCCCGGCGGTTATGCCGACGAGTTCACCGAGGATGATGTGGCCGTGGCGGCGCTTTACGATCGCGGCGTATTTCTGTATGCCATGGGCTTCATCGGCCCGTACAACGACGATATGGGCCGCTCGGTGTGCAACTACCTGCAGCGCAACCTGCCCGATTTCAAGCCCAAGCGGATCCTCGACATGGGTTGCTCGGTCGGCCATTCCACCGTGCCCTACAAGGAGCGGTTTGCCGACGCGGAAGTCTATGGCCTGGACATTGGGGCCCCGCTGGTGCGATACGCTCATGCGCGGGCAAAAGGACTGGGCCAGGAGGTGAACTTTGTACTCGGCAATGCCGAGGACACGACATTTAAGGACGAAAGCTTCGATCTGATCGTCAGCCACATCCTGCTGCACGAGACCTCCGGCAAGGCCATGCCGCGCATCTTCAAGGAGTGTTTTCGGCTGCTCAAGCCGGGTGGCTACATGATCCATGCCGACCTGCCGCCGTTTTCGAAGATGGACAACTTCGCGCAGTTCATCCTGGATCTGGAAACCTACTACAACAACGAACCGTTCTGGGGCGCGATGCGCGAGGCCGACCAGGCCGAGTTGGCGCGGGCGGCTGGCTTTCGTGGCGAAGACGTTTTCTCCGACACCGCACCGATGGCCATCATGGAAATGGCAGCTGCAGCGCAGGCCGGCAATCCTGAGGCGGCAATAGACACCCAGTCCGAAGAATTCAAGAGCGGTGAGTTTGCACCGACCAGCGGCTGGGAAGTGCTGATCGGACGCAAGCCGGAGGTGAAGCAATGAGTGCGCAACTGAAAGTTCGCCGCGATGCGCGCGGCAAGCGTCCGCAGTTTTACGATGATCCCGCCAACGACACGCTGATGTCGATGGTCATGGTGCTGGCCAGCGAGCTGTGCGTGACGCGCGATAGGCTCGACACCATCGAGCGTATCGCCGATGAGAAGAACCTGATCATTTCGCGTGAGATCGACATGTTCAAGCTCGATCAGGAAGCGCTGGCCGAGCGCGAGCAGCGGCGTCAGGACTTCATGGACCGGATGTTCTATCTGCTTCGCAAGGACATCTCGGAGCTCCAGGAGCAGGACACCGGTGAGCGCTACACGCAGACCCTCGACGACATCGCGAAGAACTGATTCACCAGTACCACTCAGACGTGCTGACCGAACGGCAGCTCAGTACCGAATAGGGAAACGTAGCTGACACGTCAAAAAAAGCAAGGTGGCTGACGCATGCGTCAACCACCCTGCCGTGACGCTCTTCCTGGTTTCTAGAACCTGTATGTCGCGGTGACGCCAACCTGACGCTTGTTGGCGAGCACAGCCTCGGAGGCCGAGAGCTGGAAGAAGAACGGGTCGGTCGCACTGTCACTGTTATAGCGCGAGGACTCCAGCGTGTCATCATCAAACAGGTTGTTCACGAACACTGTCACATCCCAGTTGTCGGCACGAATACCGCCGCGCAGGTTGGTGCGGATCTGGCTGGGCACATACGCAAGATTGGCAATACTGTCCCACATGCGGCCACGATAGGTCACATCGGTACGCACAAACCAGCTGCGATCGCCCATCATCGGCGCCTCATAATCTGCATACGCCGCGGCACTGAACTCGGGCACCTGACCAAAATCGAATCCCTTGGCGTCCGTGATGCCGAAGAAGCGCAGCGGCAGCGTCTCGTTGAGCGCCTTGGTGATGTTGGTTTTGGCGTAGCCTGCGCTGCCGCCCACGGTGAGACGATCGGTCAGGCTGTACGCACCATCAAGCTCGATACCGCGAGTGTTGCTGTCGCCAGCTGCGAAGGGTACAGCGTTGAATGTTTCGCCAACCGGCGCTTGGCCAGGTTGGATGATACCGTCCCCGTTCAGATCCACCTGAACGGTGCGTGTACCCTGCCGGCCCACCCACTCGAGGTAATAGATGGCGGCATTGGCAAACCAGCGGCCATCCGCCGAGCGATGCTTGATGCCGATCTCGTAATTCTCCACCTCGGCTTCGGGCGCGGTGGGCACCACGCCGGCTGCCAGGGCAATCACCTGCTGTTCGGGAGTAAGCAGGAAGTACGTGGCGTAGCCTTGCGTGGGCTGGTTGCCCTGGGCGTAGTTGCCGTAAAGGTTGGTCTGATCCGAAAGCTCGTAGCGAAGGAGAAAGCGCGGAAGCGTCGCTGTAGTTTCGACATCGAACACCGTCGGCAGACCAATACCACTGGTGATGGTGTCCTTCTGACGACGCGCTTCAACACTCAGGTTCAGCCGATCGGTGAAATCATAGCCGACCTGCGCAAACACCGAGTCGGTCTTCGATGCGTTGCGCGCCGGAATCAGCGACGCAGGGTTGGCCGGCCCACCCTGTCCGGGGCCGAACAGCGTACCGAGGATGAAGGCGCCAAGTGAGTCGTAGGTCTGTTCCAGACGAGCCACCCCGACCATATAGGTCAATGCTGAATCCTGCGGAGACGAAAGGCGAAGCTCATAGCTGTCTTGTTCCTGCGCGATTCTGATGAAGGCCCAGTAGCGGTCTTCGGGGGCGCGCTCGAAGTCAGCGAGTCTGCGAAGCTCGTAATCCTGCGTACTGACCACTGCAGTGAGGGTATGACCGCTGGCGAACCCATAATCGGCAGACGCCGAGAGCAGCTGGTGATCATACTCCGCACGCGAGTCGGCGAAGGGAACACCAGGACTTACGTTGTCCGGGAGATCAACATTGATGCCAACCTGACCCGAGGGGGCCTGGAGTGGCCCGCAATATGACCGGCGCGCCTGCTCAAGGGTAAACCCGGCGGGCAGACCCCCAAGCGGGCGAGGCAGGAAACCCGGGAACGGGCCGCAGTTGTGCTCGGTAAACCGCGCGATCAGCGCCGTGGCCTCCGGGCCGTCCTTGTCGCTGCGATCGCTGAAGCGCACCCGCATGGAGAAGTTGTCGGTCGGCGTGAAGCTCAGGGTGCCCGCGTAGTAGAGCCCCTCGCTTTCGCCCAGACGCCCGCCGAAGCTGTTCTTGTAGAAACCATCAAAGGTGTTGGCCTGCACCACCAGTCGGCCGGCCAGCACGTCCGCCCAGATTGGCCCTTCCACCGACAACGAACCGCGGTAGTCGCCATAGGCCGCAGCCGTGCCGCTGACCCGGGCTTTAAACTCGTTACCCGGTGTCGTTGTGATCATACTGATCGCGCCGCCAAAGGTCGCTCGGCCAAACAGCGCCGACTGTGGCCCCTTGACGATCTCAACGCGCTCCAGATCCTCCACCCCGTAAGTCGTCGGTGAGCCCACAAGCGGCACGCCATCAAGAAACACTGTGACCAGATCCCGACGGTTGTCACCCTGAGGGCCGACCTGGTTCATACCGCGAACCGAGAAGCTGGAGGAACCCCGGTAAGTGTTGCTGTTGAGGTTTATGCCGGGCGTGAATTTTGTCAGATCTGCCATGTTCTGAACGCCGCGAACCTCAACCTGGTCTCCGCTGAACGCCAGGATGCTCAAAGGCGCGTCCTGAACCGTCTCCTCGCGCTTGCGCGCCGTGACAACGATCTCGTCGAGCATTCGCGCGCCGGTGCGCTCCTGCGCCTGGGCAAGCCCATGGCCTGCAACTCCCGTGGCGCAGATCAGACTGACCAGGCGCATACTGTTGGATTTTGATAACGACATCGTCTATTCCCCTGTTTCGTGTGCTTACGCACTGATATTTGATTACTTGATACGCCCTGCCAGCCCCTCGGCGCTAAATCAATGCCTTGTTATCGCACGGGCAACATATCTGCACTAATGAATTCGGCTCCCTGAATGATGCGCAATGCGCATGAGTTCCGGTAATGTAGTGAATTTACAACAATTGACGACGAGGGTTTTCTCGCGGGAGCCGTCGAGCCAGCCAAGTGGTTTTGACTTGATCGCAACCTGCCCCTATGTTCAGCGGGATGATGTGGCCATGGAAAACTTGATGCCCCCCAGCGTTTCTGCCGCCCTGCCCGCGGATGAATCGCGCCTGTCGCCGCAAACGCCGCTGCCTGGTTCGCCCGCCTGGTGGACGTTCTACTGGGTACTGCCGTTGATGATGGCGCTGCCTCTGGGTTGGTACAGGGCGGGCCTGGCCAGCGAAATGCCGTTTGCTGCGTCCATGATCCTTTGGATCTCGATCTGCCTGGTGTCATGGTGGATGTCCGATCTACTGGCGCGTCTGTTGGCAAGATGGTTTCGCGCTTGGTCGCCGGCGCCCTGGAGTTTGCTGATCGGCGGCTACCTGCTCAACCTGCTGGCCTCCAGCGTCTACAATCCGTGGGTGGTGGAGTTGCTGCTGCGGGCAGGCCTTGCCAGTCCCACGCCAATGTTCCATGCGTATTTTGAAATGGAACGTTCTCTGCTCGATCCCGGCTATCTCTGGCTGCTCGTACTGGCCGGGCTGCCAGGACTGGCTTGCTGGCTTGCCGGTAACTTCGCTCTCGAGGCGGTCTGTGGTGTGCCACGCTTTCGATCGGTGCCTGCAAGTCCCACGCGCCCGCCAATGACTGACGCAAAACAAAAGGCCTCCAGCGGAGAACCGGCGCCCGAGCATCCGCGATTTCTGGAGCGCCTGCGGCAACTTGAACAGGTTGGCGTCGACGAGCTCATTGCGGTCGAGGCCGCGGATCACTACATACAGGTGCACACGACGCGCGGGAAGGAACTGGTGCACTACCGCTTCGGCGACGCGCTCGCTGAACTTGAGCCGTTTCCCGGGCTGCAGATTCACCGCTCCGCGTGGGTCAGTGATCACGGTGTCAACCGCCTTGCCGAGTCCGGCAGCAGCCTGAGCGCAGTACTCATCACCGGCGAGCGACTGGCTGTCAGCCAGCCGAATCGCCGCAGTGCCAAAGCGCGCTTCACTCCGCGCAAGCGCTGACTCGCACGCATTGTCGTGAACCTTGACCGCCGCCGGTTGGCTCGCGGGCACGATCTCGTTATTCGAGTCTACGATCACGCGGGCTTTCGCTCCCGCATGTAGCGAATCATGCTGGGCTCGCTGGGTCGCACTTCTGCAGGCGGGAACAGGAATTCCGGCAAGCGCTCGCGCACCACGGCGAGTATGTGTGGCGGCAGCTCGGCCGTCGTCTGCGCCGTTGCGGTCATGGCACTGTAGAGACAGTGGCCAGGGTGCTCTCCCATGAGCATCCAAGGCTGCCAAGGTCTCACGTGCACCCAGTGGCCTGAGTAATCGACACTGTCTCTGCGTGGGTCGGCAAGCTCGCTCCAGCTTGCGTGATAGCTGATCATGTCCGAGACCTGGATCTCCGCGCCGCTGCTTTCACGCTTCCAGATCGCAGGATCCAGTGGGTTTCGCGCCCAGAAGTGTGCGCGCTGCTCAAGCAGCACGCGATCACCGGCGCGCTGCCAGGGCAACACGAAGGGCACTTCTGCCGGCGCCTTTGCTTCACCGTCGACGCGATCATAGAAGCGCTCCTGCTTCACGACCGGCAGTATCCATCGATTGACCGCCGGGTTGGCGATGGGAAACGGCTCTACGATTTCATCGATGTAGGGATTGTGCCAGCGTTCAAGTACCTCGCCGGTATCAAGGTCGGTAAAGAATCCGCACTCCTTCTGCAGCAACTGATAACCACCCTGATCGGGCACGGCCACCAGCCGCTGCGAACTCATCCCGAAAATTCCCACCAGCTCGCGCACCGCAGCACCCGGCACGACGCCCATCAGCACCCCTGTATACCAGCCGTGCTTGTACCCATCCGGCGCCAGCGTGGCCGTGAGCTTGGCCAGTGCGGTGACGTTGCCGGCCGCCGTTGTTAGATCAAGCGCGTCGGCGGTCGGTGCTGTGCGCGCGCGCGCCGCGGAAGCCACCAGCGGGGCTTCGAGCAAGGCGGCCAGCCCGAAGCCGTGCAGAACGGTGCGTCGCTTCATGTTCGCGTCACTCCCAGCGGGTCCAAGTGCGAAGAAAGTCAGGGTGGTCGGCGGCAATGCGTTCGCGCATGGCTTCGGGCACGGCGAGGCGATCTTCCGTGCGGCACTTGGCACCGATCAGGCGCATGTTCTGCACGCCGGGTATCGAACTCATCTCCAGCCAGCCGACGAAACTGTTGAGTGTGGTGTAGCTGAAGGTGCAGTCGATCCAGTCGGACTCAGGCCGCTGAAGATCTGCCGCGGCACAGATGAAGGTGGCCAGCGAAGTCGAAATGCGTTCCGGGCGGGCCTCGGCATCCTCAGTGCCTGGCATGCCAGGCAGCTTCACATACAGATCTTCGGTCAGTGCCACAATGCCGCCGACTTCCGCGAGCCGCGTCACCTCGCCACGAAACTCTATGCCGGCAGGCAGCTGCGCGATCGGGTGCACACCGGTCCCGGAGAATCGCAGCTGCTGCGGTGAACGATAGTGCCGCGGGCGCACCTGCGCGCCGGTAAAGGGATTGATCAGCGCCTCGAGCACCTCGCCGGTCGAGAGATCACAGAAGTAGCCGACTTCTTCGAGTTGCAGATCCCATGCGCCATCATCACGCGCCGTGATCCGGGTGAAACTCAGGCCTTCGATTCTGGTGACCTCACGCGCCAGCTGCCTCTCGGGCTTGACCACCAGCACACCGGAGTACACCCACATGACGGGTGCGCCGTCGGGTGAGCTGCGCATACGCATGCTGTCACGCAACAGCGGCGTGGCATCGAGGTCACGTCGGGGCGCGGTGGTGCCAGCGGACATCTGCGCGGCAGCGGCCGCCATGCCGACGCCGGGGGCAAGCATCAACAAACCCAGATGTCCAAGCATCTCCCGTCGCGATGTATGCGCCCTCGCAGGTGCGCAGTCCGATTGCTTATTCACGGCTGATGATCTCCACGAGGTCGGCATTGAATCGCTTCGCAGCCTCAACGAAAGGGGAATGCCCGACCCCGGAGTAGACACGAACTTCAATGTTGGACTTGTGCCCGAGCGCCTCGCTTATCACTGCAGCATTCAGACTGAAGTCGGCCTCGCCGATCACCAGCAACATCGGCAGGGTCAGGTCACTGATCAGATCGGAGTTATCGAGGCTTTTGCCGACGAATGCCCGGCGAACGTAAGGCGGCAACATGACATGAGAAAACTCTCCGCGAACCCGGATCTCGTCGGGCAGGGGCTGGGCACTCATGAGACTCATGAACTCGCGGGCACTTTCGATCGCCGCCTGCAGGTCGTTGGAGAAATCAGGCGTCGCGCCGACAGGTCGCCTGAGCAGGCCGCCATGACTGCCGGTGAACAGCAGACCCGAGAGGGGTTGCTGGCCGTACCTTCGCACGTAATCCAGTGCGACAAAGCCGCCAAATGACCAGGCGACCAGCCACGGCTGATGGATGTCGAGGGTCTGCATGACCATCGCAAGGTCATCGGCCCACGGCTCGTGGCCCTGGTACGCTTCAGGAGTCCAAGGCTTTCCCGAAGCGCCGTGGCCGCGCAGGTCCAGCGCGATCAGGCGATACCGCTGTGCAAGATCAGCATCATCGAGCTGTGCACGCCAGCTCAGGTAGCTCTGTGAGAAGCCGTGCAGGAAGACCACCGGCACACCGGCCCGGTTGCCCGTCTCCACCACGTTCAGCGGCACGCCGTCGTGAGAGACGATCTCGTGAAAGGTGTAGTTTTGTGCAGACGCAGCGTCACGGGGGTCGGCGATCGCACCGGTGCCAGCCAGACACACCAACAGAGCGGCAAGCAAGGGGCTTCGCATCAGCACCCGACTGCTTTTTGATTGGATCGACCAACCACCCATCAGCGTTCGAACCTGCCGGCTGCTTCATCGAGCGCGCCGATCGGATCGGATGCAATCTGCGGAGAAACCTCAGCCAGCCGCGCACGCCACCCATCAGGAAGATCGGCATAACTGCGGCACTTCCTCCCGGCCATCCTGGAAGTCAGGTTGCCGGGCCGATCCCCCATATTCATCCATCGCTGCCAGCCGGTCACTTCGGCGAAAAACACCGTGGCCTCGCCCATGGTCACAGCCGGGTCCGCGAGGTTCCTCATGCTGCCGTGGTACACGGCGATGTCATTGACCTCGAACGGCGTCGCCCGCCCCGCCGTAAACACACGCGCCACGGACTCGTCGCGCAAGAATACGTCATCACCGACGATGATCGGCGGATGGGAAGTCGCAGTGGCCTCCAGCGGCGTGCCGCCCAGCTCGGTCGGCAGGACGCGGGTATTGTCCGCGCGATAACGCAGGGTGATTGGCCCGACGGGGTTGAACGCTACCGGCAGGACCTCGCCTGTATACGGATTGCGCCACTGCTCGAGCGGCTCGCCTGTCTCGAGGTCGAGCATGAAGAGCATCTCGAGCTGGGTAAGCTCCAGACCGCCATCCTCGAGCACGCGTACCCGCTGAATGGTGCCTACACTGCTGGTGTAGAGCGGCGTCAGCGTTGAGCCGACCTGCCCGATTTTGGGCCCCTGCAACCACCAGAAAAGCAGCCCGTCGTCGCTGCGCAGCTTCAGCTTGCGCAGCAACAGGATCGGATCAATCCCCGTCGGCGCCAGGGTATTTTCGGCATGAGCGAGTGTCGGTATCGACAAGCACGCAGCCGGAACGGCCAGCATGCCCAGGGAGGTGCCTAGAAAACTTCGGCGATCGAGGTTCATATGGAGGACTTGTATCCGTCGGCCTTTAGAAAGGACATACTCGCTGTGATCATTTTTGATCACCTGGCGCGTTCCGGGGGGATATTCTTCGTCGCATCCGAGAGATTTTCGTGAATCGGCGTTTACGCAGCCCTCTATTTCGCGAATCCAGGCTTGCGGTGCGCGAGTCAGGCACGCCGGAACCGATACCGCGTGTTTCCAGACGACACTGGAGCAGAGAAATGGATCGCGCCCACCAGGCGGAGAACGGACGATGACAAACCGGCGGCAGGTACTCGCAGGTCTGGCCGGCATGAGTACTTCAATCGTCGCGGCAGCCGACGGCGGCAGCAAGCGCGCGCTCGACCTCGATGATCCGGCGACCAACCTGCTTGCCTACGTCAAGCTGCGCGGCAGCCTCGACAGCGAGCCGGTATACGACATCGTTCGGGGACAGGTTTTCGCGCTGGTGGCCGGCGAGCAGGCCCGGCCGCTGTTCAAAATGATTGGCGCGCAGCGCTCAACCTACGCGCGGCAGTCGACGTTGGCGTACGCCGCCAGTACACACTACCTCGGCTGGCTGCTGGACTGGCAGACCGAGCGGCCGTTGCAGGCGTGGTCCAATCCATGGACTGGCGAGCACTGTGAGGTACCGGCCACGCGATACGGTCCTTCCTCCGTGCGGATACTCGCAGACCGTATGGTGCCGTCAACTGACGCCAGCGAGGCACTGCCGGGCAGCCGGCGGCCCTGGTTCCTGATGGGTGGTGTTGTCCACATGCTCGACGAGATCGTCATGCCCGCACCGGCCGAAGCGCTGTATCCAAAGGCCGACCTGATGACGTTTTCAGGAGACTGCCAACACCTCGTCGACCCGGCACGCTCCAGGATTACCTCGCGCCTGAGCTTCTCGGCGGTGGAAGGCTGGCGGGACTGGATGCAGATGGACCGTCCGGGCGTCTTGTGGTGGCACGTCGCCGGCATCAAGCTTGACGGGCCACAGGCCTATCCGCCGGAGCTGAAGGCGCTGCTGGATTCTGCTGATCCCAAGTTTTTCCAGCCAATCGCTCAAGCGTGAACACGCGACGCTTGCTATAAGTTGGGCGTTCGGGCGTCACGAGTGTTGCATTTTGAGTATGCGCCGCCTCTATAGCCTCTACAACAGAACTGATTGGATTTATCGGGTTAGCCTGAAGATACTCGGGTCAATACAGTCGTATGTGACTGTATGCCAACACCATAAAACCAAGGGGAAGGGGCATGATATCAACGCGTGCAGGCGTACTGGTTCTGGCAACGCTGGCCACCAGTGTTTCAATGGCTCAGTCCGGCAGCGCTCCGGGGACCCGGGTGATCGAGGAGATCACGGTCACGGCGCGAAAGACCGAGGAGAGCCTCCAGGATGTGCCCATTTCGGTTTCGGCATTTACCAAGCTGGAAATGGATCGACGAGGATTCCGTGGACTCGAGGGCGTTGCGCTGGCCACACCTGGTCTTTCTTTCGAGGATTACGGTGGTGGTTTTGGCGTGCCAGTGGTGCGCGGCGGCTCCCAGCTGCGCATTCAGGATCTCGATGCCACGACTTCCGTGTATCTGGACGGCATCTACCTTGCCCGCCAATACGCCATAGACGTCGGCACCGCGGCGCTGGATCGCATCGAAGTGGTCAAGGGCCCACAAAGTGCCCTGTTCGGGCGGAACGCCTTCCTGGGCGCCATCAATTACGTCAGTGCCCGCCCAAGCGACGAGCTGGGCGTGGAGTTCAGCGGCACAATCGGCTCGGACGAGCGCTACGACCTTTCGGGTGAGATATCCGGGCCGATTCTCGGTGAAATGCTGCGCGGACGTCTGCTCGTTGCCCATTCCGAATTCGATGGGACCTTCCGCAACGAGTTCCCGGCCGTCGATAACAGGAACTACGGAAGGCGTGGCACGACCGGCAACATCGGTGGATTCGAGACCCGGACGGTCGGCATCAACCTGGATTCCCAACTCACTGATGCCCTTTCGCTGGAGTTGAATTACTACAACTTCCGGCGTTTCGAGGAGGTCACACCGTCAGTGCGGACCGAGGCGGCATTCGGCGACACCAACTGCTCGTTCGATCCCAATTTCCTTGGGGGACGGAATCGCTTCTACTGCGGTGAGATTCCCCAGCGGTTCACGCCACTGCCGGGCGGGGCTCCGGAAGGCACCCGATATGCCGTTGACCCGCGTGCCTTTTCGATGGATGCGAGGACCGACTTCGCCTCGGCCACCGCGCGATACGAGCTCAATGACAACTGGGGGGCGGTCTACCAGTTCGGCTACTCGGATTCCCAGATCGTTGCCGCAGGCTCGAATGATCGTGATCCGGTGCTCGGCAGCGCTTTTATCGGAACCCCGGTCATGGGCGTCAACGTGACACCCGCAGGGACCAACAAGTACCGGTCGCACGAACTTCGTGTCGAGTACGATCAGGGCCAGTGGTCGGGACTGATGGGCGTGTTCACCGGGAAGATTGACGACTTGGACGTGTTCGATTTTGCCTTCGCCCGCTTTCGCGATCCCGAGCCGTTCAACATCAGCCCGACGCTAGGCCTCACTTGCCCGGACTGTCCGCTTGCCTTGGCCCTGACCCGGGCGGCCACGGAGGTGGACACAAGGGCAGTCTTCGCCCGTGTGGGATGGGAGTCGGCCGACAGCCGCTGGCGTCTGGGTGCCGAGGCGCGTTACCAGGATGAAAAGAAGGATCTGGACCCGAACACCCGCAATCCGGCCAGCCCGCGCTTTGCGGACAACTGGAAGACCTTCACCCCGCGTCTCACGGTCGATTATCGGCTGAACGATGACCAGATGGTGTATTCAAGTCTCGCCAGGGGCGCCAAGTCGGGCGGCTTCAACAATACCGTCTTTGATGAATCCCAGCGCGCCTTCGACCCGGACGAGAACTGGACGTTCGAGATCGGCAGCAAGAACAGCCTGCTGGATGGCCGAGTGCGGCTCAACGGCGCGGTCTATTACACCGACTGGGATGATCTGCAGATCAACAGCTCGCCAATTGGCATTCCCCCGGGCGTGCAGCCGCCGGCAATCGTTGCCAACACAGGTGGTGCGAAGATCTGGGGTGCAGAAATGGACGGCACGTGGCTGGCCACGGACATGCTGTCGTTCGACTACGCGGTGTCCTACACCAAGGCTGAATACACCAGCAACTCGATAAGCGCACGCATCGGCCTTACCGGCGCCTGCGACGGAATTGTATGTCCTGCTGACGGCAGTATCGGCGGCAACCAGCTGCAGCGCCAGCCTGCATTCCAGCTCAGCGTCGGCGCGGCACTCGAGGGCAGTTTCGCCGGCGACTGGAACTGGTATGCCCGCGGGGATGTAAACCACCAGAGCAAGCAGTACATGGACGAGCTCAACCTGGCATGGGTGCCGGACCGCACACTCGTCAACCTCCGCTTCGAGCTCAACAGGGGGCCCATGACTGCATCCCTGTGGGTCAAGAACCTGCTTGACGAGGAGTATGGCGCCAACGGCTTCTTCATTGCCACGCCGTTCGGCACCGCCTATGCCACGCTGCTGGGCGACCTGCGCACCTATGGCCTCACGCTGACCTACAGGCTCTAAGGGGGCGTCTGGCACTGAGCAGCAACAGATCAGCCACAGATGGGTCGAACCTATCGTGTGATCGCCGTCCTTGCCGCCGTCACCCTCGTGGTGACGGCGGCAATATTGGTTGACTGGCGGTTCTGGTACCGCTGGCACACACTCCCAGAGGATGCCGGGGAATGGCCCGACAGCTTCTACCAGCCTGCGCTCACCATACCGGGTGACGCGAAAGCGTTCTTCCCGAGCGCGGATGCGGATCAACTGACGATCGCCAGCACGGCCCTTGAGGCCGCGGCGGACTGGGCAGCGGAGCACAACAGTGCGGCGTTGCTGGTCCTGCACAAGGGCGTCGTGCAGCTGGAGCGCTACTGGCAGGGAATAGGGCCTGATTCGCCGTTCACTGGGCGGGCCATGACCCGATCCCTGATCCCACTGTTGATTGCGATCGCAATCGAAGATGGCCATATCGCGAGTGTTGATGATCCGGTCGGCAGGTATCTCCCCGAGTGGTCGGACGATCCGCGTGGGGTAATCACCATCCGCCAGCTGCTGCAGAACGTCAGTGGGCTGGAGAACCCGGGATTGACGGGTGACCCGACCCCTGGCAACAAGAACAACCGCCTGTCTCTGGGTTCCAACATGCGCAAGACAGCCCTGAGCTTCGAGCTGGAACACGAACCGGGGGAGTTCTTCCAGCTATCCAATGTCAATGCACAGCTGCTGGGTGTGCTGCTTGAATCGGCAACCGGCGAGAACTATCAGGACTATATGAACCGCAGGCTATGGGCCCCGCTGGGTGCCGGACCGGCGATTTTCTACATGGACCGTCCGAACGGGATGCCCGCCACGTACTGCTGCTTCAGGGCGACGCCGCGCGACTGGGTGCGGGTCGGCGCAGCGCTGTCCCAGGATGGCCAGACAGGCAACCAGCGCCTTTGGGCCGCCGGCTGGGTTGAAGAGATGACAACCCCCTCTGCGGCCTATCCCAACTATGGCTATCAGATCTGGACAGGCAATCCGCAAGGCACGGTGCGGCCATATTCTCAGGGAGATTCCGACGGGTACGGGGTACCGCATGGGGCGCCGATAGCGGCTGATCGCGTGTACTTCCTGGAGGGGGGTGGATACAGGACGATGGTCGTGCTGCCTGACCATGATCTGGTGATCCTGCGCCTGGGCTACTTCCATCCGGACTGGCAGACCTCAACCATTCCCAATCTTGTCCTCGCCGGGATCGAATCCGACGGCGCGGACTCGGCGCCGGAGCGTGTCGGCGCCGAACGGTAAAGAGAAGTCATCGGCGTGCTCGCCGATCATGTTGGCACCGAATCTTGCAGAGGTCTGCCATGAAAGTTGATGAAACGTTCCGTCAGGCGCTTGACAACAGCAACCCGGAATCGGGCCAGCACCTGCCGGACGCGATTTCCCGACGCGCGTTCTGCGGCGCGGCGTTGCCGGCTGCGCTCCTGCCAGCTGCTGTGCTACCGGCCACGCTGGTACCGGCGGTCAGTTCAGGCGCGGACGCATTGGGGTTGAACAGCCAGAGTGATCTACTCAAGGCGATGATCAAGATGAGGGGCAGCCTCGACAACGAAATGGTCATTGGCTGGATACGCGCCAAGCGTTTCGCAGTGTCGCAGGGCCAGGTCGAGCCAGTTTATGGTTTGGTGGCGGCGACGCTGAGTCGATGGACGCGCATCTCCGATGACCTTTACAGTGCGGTGGTGCTGGAGATCACCCACTACACGGATCTTCGTACCGGTGAACTGCTTGACACCGTCGTCATGCCATTCTCCGGGAAAGAGGTCGTGGTTCCCGCCTATCGCTTTGGTCCTGAGACCGTGCGCTTCGCCGTAAGTCTGGATGAGGAGTTTGCCTACGCCCCGATTGCCGGGACCACCGAAGGCGAGTTCGCGCCAGCGGGGAGTGTACACATGACCAGGTCCACTGAACAAGAGCTTTTGACTGACGACGAGCTGTTTATCAGACATGAGGAGTATGGTCGCGTCTATCCCCATGCCAGCGATTACCCGAGCATGTTCTACAAAGAGTCGACGCTCTGGACGGCACCGACGCGGCAGGTTCTGGCAAGGGATACGGCACGCGTAAACTCACGCGTCTTCTATTCGGCCATGACCAGCTGGCGACCGTGGATGCAGATGGGCGACATCTTAGGCCACACCACATCCAACGGCATGGGTGGAACAGTCGGCTCCATAGCCGACCTGCCCGAAGACTTCCTCCGCTTTACGCAGCAGGTTCATCCGGATTGGATTGCCGATCCGGAAGCTGCACTTGATGCACGCAAGACCGAGTCCTGAGAGGTTCCATATGAAGACATCAATTTCTCGCCGCCACATGCTAGGCGGGCTGGCGCTTGCCAGTTTCGGCGTGGGCCGACTGGCTCACGGTGCGGTAGACGCAGTGCGCGCTCCAGCGACTGTCTACTTCGATTCACCCGGAAGCGTGATGACTGCGCTGGTCAAGATGCGTGGCCACCTCGAGGGAAAGCCGACTTTCATCTGGCTGCGCGGCGTACAGTACACGCTTATCGATGGCGAGGCGGTGCCGATGTGTGGCTACCTCGGGGGTGCCATCACGCGCTACCGGCGTCTCGGCGACGACACGTTCGAGTTCGTGATGTACGAGATCTCCTATTACACCGATCTGGAGACCGGCAAACAGCTGGAAACCGTTCGCATGCCCGTGACGGGGCGCGAGGTCGCCGTACCTCTTTACCGCACCGGGCCTGGCCAGCACGTCATCATGATGGAGAACGAGGAGGAGCTCTACTGGAGCAAGGAGCTTACGACCAGTGCGGAGGTGGCGCGACAGCTGGCACCTGATGCCAGGATCCATTACAGGTTCAATGTCCGCCAGCCCGATGTATTCAGGGACAGCGCATGGATCCGCAACGACTCTTTCACGCGGATGATCCCTGATGATCCGGATCAGCCGGGGTTGTTCTACAAGGAAGCCATCACCTACCAGGCCAGCCTGGCCCAGCTGGCGGATCCCGACGCGCCGCAGGTGGATACCTCGATGTCGTTTGCGATTGCCACCGCATGGCGTCCCTGGATGCAGATGCAGGGCATCAACGGGCATACGATGACTGACGGGGTCGGGGGCAAGGTATTCGATATTCACGACATGCCCGATGACTTCGTGGCTTTGACGGCCCAGCTCCATCCGGATGTGCTGGAAAATCCCGTGGCGCTGTTGGGGGACTGATCGTCGCGTTCAAGCGAACAGTCCTGTGAACATGCCCTATTCCCAGGAGTCCGGGCTCGCCGTCAGCAAGCCCCCATGCTCTGCCTCCGCCCGGCGCCGGTACTCCGCGGGAAGCTGGTCGATAGAGTCGAGCTTGCGGCCTGAGGAATGCCACACCAAGTGGCCGGGAGTGTCAGCCATATCCATCCAACCCTGCCACGGCGACAGGTAGGTCGAAGAGAACACTGACGGAACGTTCGCCACTTCCGGATCCAGAAATCGGTCTACGGGACAGAACACCGTCATGCTCTCGAGCCATGGTTGAGGCTGCTCTGACAAATAGCGACTGGAGACAAGCCAGACGCTGTCGCCTGACCGATACCATTCGATCTCCCACGGAGTCAGCGCGGACTCAGCATCTAATTCCTCACCATAGCCCCAGCCCCTCGCGGCATACAGTGTGGTATCGCGACCGCCCAGCTGGTTTGGTCGTACAGTGTTCATGTTCGTGGTGTAGGGATTGCGATACTCCCTGAGCATTTCTCCAGTCTCGCGATCGCGGAAGAATGTCAGAGTGCGACTGCTGACCAGGAATGACCCATCCGCGAGCGGTGTCGACCAGTAGACTTCGGTACCTTCGAGATTGAAAAGATGTTTCGGCGCCTCGTTACCCACCTGGCCATATATGCGGCCTGTATACCACCAGAGTACGTCTTCCGGCCTCACACTCATTCTCATCCTGATGTTGGCCCGGAACTGCTCTTCGGCTGTCCGAGGCATCCATGTATCAGCGGATGAGGGTGTCATGGCGGCGCGCGCCCGCATGCCCCCGCTCAGTCCGAGGGCGCTGATGCCCCCCACCAACAAGCGCCTGGAAATTTGCATGTTCTATCTTGCTCCTGCGTTTTTGTTTCAAAGCATACTCGAGACGTCGATGACGGCACGTTCAGCTGATTCCAGCGCGCCCTCCATGCCGCGCTGGGTCGTGGCTGTATGTTCGCCACAGAAATGAATGCGGCCGTGTGGCTCAGTCACGTGCGGCAGTAACCCGTGCACCTGACCCGGCCCGTAGATTGCCCAGTCGCCGGCCGCGAAAGGATCCAGCCACCAGGAATGAAACCCGCCGAATTCCAGCGCTCCCCGTGCCGCAGGACGTAAGCGCTCTATCTCTGCAATGACGGCACGCCCAGCGGCTTCACCGCCTAACCGGTCGAGGTAATCTGCACTCCAACCCCGAGCGTTCACCACGATTCCTGTGACCTCTGTGGGGTCTGCGCCAAACCTCTGCGCCGCGACTGACCCACATATGCCATCAGTCCACATGGAAGGGGAAAGTCCATCCTTTTCCCAGTAGGCCTTGCGAGGCACGAGAAACACCAGGCTGTATCGCATGTATTGCAGGCCTTGCACCAGGCGACGCTGCGGACCCTGCAGGCGGGGCACCAGACTCACGTCGCGTAACTTCGACGCCGGCAAAGAGCAAATGATCTGCCTGGCTTCCAGCGAGTCACCGTTTCGCCTAAAGACGCGAACTCCATCGGCGTGCTGCTCGATAGCGGCCACCTCGAAATCCAGCAAGATCTCGCCGCTCAGCGCTGCAGCCATTTTTTGCGGCAACTTCTCGTTGCCCCCGGCAACCGCGTAAGCAGCGCTGCCAACACTGACCTGCTCTGCCATCCACCGATCGTTGAACAGATACATCAGCGCCGACACCCCCGCGGAGGAATCCCCGAAATAGGGATTGATGTCGTAACCTAGACTGATCTCGCCATCACTCAGTCCCCGCGAGAGGAGATACTGGTCTAACGGGCGATCAAGACCGCGGTGTTCGGCTGCGAGCCAATCGCTGGATACCTTCAGCGGGTTAGTTCCGGCAAGCCGACTCGCCAGCACTTGCCAGGGAAGCAGTTCTCTATACGCAGATGGCAACGGATTGAGAGGGCTGTCCGGCCATTGGCCGGCAGGGATCAGTTGCCCCGCCATGACCATCTCGGGTTGTGCCCCCGAGTACATTCGTGGCGCGTAGTTGACCAAAGGAAGCTCTAGCCTCTTGGCCAGATCAATCACCCGCGCATAGCCCGACGCGATAGTGTTGCCGCCAACTTCCGGGTGGCCAGGCAGGTCGAATCGTGTGCGCAGGCGTCCGCCGACACGATCCCGCGCCTCCACGACCTGGACTTGAGCACCCATTTCTTCGAGAAGAAGTGCTGCGTAAAGACCCGACAGACCAGCACCGAGAACGATGACGTCGAGCTTGCGCGCAGTCGCGGGTCCCGCCATCGGACTCAA
This sequence comes from Gammaproteobacteria bacterium, assembly GCA_041745895.1. GTDB lineage: Bacteria > Pseudomonadota > Gammaproteobacteria > Steroidobacterales > PWYM01 > PWYM01. The sequence goes on from JBGTIC010000438.1 coordinate 40,880, forward strand.
TCCTGGGTGCAGAAGCCCTGTTCCCAGCAATCCTGCCACCACTTCACGTCTTGAAACCATTTTCGTGTCCGGGGTCAAGTACGTGATGCGCGTGCATCAGGCATTATCGAGCACGGCGTATGGATCCTTTGAAGCCTCAGGGAAAGTCTGTTCAAACAGGATACGCCACAATTCTGGCATCCCCTCGTACGCAAATACTTTCCTTCCAAAACAATAGGAATAGAAGCTGCCGGGCTGATCGCCCATCTGGAGCCATGCCGGCCACGTGAGTATGTCGGTGAAGTACTGAGCACTCGGCGCATTCATTACACGCGGATCAGCGACGTCAGCTACCGTGCCGACGTACGTCGACCAGTCGGAGGCTACGAAGGGCCGTGCGTCCGGGCCCGCTTCGGTGGGTACTGCCCGGATCATCATATCGCCTCGGATGACCACATCATCGCCCTCGATATATCCCGGGCCTTTGTCCGTTACGAGGTCTGTCGTCGTCATGCCAGGCATGCTCACACCAAACGGTGAACCGCCTTCTGGTCCCATGACTGTTCGCCACGCTCTGGGCGTGTTGTACGGGACGGATACGTTGGCTCCAGTGTACGGATTTCGAAAGACCTCGAGCAGTTGCATCGAGTCGGGTGGTGTATAGAAATTCGCACTCGCAACCGTCACCTCATAGGAATCATCGTCCAGATCCCGAGTGCGAAACCACGCGCCGACATACATATCCCAGAATGGTGTTGCAACGGAGTCGACGACACCATGGCGTCTTCCTCTCATCCACCAGAACGTGACTGCATCGTCCAGCGAATATGCCAGCTTGCGGTAGGCGCGCAGGACCTGCTGCCTGTCGCTCATGTCCGGTGGCGCCCACGTGTGCTCTGCGGCCTGAGTCGCACGCGGCGCGTTGCCCATCGCCAGCAAACCTGCAGCAGCGCCCATCATGCCAAGCGCGGATCTTCTACGGATCATGACATCTCCTCCCACAGTACCTCATTGCTGAAATCGTATGACCTACCAATTGCGCCGTTCAGCGAAATGGCGCGATGCATCAGAGAAATCTGTCGGGACGTAATCCGCCTGCAGATTGGGGCCATGGCGAGGCACGTAGCCACTGTAGACCGGTAGCAGCATCTCGATCGGAATGCCGGGCGGCAACGTCCGCGAACGCCGGAACTCGGCGACCGGAATCGTCGTCGTAACGAACTCTTCTTCGACAGAGCGCGCTTGGGCTGCGATGCTCCCGCTCGGGGCGAAGATCGCCGTATCTCCGGACCCGGAGAATGCCGGGAACCCTGGCTGTTCCGGTGAGACCGACTGATTGCAGACGACAGTCCACAATCTGTTGTGCTGAGAAATGACTTTCGCCTCGTCGAGGTTATAACCACCTGAGGAGGAGCTGAGGCGAAGCTCGAGCCCCTTGATGGCCAAGGCCCGAATCACGTCCGGCTGGCCAGGGGTGATCGAACACGAAATGTTTCCGATGTCGGTTCTGGCCAGGGGCAGGACCGCATCTTCGCCATACATTTCGCGATAGCGATCGAGCACATCGTAGATTGATGTCGTGTACAGGTCCCAATTCGGACGGAACCCGCGCCCATTGTTGGTTTTCCAATGATTTGCGACGACCTTGCCCTCTGGCGAGATGAGAACACCGTTGAGCAGCAGGTGCCCAGGCCAGTCAATGTCGCGGGCATAGGTCCCGAACGTGATGTAGCAACCATGCTCCATGGCTTTTTTGCCGAGGGCATCGGTTTCCGGCCCTGGGACTTCTATCGCAACGCGTAACGCTTCCTGCAACGACCACGGGTTCCAACCCATGATGGGTTGTTCGTGAAAGCACACGAGATCCTGCGGACCGGGAAAACCGTTAGCCATATCGATCAGTTCGAGCACGTGATCAAGATTGGCTTTCATCTCCGGGTCGGGGTTACGTGTATTCCGGATCGCACGAATTTGCGATTGCACCGCGGTGACGCGTAGCGCATCTTTTCGCAACGGCATGACAGCGTAATTACCGTTGCCGGCGATCCTGAGGTCCGCAGTCGCAGTGCTTTCTTGTGCCTCAAGGGCGATGCCGCCGCTTAAGACTGCACCGGCAGCGCCGAGACCCCCCGTTGCCAGAATCTGTCGCCGACTGATCGACCCGATGGGCTTATCGGTGTTCCTTTTCATTAATCACCTCTCGTAAAGTCAGCCCGGATGAAGATCGGGGATGGCTTGATCGAAGAGGCTGCGATCGACGCGCAGCAGTTTCGGGAATTCCCGCTCCGCACGTTCGCGAAATTCGACGGGCAACTCGTCGGTAGAGCGAAGCTTGCAGCCACTCCAGGCGGCAAACATGTGGCCGGGCGAATCGCCCATCTCCATCCACTGTGGCCAGGGAAATACGTACGCGCCGGATACTTCAGCGGGTAGCCAGTTCCGCGTCCGGTCGTCGAATGCGGCCGCCGGGGTTGCTTCCGTGCCCATCTCGAGAAAGGTTACAGGCCAGGTGTCGGGCGGCACACGAATCGCGTCGACCTTCACGTAGCCATTCTCTCGGCGCAGAACTTTGTAGTCGGGCCGCGGCGGCTGTGTGCGCCGATCCAGACTGATGACGCCTGCAGGGGATCGCACAATGCCCGGATCTTCGATCAGCGCCATTGGAGGCACGGTCACCATGGCACCCGTCACAGGGTTCAGTACCTCGCTGACGAAGCGTCCGGAGTCAAGGTCGCGAGGGAAAGACAGGTTATGACCGTGAATGCGGTAGCGATTCTCGCCGATGCGTTGATGCCGTGAGAACTCGATGCCCTCCCACCTGACGACGGCCTTGGGTGTGGCGTTCCCCGGCACGGCCACCATGATGAAGTGGTACCAATGCAGAATATCGTCGGCATCCTCGAGACTGCGCTGTATGCGCATTGACTGCCGAAAGCGTTCGACCGGATCCAGGGCAAGGAACTCAGAGATCCCGGTGACAGGTGCGGCCGTCGCCACCGAACTTACGCCAGTCAGTCCAGGGGCGGCGAGTATCATCGCGCCGAGCGCTTCGCGTCGCTTCATGACTGCACCTCTGGCTTATGGGGATCAGAGTGGGAAGGCAATGGGGCGCTCGAACTCCTCCCACCTGGGTTGCAGCAACTCAGGATAGAGACGCTCGGTGTGTTCCAGAAAATCTCTGGGAATCTCGGCGGCATTGTGGAGTTTTCGACCATCGAAGAATCCGAGCATGTGCCCGGGACGATCGCCCATTTCCAGCCACGGCAGATACGGGAATACGTAGCTGCCTGCGAAATGCACCGGCAGGGATGTAATGGTCGGATTCTCGAAATACCTGAGATCCGTCCACTGGCAGGAGTTCTCCATGTGGGTGCTTGGCCAGTCCGGTGGTGCAGTGCGTACGCTATCGAGCTTCAACAGATTGTCTTCGATTCTGAATCTGCGATAGGGCTGGACGTATTGTCCGCTTCCCGAGAGGTTTCGAAACCCCTTAGGCGAAGCCAGGGTGCCGGGATCATGCAGCAACACCGTGGGCATGGCCTTGACGGTTTTCCCGGTGAGCGGGTTATCGATGGTTTCGAGGAACTCGCCGGTGTGAATGTCACGCACGTAGGAGAGGTTGTGGGCATGAATCCGGTACTCCATGTCCGCTACCCGCCGGAAGTAGCTGTACTCAATACCCTCGTAAGCCATGAGCGGGAAGGGGGTGCGATCGGCCGGGATGACGTAGGCGATCCAGTGGTACCAGGTCAGGGTGCTGCCCTCCTCCTCGACCAGATCGCGTTCCAGACGAAGGTGCTGGCGAAACTCCTCGACGGGATCTTCGAAGAAAATAAACTCTGACCGCACCTGGCTCAACGCCATGTCCTCGGCCCGGGTGCCGGCGGGAATCCGCACACCCGGACTGTGGTTGCGGCTGGGTGCGGCCCCGGCCCCAGGGGCTATCGCCAGGGCGGATAATGCCGCGTTACTGGCGAGGAAACGACGTCGATTCATATCTCATTTCACCAGATGAAGGCTTGCTTCAGCCGCGCAGCGCCTCCTGCGCCACCGCTGACAGGGGTGTTTCGAGTTCTGCCCAGCGAGGACGCAGCAATTCAGGCACTTCGCGGGCGACCCGATCATGGAACTGGCGTGGAAGTTCGGCCGGTCCGCCCATGACCCTGCGACCACTCCACGCGCCCAGCATGTGGCCCGGCCGCTCCCCCATGCGCATCCACGCCGGAAAGGGAAATACGTAGAACCCGGATGTCTGGAACGGCAGCGCAGTCACCGCCGGGTTGTAGAAGTCGTCGCGCGACACCGTGCTGCAGCCGCTTTCGATGAACATTTCGGGCCAGCCTTCGGGCATTGGCCTGATGTGCTCGGACTTGATGAGTGGTCCTTCTATACGAAGAACGTGATAAGAGTCCAGCCATTTCGGGCTCGTCGCATCCAGCACCAGATACCCCTTGGGACCGTGAAGCACGCCGGGATCATTGAGCAGCCTGATAGGCTCGACCCGAAGCTCTTCATTGGTATAGGGATTGTGCGCGCTGGAGGTGAACTCGCCGGTGATCAGATCACGCGGGTAGCTGACGTTATGTGCGTGGATGCGCCAGGTCATCTCCCCGACGCGCCGAAAATACGAAAACTCCATGCCTTCCCAGCGGACAATCGGCTGCGGGCGCTGACCGGGAGACAGCGCATACATCAGAAACTGGTAGGTCGACAGCGCAGTGCCTTCGTCTTGGAGGTCGCGCTCCAGCCTGAAAAGCGCCTTGAACTTCTCGACCGGGTCGGTCAAGCGGATGAATCCATCATCCCACGGCGTGGATTCCGCTGCCGCGGATGCATTCAGGCTGACTGGGAGCATGCCAAGGCCGACCAGGGCCAGCGGCGCACCTCCCAACAGCTGCCGACGTCGGCTGTCGATGCAATCCGGTGCACTACCCTCTGGCGCTCCGCGTGTCTCTGGCGCTCCGCTCGACTCGGCCAGGTTGCGAACAAGGGCCTGGCGCAGGGTATTGATCATTGGCTACACCCGTCGGTAGGCGTGCAGAGAATCCGCACGTGTCGCAGGCCAGACTATCGGGATGTTGGCGAAAATGACAATACGAATGGCGATCGCCGTCATGCGCACAATGCATAAGATCAACAGGCTCGTTGCATCATACTGGCTGGCGCTGCGCAGCGCTTTGGCGCAGATCGCTATGTCCCGAGGTGCCACGATGATTGCGAATATCACTGGGCGAGTCAGCCACGTCGAATTTCACGCCACCACGGCGCAGCCAGCAGGCCGCCAAGCTACCTTATTGCGAGCCGTTCTCGCGTGTATGGCGTTTTTTTCGGGCACGGGCCTGGTGGCAGGCCAGTCTCCGGGGCAATACCCACCCGACGTCGCTGTCGTCGAGGTGACTCGCGATTGCACCACCTGTCCCGAATTGGTGCTGATCCCTGCCGGCGAATTTCTGATGGGCGCAGACATAACTGAGCCGCGCAAGCTCGGCTTGCCGGAATTCTGGGCCACACGTGAGCAGCCCGTGCATCGTGTGACGGTGGAGCGGCCGTTCTATCTTGGGAAATACGAGGTCTCCCGGGGCGAGTTCGCGCAGTTTGTCGCAGCCACCGGCTATTCACCAGCGCCGGGGTGTTGGCATTTCGTGGGCAGCGAGTGGCTGTTCGATGAGGCCCGAAACTGGCAGGACGCGGGGATCGACCAAAACGACGGACATCCTGCCACCTGTGTCAATTGGCTCGACGCGCAGGCTTATCTTGCATGGCTGAGCAGCAAGACCGGCGAAACCTACCGCTTGGCGAGCGAATCGGAGTGGGAATATGCCGTCCGAGCGGGTACCCGGACGGCGTACTGGTTTGGTGACGACCCGGAACGGATCTGTGACTTCATCAATCTCGGCGACATCACCACACGGGAGCAATTCGGCTGGGACCAAACCGAGATGGTGTACGAGACCTTGGACAACTGGAAGGGCGAGCCCTGCCGCGATGGCTATGCCACCACCGCCCCCGTGCGTGAGACGGTGGCAAACCCCTTTGGTCTGCATGGCATGCTCGGCAATGCCAATGAGTGGGTGGCCGATTGCTGGAACGACGACCACAGTGAGGCACCCGCCGATCAGACGGCAAGATTGACCGGTGCGGACTGTGGTCTGCGCGTGATGCGCGGACAGGGCTGGACGGCGATCGCGGCGAGCACGCGGCCTGCGTTCAGGCTCAAGATGAATGCCACGGATCGAAGGTTCACGTTTGGTTTCCGCGTGGCTCGGGACTGAGCGTCGGCAAAGCACCGCGATCTCATCAGTTTCAATACATCAGGTATGCTTCGAACTCATACCGGCCAACCCGCACGGTCGCCTATACTCAAATTCCGAAGTTCAGGTCCATGGGGAATGACCGATGTCGCAAATGCCTGTTTCGCTAATGGTCGCGGGCGTAGCAGCGCTATGCTGTGGTTATGTTGACGCTGCAGAAACTGCCACCTCGCAGCAGGCGGCATCATCCGATGCGCTGGTGGTCTACACGGAAGCACGCGACCCCTGCACCGAGCGCAGCGCCACCCGCAACGCATACTTCGGCGACCTGCATATCCACACAGGCTTCTCCTACGACGTCCGTCCGTTCGGCTCGACCACGACTCCGGCCGATGCCTACCGCTTCGCCCGGGGCGGCTCGATCGGTGTCCCGCCCTTCGACGACAGTGGCGAGCCGACCGCCACCCTGCAGCTGCGCACACCCCTGGATTTCGCCGCGGTCACCGACCATGCCGAGTTCTTTGGCGAGTTGGGGCTGTGCATGGACCCCTCCGGCAGCGTGTATGACGTGCCCGCCTGCCAGTACCTGCGCGGGAGCGGCGACAGTATCTCGCCCGCCAGCGGCAATCTCTTCAGGGTGTTCGTGAACAGCCTGCTCACCGACTCTCCTTATCAAGTCGAGGAAATCTGCGGTGAGGACCCAGCTGCATGCGTCGAGTCGGCCAGCCCGCTGTGGAAAGCGACGCAGCAGATGGCCGAGGACGCCTACGATCGCTCGTCGCGCTGCGAGTTCACCACCTTCGTCGGCTATGAGCATACCGGCACACCAAACTCCAACAACTATCATCGCAACGTCATTTTCCGCAATGCCGACGTACCGGCGCGCGCCATCTCCTACATCGACGCCCCGAGAGGTCTTGACCTGTGGAACGCGCTAACCGATGAGTGCCTGGACGCAGTTGACGGCTGCGACGTGCTGGTGATCCCGCACAATTCAAACCTGAGTTCCGGGTCGATGTTCCCGTCCTACGCGGCCGGCTCCGAGACGGCAGAATTCGCTCCGGCCGCGGCCCGTCTGCAGGCCGCCATGGAGCCGATCATGGAGATTTTCCAGCACAAGGGAAATTCCGAATGTTTCAATGGGTTTCCGGGAATTCTCGGCGCGCCGGATGAGCTGTGCGAGTTCGAACAGGTCCGCTCGGTCGGCGAGCGTCGACTGATCTTCGGGGAAACCTACGAACTGAGGTTCTGCGAGGAAGGCGAAGTCGGGCGACGCGGCTTTGCCGCCGTGGGCTGTGTCTCGAGGAACGATTTTTTCCGCAGCGTGCTGCTGACCGGCCTTCAGGACGAGGCCGCCATCGGCGTGAATCCATACAAGTTAGGCGCGATCGGATCGACGGATACGCACCTGGCGCTGGCGGGCGCCACCCAGGAGTCGGACTGGCCAGGACACCTTGTGCCTGAGACCGAGCTCGAGGCGCGTCTTAGGTCCGGGCTTTTTTCTCCACAGTCTCTCGTCAGTAATCCCGGAGGCCTGGCCGGCATCTGGGCGGTAGAGAACTCGCGCGATGCCCTGTTCGAGGCCATGCGCAGACGCGAGGTCTTCGGCACCTCGGGCACGCGTATTCAACCGCGCCTTTTTGCGGGCTGGGATATCGACGATAAAGCTTGCAATCTCGCTGACCTGCCGGAGTACGGATACGCGCATGGCGTCCCCATGGGCGGCGACCTGCCGCCGGCCACGGCAGCGGGGAAGCCGCGGTTGCTGGCTTCCGCAGTGAGGGATCCCGACGGCGCCGCGCTGCAGAAGCTGCAGATCATCAAGGGATGGATCGATACTTCGGGCCAGGCTCGCTACGAAGTCTTCGACGTGGCGGGTGCAGACAACTCTGACGGACAGGTCAACCTCCTCACGGGCGAGTGGAATGGCGAGGGTTCGACATCGCTGTGTGCGGTCTTCGAAGACACGGCTTTCGATCCGGCGGAATCCACCTACTATTACCTGCGAGTGGTCGAGGTTCCGACGCTGCGGTGGAACTGGGCGCAGTGCGTCGCCCTGCCCGCCGACGAACGCCCGGCAGCCTGCCAGAACGACGCACCCCGAACCATCCAGGAAATGGCCTGGACTTCGCCGATCTGGTATACCCCGATCGCCGGCGACTAGCTCGCGACTACCGGATGTCGTCTCACGCATGCTGAGACTGCTGATCAGAGAACCACTGATCCACTTCGTGATCATCGGCGGTCTGCTGTTTGCAGCGTACTCGATGCTGGCGCAGGCGCCAGGCGAAGAAGCGGTGAACCGCATCATGGTCGATACCGGGCTCATCGACAGGCTCGAACGGGACTTCGTTCGCCAGTGGCGACGCCCTCCTGATGACCTGGAACGCGAGGGTCTGATCCAGGAATACCTGCGCGAGGAGATCCTGTACCGGGAGGCGCTGGCACGCGGCCTGGACAGAAATGATGCAGTCGTACGACAGCGTCTGGCAAGAAAGATGGAGGCGTTCGCCATTATCGACGCGGGCGTTCCCGCCGAGCCGACGGAAACGGAACTGCGCGCCTACTTTGCGCAGCACGTGGAGCGGTTCGCCACGCCGGAGCAGATTTCCTTCACTCACGTCTTCCTGGCTCGGGATTCGCGGGGAGATGACCTGGCCGCGGATGCCCGGACACTGCTCGGTGAGCTTCGCGCCGCCGCTGTCTCGGATATTGACGGCCTGGGAGACGCCCCGCCGACACGCCCGAGCTATGAGGGTACAACGCAGCGCGAAGCGGCGCGCCAGTTCGGCAGGACATTTGCCGAGCGACTGTTCGAGTTGCCTGCCGGGAGCTGGCAAGGTCCGGTCGAATCCGGTTTCGGTCTGCACCTGGTCCTGATCATAACACGTACCCCATCACGTGATCCGGAGTTCGAGCAGGTGGCGTTCGAGGTCAGAAGTGATTATCTCGAGAATCGGCGTCGCGAGCTTCGTTCCGCTGTTTTTACGGAGATGCGACGCAACTACGCGATCGAGATGCCCGCACCGGACCAGGCCGACCGACAGTGAGGCAAGCGAAGCGCGTTTCGCGCGCGCTGACCATGGCTGCAGTGGCGCTGAACCTGTCATTCGGGTGCTTCGTCGCGAACGCGCATGATCTGCGACCGATGTACCTGGAAATCGTGGAGCACGCGCCAAACCTGTTCGGGATCAGCACGAAACTGCCACCCACCGTGTCCATGCGCGCACTTCCCGAAGTGGAGCTGCTGGGTCCATCGTGCGATCGCGTGGACCGCCAGGCGCCGAGCGCGGATAGGAACTATCCTGCCGAGGCACTGCCGGGTTTCTATTCCTGCGATGACGGCCTGGCGTCGGCCGAGCTGATCCTCAGATACCCCGAGTTCAATCCCTCGCTGAATATCCTGGTCGGCATCACATGGCTCAGCGGCGAGCACCGTATGCTGGCGGTGGGGCCGGACGAAACACGCATAGCCCTGCCCTCTCCCGAAACATTCGGTGGCGTCGCGAACGCCTACGTGTCGCTTGGCATCAAGCACATCCTGACAGGGATAGACCACCTGCTGTTCGTTGTCTGCCTGCTCTGGATCGCCGGCACCCTGCCGCGAATTGCACTGGCAATTACCGGCTTTACGCTGGCCCACTCCGTGACACTTGGTCTGTCGGCACTGGATATCGTACGACTGCCCGTGGCCCCCATGGAAGCATGCATCGCACTGAGCGTCGTCATCCTGGCAGCGGAACTGGTGCGGCGCCGACGCGATACCCTTGCCTGGCGGTTTCCCATCCTCGTCTCACTGATCTTCGGTCTTCTGCACGGCTTCGGCTTCGCCAGCGTACTGAATGAAATCGGCTTGCCGCACACCCAAATTGTTGGTGCCCTGCTGTTTTTCAATCTGGGTATCGAACTCGGTCAGCTGGCCTTTGCCGCAGTGATGCTTCTGTATCTCGGCCTGATTCGTTCGGTCTGGCGGGGCACGCGGCTGCGGCTGTTTCCCGTCGCGTCGACAGACAACTCACTGGGCACTTCGGTCATGGGCTATGTCATTGGCGGAACCGCCGCGTTCTGGCTGCTGCAACGGCTCGCTGTACTCCCCTACTGACGCAATCGCAATCCGGCCGTAGCGCTCATCACTGGCGAGGCACTCAGCTCGCGAAATCCGCGCGCAACGCCTGAGCGATCGGCTCCGGAACGGGATCCACGGTATGCTGATACTTGTCGTGGCCGATCCCTGCCGAGAGTTTCGCCCCGCCGCGAAACGCCGCGATCATCTCTTGTGAAAACTCGAAGCGCATGAAGTGCACGGCAGAGGTTTTTTCATCGGTGGTGCGCTCGAGGTCCTCGTTGGCGATCGGTGTGACGCGCTCGAAGCCCTCGACCTGCAGCCAGGTGCCCTTCTCGATACCGATCAGTTCGGCGAGCCGACGGCGACGCTCCTCCGTGTCCGGAAACTCCACCATGAACGTGGCCTTGAGGTTGCTGCCGTCGGGGATCAGCGGATTGTAGGCTGCCAGTTCATCCTCGATGCCCTGCGCTTCGAACACCCGCTCGATGCGCAGCATCTCCTGAACCTGATACTGAAGGGTCAGGCGGTCTTCGAAATACAGCGTGGCGTTCTCACCGATGTGCAGCTTGCGATGCTGCTTGTGGGCGATCACCTTGGCCCGGAACTCCGGACGCAAGTTTGCGTACTCCTCGAGACTGTAGAGATCCTCGCGTGTGAGCTTGTTCATGTCTATCCTTGATAGCTTCAGAGGCCGTAGGCCTGACGCAGCAAACTCATCGGGTGACTGGCCTGCGTATCCTTGCTGCCAATCGCGATCTGTTCGGCTGCCATCGGGCAGTCGCTGGTGAAATGATCCGCCTTAGCATTCTCGACGCGCCGCACCACTGGCTGCGCGATTTTACGCGAGACCTCGTGGAACTCCTTTTTCACGGCATAGGTGCCGTCGTGGCCTGAACAGCGCTCGATCGCCTCGACCTGCGTGTCGGGCACGAGCTGCAGCACATCGCGGGTCTTCAGGCCGATGTTCTGCACACGCAGGTGGCAAGGCACCTGGTAGGCGATCTTCCCGAGCACCTTGGTGAAATCGGTCTTCAGCTTGCCGGCTTTGTGCCGGGCCATCAGGTAGTTGAAGGGGTCCCACATTGCGGCAGCCACCTTCTTCACCTGCTCATCGTCGGGAAACAGCAGCGGCAGCTCCTGCTTGAACATCAAAACGCAGGATGGGACCGGGGCGACGATGTCCCACCCCTCGTCCACCAACGCCGCGAGCACAGGCACGTTGATGTTCTTCGCCTTCTCCACCGCATGGAGATCGCCGAGTTCGAGCTTGGGCATGCCACAGCACTTCTCGGTATCGGCCAGGCGCAGCGCAATCTCGTTGTGCCGGAATACGGCCACCAGGTCCTCGGCCATCGCCGGCAGATTTCGATTGCCATAGCAGGTGGTGAACAGCACAGCGCGGCCGCGCGTCGCACCCACGACCTCGGCCGTCTCGCCGGTCTCCTCACGCAGCGATGCCAGACGCTTGCGCGCGGTGTTGCTGTGGTACTTCGGCACCGGCGCTTGTGCGTGCACCCCGAGCACGTTTTCCAGCAACTTGCGTGCCGTGGCGTTGCGGTTGGCCGCATTGACGGCCTGCACGACCACCGGAATGCCAGCGAGTGAACCGACAGTGTCGGTGGCCGAAAGAATCTTGTCGCGCGTGGAGACCTTGCCGTCCTTGAACTTCGCGACCTTGGCACGCAGCATCAGGTGTGGGAAATCGACGTTCCACGGATGTGGCGGCACATACGGACACTTGGTCATGTAGCACATGTCGCACAGGTAGCAGTGGTCGACGACGTCCCAGTAAGCCTTCCTGGGCATACCATCGACTTCCCCCGTAGCGGATTCGTCCACCGCATCGAACAGTGTCGGAAACGAGTTGCAAAGGCTGAAGCAGCGCCGGCAGCCATGGCAGATATCGAAGACGCGCTCGAGTTCACCAAACAGTGCCGTCTCGTCGGTGAAATCCGGAGATTTCCAGTCGATCGGATGCCGGGTGGGCGCGTCGAGACAGCCTTCGCGCTGCTGATCGGGGGGTTTGGTGGACATCAACTTGTCCTTGTTGTTGGCACGAAGCGGGGCGGGCGCAAGGGCCCGCCCCGGTCGTTCTGACTCACACTGCGCGGGCCTGCTGGCGCGCGAGCTGGCGTCTTCCAGGGGATCAGGCGTCGAGCTGATCCAGCGCCTTCTGGAAGCGGTTGGCATGGGAGCGCTCGGCCTTGGCCAGCGTCTCGAACCAGTCGGCGATCTCGTCAAAGCCTTCGTCACGCGCCGTCTTGGCCATGCCGGGATACATGTCGGTGTATTCGTGCGTCTCGCCGGCCACCGCGGCCTTCAGGTTGTGTGAGGTCGGGCCGATCGGCAGGCCGGTCGCCGGGTCACCGACAGCTTCCAGATACTCGAGGTGCCCATGCGCATGACCGGTTTCACCCTCTGCGGTCGAGCGGAATACCGAGGCGACGTCGTTGTAGCCCTCGACATCGGCCTTCGATGCGAAATACAGGTAACGGCGATTGGCCTGGGATTCACCGGCGAACGCCTCCTTGAGGTTGTTCTCGGTCTTGCTGCCCTTCAGTTCCATGCTGCTTGCTCCTTGCCTTTGTATTTGCAATGCCGGATGTAGAGAAAACATCTCTCGATCCGAGGGTTTAGAATCAGTCTAAGAGGCTGAAATTAGACCCCTGTGCCAGGCTTGTCAACCGCTAGGCGCGGAGCGTTGCAGCGCAGCTATGCGCGTTGACCGCCCTGCGCGCCGTGTGTAGCTTAGCCTGCGCTGCGGCACCGCTGTGGCCAGCGCGACCCAAGCCACCTGGAGCAGGCCGGATGCCGCGGAAAACCACGCCGAAGGACAGCCCGGCACTGGGCAACGAAGACACCCCCACAGTTGATTTCGAACAGTCGCTAAAGGCACTGGAGGCGCTGGTGGAGCGCCTGGAAGGCGGCGAGTTGCCGCTGGAGCAGGCGCTGGAGGCCTTCGAAACGGGCGTGCGCCTCACCCGGGAATGCCAGCAGGCACTGCGTCAGGCAGAACAGAAGGTCGAGATCCTCACCGGCAGCGGGGAGGGCGCCCGCCCGGTGCCCTTCGAAGCTGAAGACTGATCGCGCCAGGTGGATATCGCCAGTCGACTTGCGACGCTCAAGCAGCGGGTGGATACAGCGCTCGCGCAGTATCTCGTCGCGCGAGAGGGGCGCCCGGAGCGACTGCTTGAAGCAATGCGCTACAGCGTGCTGGGTCCGGGCAAACGCATCCGGCCGGTATTGTGCTATTTCACCGGAGAGGCGCTGGGCCTGGATATCGCCCGGCTGGACGCACCGGCCTGCGCGGTCGAGATGATCCATGCCTACTCACTCATCCATGACGACCTGCCGGCCATGGACGATGACGATCTCCGTCGCGGCCGGGCGACCTGTCATCGCGCATTTGACGAAGCCACGGCCATCCTGGCCGGCGATGCCCTGCAGGTGCTGGCCTTTGAGGTGCTGGCGGGCGATGACCGGCTGACCGCGGAACCACACCTGCGCCTGGGGCTGGTGCGACGTCTGGCCGCTGCGAGCGGCATCGACGGCATGGCCGCCGGTCAGGCGATGGACCTGGCGGCCGAAGAGCGCACGCTGACGCTTCAGGAGCTTGCGGCCGTACATCGGCGCAAGACCGGTGCGCTGATCAGGGCCTGCGTGCTCATGATGGCCGATCTCGCCGAAGCGCCGGAACAACAGGCCACCGCGCTGGGAACCTATGCCGATCGCATCGGCCTTGCTTTCCAGGTGCGTGACGACATTCTCGATGTCGAGGGTGACGAGGCGGCCACCGGCAAGCGCGTGGGTGCCGATGCACGGCTGCACAAGGCGACCTATCCGGCGCT
>JBGTIC010000439.1:0-2114 GCA_041745895.1 Gammaproteobacteria bacterium
TGCGCCAGCGTGCTGCCCGCGCCGGCTTCGCGGAGCGCGAACTGCATCTGGTGGAACGCGGATTCGACTGGAATGCACTGGCCGCCGGGGCGCAGAACCTGTCGCTGTTTGCCAGCCGCCGCATCGTCGAGCTGCGACTGACCAGCCTGCGACCGGGCGATCGGGGCGTTGCCGTGCTCGGCGAACTCGCAGGCTCGCCGGACCCGGATTGTCTGGTTCTGGTGCAGGCACCGAAGCTCGATGCAGCTGCCGCGCGCAGCGCATGGGTGAAGGCCTTCGAGCGGCACGGCGTCGTGGCACAGGCCTGGCCCGTAGAGCCTGGCGCGTTGCCCGGCTGGATTACCGCGCGACTGCGCCGGCTCGGGCTGACGGCGGATGCAGACGCGGTGCAGATGCTGGCCAGTCGCTGCGAGGGCAATCTGCTGGCGGCACGCCAGGAGATCGACAAGCTCGCGATCACGGCCGGCAAGGCGCGAATAACCCTCGAGCAGGTGCTGGACTCGGCGGGCGACAGCGCACGCTTCGATGTATTCAAGCTGGCCGATGCAGCGCTGCTGGGCGATGCGAGACGGGCACTGCGTGTACTCAACGGCCTGCGCGGCGAGGGGGTGGAACCGGTTCTGATATCATGGGCGCTGGTGCGTGAGCTGCGGGAACTGGTGCGGCTGCGGGCGAAGGCAGGGACTTCCAGGTCGGTCGACCGGCTGCTCGAAGAGGCCCGCGTCTGGCCGCGCCGGCGGCCCATCATCCGGAAGGCACTGCTCAGGTTGACGCCCGACAGACTGGCCGATCTGCACCAGCTGGCCGCCCGCACCGACATGGCCATCAAGGGCCAGGGCGCCGGCGACCCGTGGTCGCTGCTTGTGGAGTTCGTCGTTGGCCTCAGCCACCCGTCCGCCGCGCTGCCGCAGGCAAGGATGTCTGCTGTGACGGACGTGTGAATGGGCCCCATCGGCGTTTTCGGCGGCACGTTCGACCCGATCCATTACGGCCACCTGCGCACGGCCTTCGAACTTCTGCAGGCGCTGGAGCTCGAGCAGATGCGTTTCATCCCCTGTGGTGATCCGCCGCACCGGGCGACGCCCATGGCCCCGGCGCCGGTGCGTCTGGCAATGGTGCGAGCGGCCATCGAGGGGCAGGCGGGCTTTGTAACAGACGAGCGCGAACTGCGCCGGGGCGGTCCGTCCTATACTGTGGATACGCTGACGAGTTTGCGCGAGGATTTTTCCGACGCCTCTCTGTGTCTGGTGATCGGTATGGATGCGTTCCTGGGACTGCCCAAGTGGCACGAGTGGCGAGATATTCTGCAGCTGGCCCACATCGTCGTTGCGCATCGACCGGGCTGGCGCGCACCAGACATGGGGGCGTTGGGCGAGTTGCTGGCGGAACGACGCACCGCGCGGGTACGGGATCTGCATGAAACGCGCGCCGGAGCGCTCTACGTTCACGCGGTCACGCAGTTGGAGATCTCATCCACCGAAGTGCGCGCGCTGATCCGGGCAGGCCGTGATCCGCGCTTTCTGATGCCGGACCCCGTCCGGGAGTACATACTCGAATCCGGCTGCTATGCCGCGAAGGAGGAAGACACACAGCATGCAAAGTGATGCGCTGAAGGACCTCATCTGTACCGCGCTGGAGGACTTGAAGGGCGAGGATCTGCGGGTGCTCGACGTGCGCCATCTCACGACCATCACGGACTGGATGGTGGTGGTGAGCGGGCGCTCTGATCGTCACGTCAAATCGCTGGCGGACGCCGTCATCGACGGCGGGCGTGAAGCGGGCATGCGGCCGATCGGCGTGGAGGGCCAGCAGGGCGGCGAATGGGTGCTGGTGGATTTCGCTGACGTGCTGGTCCACGTGATGCTTCCCCGGGTGCGGGATTTCTACAATCTCGAGAAGCTCTGGGATATCCGACCCGGCCGGGAGAGCGGCGCCGCGCAGGGGGCCTGATGCGTTTCCGCGTGCTTGCCGTGGGGTCGCGTCAGCCACCGTGGGTCGACCAGGGCTTCGAAGAGTATCGAAGGCGCCTGCCGGGCCTCGCCCTGGTCGAGCTGCCGGTCGCCACTCGCGCGAAGTCGCAATCCATCGAGGCTGCGCGGGACACCGAGGGGCAG
>JBGTIC010000440.1:0-2272 GCA_041745895.1 Gammaproteobacteria bacterium
CCAGGCGGTGCGCTCCTCGGCGTCAGGCTGAATCAGTGTATTGCCCTGCGCGATCGCAAGTTCACGGCCACGCGCCTCCTCTGCGTCCCAGGCGCGCGCGGCCGACAGCGCAGTCTCGAGGCCACTGTGAGCGTGCACGACAGCCTGCAGTTCGGCTGGCAGCGCAGCCAGCGCCTCGGCGCTGACGAACAGGCCCAGCGCGGAGACAAACAGGAAGACTTCCGTGTGATAGTCCAGTTGTTCTGCCAGCCGGAACACGCCCATCGCCTCGTAAGGGAAGACCGTACCATCGACATGACCGTCGCGAAGCGCGCCGTAGACCTGGGGCGCAAGAAAACCCTCGATGGGCGTAGCACCCAGGGCGGCCAGCAGGGCGCGAATGCCCGGCGTTGCACCACGCATGCGCATGCCCTGCATGTCCGCAGGTCGACGGACGGGCTTGCCGCGGCTGTGGATCAGCGAGGGCGCATTGGTCTGCAACAAGGCCACGTGCAGTCCAGCGAGGTCCTCATCCAGATCCCCATCGGCGAGCAGCGTCATCGCCACGCGGGTGCCGTGTTCCGCCGAATCCGCAACGAAGGGCAGTCCGAGCACCGACAAAGCGGCGGACTCCGGCCCGGGACCGAAACCCACCTCGGCCAGCCCGTCGCGCACGCCCGGTGCAATGGCCCCCAGTCGCAACAGTTCGTTGTTCGGATGAATCACGATGCGCAGCCGGCCGTCACTTGCCGATTCGATGGCCGCCACCCACTGCGGCAGCCATTCGGCGGCAAAGAAGTGATCCTCCGGCAGGTAGTGCGCCAGGCGCCATTCGAATTCTTCGGCGCTGACCGTGAACGGCAGCGCCAGCATCGTGAGCACGCAGGCCAGTCTGTGCATTATTGTCTCCCTTTCGTTCAAGGTGTGTCTGACCGTGGCAATCCGGCCAGTCGTTGCAGGCGTGTCAGGTAGGCGCGTTCATCCGGTGCCCTGGACTCGCGCTGCGCACCCCACAGCGCTTCGGCCAGTACCCCGATCATGCCATGTTCTGCAGTATGGGGATCGCCATGACGTGCGCACAACGCTTGCCAGGCAGCAAGGATACCGGCCGGTCGGTCGGTCGCTACCTGTTCGCGAATGGCCATATGCAGTCCCAGGTGCAGAAACGGATTGCTCTGAGCATCCCGGGCCCGAGCATCCGGGGCGAGCGCCGCGTCCGGCGCCTCGAGCAGCGCGTGGTACTCGGGATGTTCGGCGATGAGTCCGGCGAGCTGGCGCTCCAGGGGCTCCATCGGCAGGCCCTCGCGGGCCTTGCGCCACGCCTCAAGATACACGCTGCGCAGCTGGTTGCGGTCGTGGTCGGCGAACATGCTCAGGCGCTCTTGTGCCGGTACTCGCAAAGCTCGGCGATGGCGCAGCGCGGGCAGTCGGGCCGGCGCGCCTTGCAGATGTAACGGCCGTGCAGGATGAGCCAGTGGTGGGCATCATGTCGAAATTCCTTGGGCACGAGGCGCAGCAGACGTTTCTCGACTTCCAGCACGTTTTTCCCCGCGGCGACACCGGTGCGATTGCTTACCCGGAAGATGTGCGTGTCCACAGCAATGGTCGCCTGGCCGAATGCCGTGTTGAGCACGACATTCGCGGTCTTGCGACCTACGCCGGGCAGCGCCTCGAGGGCTGCGCGATCGCCAGGGACCTCACCGCCGTGGTGTTCGAGCAGCAACCGACAGGTCGCGATGATGTTCTTCGCCTTGCTGTTGAACAGACCGATGGTGCGGATATACGACTTCAGGCCGTCCTCACCCAGCGCCAGCAGACCGGCCGGTGTGCGTGCCACGGCGAACAGCCGGCGCGTCGCCTTGTTTACGCCCACGTCAGTGGCCTGAGCCGACAGGATCACGGCGACCAGCAGCTCGAAGGCACTGGTGTACTCGAGCTCCGTCGTCGGCGCCGGATTGGCCGCGCGCAGTCGGCTGAAGATTTCGTGGCGCTTCTGTGGATTCATTGCGCCGCCCGCGGTGGCGAGGCTGCTGAGGTGGTGGTCGCGATCGTATCGCGGCGCTGCTGTTGCCAGCGGAAGATCGCGATCATCAGGCCCAGGCCGATGAAGGCGCCTGGCGGCAGGACGGCCAGCAGCAGGCCATCGACAGGAAGTCTCAGTGCCATGCCGGCGGCGGAGTCACCGAACAGCAGATCCATGCCGGCAAACAGGGTGCCGCGCCCTGCGAGTTCGCGCAATGCACCCAGTCCGATCAGCACCGCTGCAAAACCCGCGCCGGTGGCCAGGCCGTCC
>JBGTIC010000441.1:0-3724 GCA_041745895.1 Gammaproteobacteria bacterium
CGCGATCATCGATCTTTGGGAACGTCATGGCGCTCGGGGGCCTGCCGCGCTGGACGCCGAGGCACGCTCGATCGCCGCGCTGTTTCCAACGCCGACCTGCCGCAACCTGGTGCGGGTGTACTTTCTGCAGGAGCGCATGAAGGCATTGGCGCCGCGTGACATGCCTGCTGTCAGCCACCTGCACGTCGTCGGCGCCGGTGTGATGGGTGGCGACATTGCTGCCTGGGCGGTGCTGCAGGGTCTGGAGGTCACGCTTCAGGATCTGGATGCTGCTGCGATCGAGGCGGCATGCCAGCGCGCGGCGAAGCAGTTCGAGCGCCGGCTCAAGACCCCCGAGCGTGTCGCGCAGGCCAGCGCGCGCCTGCACGGCGATCGCGATGGCGAGGGTGCGGCCAGGGCCGATGTCATCATCGAGGCCATCGTCGAGCGCCTTGACGTCAAGCGCAAAGTGTTCAAGGCACTCGAGGCCTCAGCGCGCCCCGACGCGCTGCTCGCAACGAATACCTCAAGCATTCCCCTGGAGGACATTGCCAGTGCGCTGGACGCCCCGGGACGACTCATCGGCCTGCATTTCTTCAATCCGGTGGCCCAGCTGCCACTCGTGGAGGTGGTGCACAGCCTGCACAGTGACGCCGAGGTCAGTGCGCGAGGTGTGGCATTCACACGCCAGATCGGCAAGCTGCCACTGCCCTGCGCCAGTCAGCCGGGCTTTCTCGTCAACCGTATCCTGGGCCCGTACATGGCCGAGGCGATGGCCCTGCACCGGGAGGGCGTGCCGCTGGGGCTGATCGATGAGACCGCCCGGGTATTCGGCATGCCGATGGGCCCGGTCGAACTTGCCGATTCTGTTGGGCTCGACGTGGCCTGGCACGTGGCCGAGATTCTTGGCGAGGCTTTCGGTCGCACCCCGCCTGAGGAACTGCGCCGCAAGGTCGAGGCCGGTGAGCTTGGCAGAAAGACCGGCAAGGGCTTCTATCGCTGGGAGGACGGCAAGCCCGTGCGTGAGGCTGTGGAGGCGACGGCCGCGGCGCCGGACCTCGAGGACCGGCTCATCCTGCCCATGGTCAACGAGGCGGTCGCATGTTTTGCCGATGGCGTCGTCGACGACCTCGACCTGCTCGACGCCGGCGTTATTTTCGGCACGGGCTTTGCGCCGTTTCGTGGGGGGCCCATCCAGTTTGCCCGGGATCGCGGTCTGGATGCCACGCACCAGAGGCTCATCGCACTGGCTGATCGCTACGGAGATCGCTTCCGGCCTCATTCGGGCTGGGCCCGGCTCATCGAGGGCCCAGAAGCGTGAGCCGGTTCAGGCTTCCCCGCCACAGCCCTGTGCTAGGCTGCCCGCTGCCCACAGCGCCGGTCCCAAACACGACGTCACATTAGATGAGCAGCGCAAAAGTCCTCAAACCCGAACAACTGGCCTTCTTCTCGCCCCTGGATGGGCTGAAGAAGGAAAATCTCCAGGCGCTCGCGCGCCGGACACATGCGCGCGAATGCCCCGCCGGCAAAGCGCTGTTCAAACAGGGCGACGAGGAAAAACGCAGCATCTACCTGATCTCCGGCACTGTCGAGCTGCGCGATGGCGAGCAGGTGGTGGCGACCGTTCGAGGTGGCAGCGACCAGTCGCGCAACCCGCTTGGCGCAGTGCTGCCGCGGCGCTATACCGCGATGGTCGTGGCCAACGCGGAGTTCATTGCGCTGGACAGCGACCAGCTCGACCTCATGCTGACGTGGGACCAGACCGGCAGCTATGAAGTCAGCGAACTGGGTGGCCCGGCAGGAGACAGCGATGACTGGATGACGGCGTTGCTGCAGACCAAGGCCTTCCATCGCATTCCTCCTGCCAATATCCAGGCCATCTTCATGCGCATGCAGCGCATAAATCTCAAGGAAGGCGACGTCGTCCTCAAGCAGGGTGACGAGGGCGACTACTTCTACGTGGTCACGGTGGGCCGGTGCGTGGTGACGCGCGAAACCCCGCTCAACAAGGAAGGCATCCGCCTGGCCGAGCTTGGCGTGGGTGACACCTTCGGCGAAGAGGCCCTGATTTCCAACGCGCGCCGCAATGCCACGGTGACGATGCTCAGCAATGGTTCACTGATGCGGCTGGGCAAGGAAGATTTCAGGACCCTGCTCAACGAGCCGCTGCTCGAATGGGTGGATGCCGATGAAGCCACGAAAATCGTCGCCGACGGCGGCAAGTGGCTGGATGTGCGTCTGCCAAGCGAATTCGAGAACTTCCATCAACCAGGTGCGGTAAACGTACCGCTGTATTTCATCCGGCTGAAGATGAAGACGCTCGATACCAGTTACCCCTACGTGGTGTGCTGCGATACCGGCCGACGCAGTTCGGCGGGTGCGTTCATCCTCAACGAGCGAGGCCTCAAGGCCTATGTGCTGCGCGGCGGGCTCAACGCGCTGCGCGCTGCCTGAGGCCGTCGCCCGACGGATAACCGCTGGCGCTACATCGTGTGCGTGGGCTTGTCGCCACCCAGCGCGCCGGCGAGATAGTTTTCAATCTTCTTCTGCGTGCCGCCGCGATCCTGGTCGCTGAACTGCACGCCGATGCCCGCCGTGCGCTTGCCCTGCGCACCCTTTGGCGTCATCCAGATGACCTTGCCGGCGACCGGGATCTTCTCGTCCTCGCCCATCAGGTTCAGCAGCATGAAGACCTCGTCGCCAAGCCGATAGCTGGAATTGGTGGGAATGAACAGGCCGCCATTCTTCACGAAGGGCATGTACGCGAGATACAGCGCACTCTTGTCCTTGATGGTCAGCGTCAGCAGGCCGGGCTTGCTCATGGGCTTATGTTAACGCTTCGTCGCCGATTCGATCGCGAATTCCATCACATCAGGCCGCACGGCGCCATGTCACCAGCAGGGCCTCCAGCCCCAGCGGGATATTGACCCCGCCATCGACCAGGTGCCGCAGGCGGCTGACGCCGTCATGCAGTTCGAAGAGCCGGCGAGCCGGTCGCGTCGCGGCGACCTCGAGCAGGTGGGCGTACGCAGTGTGCGCCGGTTCCGGTAATTCATCGGATGGCTGAGCCAGATCGCAGAGCACGTGCGAAAGCCGCGCCTGCAGCCACGCAAGGAATCCGGCCGCATCAGCCTTGAGCCAGCCCTCCACAGTGCCCGGCAGGTCCCCGCCCTGCGCCAGGAGGCCCGCCAGCTCCGCACACCACTGCTCATCTAGTCGATCCAGCCCCGCCTCGGCCAGCGCCAGCGCGCGCAGCGGTGCACCCCCTGCTAGGCTGAGCAGCGAATGCCAGTTCCGCCCGGCGTCCACACCCGCAAGCCAGGCGATGGCGGCCTGCGTGCGTGGCGGCAGGATGGCGAGGCGCTGGCAGCGACTGCGGATGGTGGCGGGCAGTTTCCCCGGGGCATGGCTCACCAGCAGCAGAT
Source organism: Gammaproteobacteria bacterium (assembly GCA_041745895.1). Lineage (GTDB taxonomy): Bacteria > Pseudomonadota > Gammaproteobacteria > Steroidobacterales > PWYM01 > PWYM01. Next base: position 3,405 of record JBGTIC010000441.1, read on the forward strand.
AGACGCCGGCTGGCGGTTCCTCAAGGGTCTTGAGCAGGCTGTTCGCGGCACTGGTGGTCATCTCTTCGGCCAGATCCACGATCACCACGCGCGCACCACCGGCGTGGCTGGTAAAGCTGAGTTGTTCGATCAGCGCGCGCACCTGATCCACGCCAATCGTGCGTTTGTCAGGCAGCGGCTCCAGACGGTACAGATCAGGCCGGGCGACGGGCTCGGCAGCCTCGCCAGAGTTGTCTTCGGTCAGGGCGTCAGCCCATCGGCTCGGTTCGAGGCCTGCTACGAGCGCGCTGCCCAGCGCCGCGGCGAGACGGCGCTTGCCC
>JBGTIC010000442.1:0-7783 GCA_041745895.1 Gammaproteobacteria bacterium
GAGCCGCGCGTCTCGCGCGTGACCGGCGCCGACGGCAGCCAATGGGATGCCACGTTTCTGTTCGCCTGGGATCCGGATGGCCACCTGCTGGAAATCAATCAACCGCAGCGTTCAGCCCGGGCGGCACGGCCTGCCAGCAAAGGTCCCTGCGGGGAACACGAAATCGTGCGCGGCTATACAGACGGGCGCTACGGGCAGCTGCACTGGCATCGCGCGCGACCGGCGGACGGCGCGCTCGATGCGCCGCCCCTGCTGCTGTTTCACCAGACGCCGCTGTCCGGCCGGATGTTCGCCGAGGTGTTGCCCTGCCTTGCGCAGGGCCGCGAGGTCTACGCCATCGACACGCCAGGCTACGGCGAGTCGGATCCCTCCCCCGAGCCGACAGACATCGGGGGCTATGCGGCCGCAATCGCCGACTTCGTCGAGACCCTGGACGGTCCTGTCGACCTGCTCGGCTATCACACTGGCGTGCTGATTGCCGTGGAGCTGGCACTGTTGGAAGCCGAAAAGGTGCGTGCCCTGACGCTGGTGGCCGTGCCATTGCTGACCGAGTCCCAGCGCGCGGCCTACCAGCCTGAGCGCACCGTATTTGAAGAAGACGGCAGTCACCTCGTGGAGATGTGGCGCAGCTCCTGGCGTGTGCGCGACCCCGGCCAGAGTATCGGGCAGGTGGCGCGTATCGTCGCCGAAAAGCAGCGCGCCGGTGAGCGCGCGTGGTGGGCGGGGCCTGCGATCTACGGCTATCCGCTGGCCGACAAGCTGCCCAAGCTCCGCCATCCGGTGCTGATGATCCGCCCGGCGGACGCGCTCTGGGAGCACACCGGTCGCGCGGCAGCGCTGGTGCCCGGGTCCTCCCTGGTCGATCGCGACGATTGGAAGTACGGATTTTTCGACGCGGCACCCGGTGATTTCGCCAGCCTCGTGCTCGACTACCTCGATGAGCTGCCCGCGCAGCCGTGAGAGATTTCCGGCGCAGACGTTCAACCGGTCCGGCGCCTTAGCGCCGGACCTTACAACCCACGAAACCACAAAGGATCAGCCGATGAGCAAACCTCCCGAGAGCATCAATCCCACTCGCCGCACGCTGCTTGCAGGTGCCGGAGCGGCCGGTCTGGCCGGCATGATGGCCGGCAGCAGTTCCACCGCACACGCGCAGGGCGCCGGCGAAGACGATATCTCGGTGGCAAGGAATGGTCAGTACGACACCGTGCCGTTGCGCCAGGAATCGATCAATGCCACGGCAATCCAGTCGAACGTCAAATCAGTGGATATCCGCAGCCTCGAGCGCACCATGCGCGAGAACCTCAACCATGTCATCAAGCTGATCGACTATGCCCAGGGTTCTCCCGAGGAGTGGGGATACGAGCGACTCTGGGGCAGCAAGCAGGATCTGTTGTGCATGCACGAGTTTCCGCTCCAGGGCTTCCAGCCCTGGACCCGGACGCAGCTCAATCGCGTGGCCATCGACCTGCCCGGGCCCGAGACCGAGGCGATCGGCGAGCGCGCCAAGCGTTATGACTGCTACATCTCTTTCGGTGCCTATGCGAAGGAGGCCGACTGGCCGGGGCACGTGATCAACATGTCGGTGCTGATGGGCCCTGACGGCAACATCGTCTCCAAGCAGTGGAAAGGCAGGAACATCCTCGGGCTGTTCGGCGACGGTGCGCTGATCGGCACGACCGTCTATGACGTGCTGGATCGTTACGTGGAAATGTACGGCTGGGATGCGACACTGCCGGTGGCGCGCACCGATATCGGCAACATCGCCATCACTGCGGTGGGGGCCGAGCCCTTGCTCTACCAGTGCCTGGCACTCAAGGGTGCGGAGATCCTCGTGCTCAGCGTCACAGGCGGCTCCAATGCTGCCGGCGCCACGGCGACCGCACGCGCCAACCGTGTCTACACGATGGGCATCGGCAATGCCGTCACACCGGACAATATCGGCTGGCCGGATGCTGCCGGTGTACGGGGCGACGGGTCGGTGATCGTCGATCCCGCGGGGACAGTGCTTTCGCAGACCACCAACCATCACGAGGACTTTGCCCGCGCCCGAATACCGATCGGTGACTTCCGCAACACACGACGCATGCTGGAAGTGCCCACGGCACTGCTGCTGCCGGTGCTGCAGAAGTACCGGCCGCGATTCCAACCCAATGCGTTCCTGGAGTCGCTGCCGGAGACTTATCGGGAGGCCGGCGAGATGGTGCGCCAGAAGATGCAGAGTTAGGAAAGGGGAGAGACGGGGCAGCAGGGGGGAGCGGGGGGCGTCGGAACCCGGTCAGGCGCGGGCTTTGTCCGCGCGGGGCCGGCGTTCCGGCGCATTTTGCTTTTCATAGCGCACGACCCGATTGTCTATGGCGCCGAACAGCGATTGTCCCTGGGCGTCGAACATCTCGATACGCACGCGATCGCCAAAGCACATGAATGCTGTGCGCGGCTCGCCGTGCTCGATGGTCTCGAGCATCCGGCGCTCCGCGATGCATGAGGAGCCGGCACTGCGATCCGTATTGGATACCGTTCCCGACCCCACCAGCGTGCCCGCGCACAGCGACCGCGTCCGGGCGGCATGGGCGATGAGTTCGCCGAAATCGAAGGTCATGTCCACCCCGGCATTCGGTCGGCCGAATTCACTCCCGTTTAGGGTGCTGTGCAGCGGCAGGTGCAGCTTGGCCTCGCGCCATGCATCGCCAAGCTCCTCAGCGGTGATCGCCACCGGCGAGAACGCACTCGAGGGCTTGGACTGAAAAAAACCGAATCCCTTTTCGAGTTCTCCGGGAATCAGGTTACGCAGACTCACATCGTTGACCAGCATCAGCAGCTGGATATGCTTACGCGCCTCAGCGGCGTCCACACCCATCGGCACATCGTCGGTGATGACGACGATCTCGGCCTCGAAATCGATCCCGTAGTCTTCGCTGGCCACCGGGATGTCCCCGCAGGGATCGATGAAGGTGTCCGAGCCGCCCTGGTACATCAACGGATCAGTCCAGAACCGCGCGGGCATTTCCGCACCGCGTGCCTTGCGCACAAGTTCCACATGCGTGACGTAAGCCGACCCATCGGCCCACTGGTAGGCCCTTGGCAGCGGCGAGCGGGCGCGCGTGGGATCAAATGCCTGCATGGCCTTCACGGCGCCTGCTTCCAGCGCCGCGGCGCGCTGCGCGAGCGCAGGCGCAATATGCGCCCAGTCATCCAGCGCAGCCTGCAGGGTCGGGCAGAGATCCGCCACCGCCACGCAGGCCGACAGATTCTTCCTGACGATTACCAGCTCGCCGTCGCGTTGGCCGTTGTTCAGTGTGGCTAGTTTCATGTCAGCTCCGCCAGCTATCGGCATACTCTGTGACTTCGGCAGGACCACTGGTCTGGGCAAGTTCCAGACCATCGCGCGCGTCGATCATGACGGCGTACTCATCGGTGGCCGGTTTGGTCTGTTTCAGCATGTTGGCGAGCGCCTTGGGATGCGGGCCATGGGTGATACCCGCAGGGTGGAAGGTCAGCATGCCGGGATCGATGTGATCGCGGCTGAAGAAATCGCCTGCGTGGTAGAACAGCACTTCATCGTAGTCATCATTGTTGTGGAAGAAGGGTACCTTGAGTGCGTCCTCGGCGGTCTCGAACGGACGCGGCGTGAACGTGCACACGACGAATCTGCCGGCAACGAACGTGGTGTGCGCGGAGGGCGGCAGGTGGTAACGATGGCTCATCAAGGCCCGAAGGTCGCGTACGTTGATGCGCACCGGTGCAAGATCGCCCTTCCAGCCTACTGCATCCAGCGGATTGTACGGATAACTCACGACTGAGGTCTGATGGTGCCGCTTGACGTGCACCTGCCAATCGCCAGAAGATTCCGCCTGGGCGGTGAACGCCTCATCGATGGCAGGCACATCGAGCATCGCCGGATCAAAGATGGCGTGCGGTCCGACCAGCCCCTTGTCCGGCAGCATGTAATGCTCACCGGTGGCCTCGATCAGCAAGGCAAGCAACTCAGCCTTCGTCTCGATGCGCCACATCGTGCCGCGCGGCAGCACGATGTAGTCACCCGCCTCAATGGACAGATGACCGTAGTCGCAAAACATCTCACCACGGCCGGCATGGACGAACAGCAGATCATCGCCGTCGGAGTTGCGTACCAGGTGGTCCATCGAGGATGCCAGGCGCCACCAGCGCAGGCGGCAGTGGGCGTTATGCAGGATCTGCACCGCCTGCCAAGGGCTCTGGGCCGATGCAGAGAGCCGGCGCAGGTCGAAGGCCCGCGGACGCAAAGGGCCTTCTATGCTGTGCCATCCCGTGGGCGGGCGGCGGTGGTACATGTGCGTGGCCGGGCCGAAGAAACCCTCATGGCCGAGTTCGCGCTCGAAAGTGCCGGCCGGCAGATCGGCGTGCGCCTGCCGCGAGGTGACGCCCTGAAGCCGCGGAAACGAGATGCTGCGTCTGCTCATAACTGTCCTTTGAGGGGTTTGTCTTCGAGCACGCCGCGGCGGATCTGGTCACGCTCCATGGATTCGAACAGCGCGCGGAAATTGCCCTCGCCAAAGCCGTCATCGCCCTTGCGCGAGATGATCTCGAAGAAGATCGGTGCGATACAGGTCTCGGTGAAGATCTGCAGCAGGATACGCCCATCGGGGGTACCATCAAGCAGGATGCCGCGCTTGCGCAGCTGCTCCAGATCCTGGCCATGGTTGGGCAGCCGCGTCTCGAGCATCTCGTAATAGGTGTCCGGTGGCGGGGTCATGAACTTCATACCCAGCGCGTTGAGTGCATCGACCGTGGCGCAGATATCGTCGGTGGCCAGCGCGATGTGCTGGATGCCCTCGCCGCGATAGGCCAGAAGGTACTCCCCGATCTGGCTTTCGCCGTCCGCTGATTCGTTGATCGGAATGCGCAGCTTGCCGCAGGGTCCGGTCATCGCACGCGACTTCAGGCCGGTGAGCTTGCCCTCGATGTCGAAGTAGCGGATTTCGCGGAAGTTGAAAAAGCGTTCGTAGAATTTTGCCCAGTAGTCCATGCGCCCGCGGTAGACATTGTGCGTGAGGTGATCGAGGCTCGTCAGCCCGGCGCCGGACACTGTCCGCCGTGCGCCTTCGAGCCACTCGAAATCCACATCGTAGATGGACACGGGCCCGGGTTCGACAAGGTAGATCAGTGCGCCGCCGATACCCTCGATCGCCGGAATATTCAGCTCCATCGGCCCCACATCCGTGACGCCGGGTTTGGCGCCTTGCTCAAGCAGCAGCGCATAGGCCTTGCGTGCATCGCGCACGCGAAACGCCATGGCAATCGCTGAAGGACCGTGTTCATCACGGAATCTGGCCGGGTGTCCGGCAGGTTCGGCGTTGACGATGAAATTGATATCGCCCTGCCGATACAGCCAGGCACGCTTGCGCCGGTGCCGCGCGACACGGGCGAAGCCCAGGCGTATGAACACCTCGTCGAGCAGGGCAGGGTCCTCGGCGCTGAACTCGACGAACTCGAAGCCATCGGTGCCCGCCGGGTTTTCCCACGCGTCGTTCGGGGATTGATTCGGCGCGGTGGTCGCCATGTCGGTCTCCATTCAAAGCTTCAACGCCCCGGAACAGCGGGCACATCCAGCCACAATAGGCAAAAACTGCTGCCACATGGTTGCAAGTTACGCACCCGTAATCCTATGCTTTGCAACATTATTCGAAAAGAGCGCACGTATAATGCCCAGACAAGCGTTTGATGCGATAGAAAAGCGCATCCTTGCTGCGCTCCAGAAGGACGGCCGGCTCACCAATGTGCAACTGGCCACCGAAGTGGGCTTGTCACCGTCGGCCTGCCTGCGTCGTGTGCAGGCGCTGGAGGCGGCTGGCGTACTGGCAGGCCATGACGTGCGCCTGGATGCCAAGAAGCTCGGTCTGGGGCTCACCGCGTTCGTGCAGGTGCAGATCGCTCAGGACCACGCCCGTGACATCGAACGCTTCCGCGCGACGCTGGCGACCCTGCCGGAAGTGCTCGCCTGCTTCGCGGTGACCGGCGAGCACGACTATGTGCTGCGCGTCGTGGCACCGGACCTCGAGGCCTATGAGACCTTTGTCATGAAGCGCCTGCTGAAACTGCCCGGTGTGCGTCACGTCCACAGCAGTTTCGTGCTCGAAACCGTCAAGGACACGGTGGCCTTGCCGCTGGACTACCTTGACGACTAGAAAAAGCGTCCGCGCGAGGAGACCATGATGGGCAAGATCACGCTGGAGCAGTATCGCGGCAGCCACCCGGAGATCGCCGCGGATTTCACCACTCCGCAGCGCTGGGCGGCGTACAGCCAAGATGAGCATGCGGTGTGGGACCTGCTGGCTGCGCGTCAGGCAACCCTGCTGCCGGGTGCTGCGTGTGAGGATTTTCTTGAAGGCCTCGGACGCCTGAGCCTGACCTCCGGCGGGATACCGGATTTCGAAGCGCTGTCGGCGACGCTGGCGTCGCACACCGGCTGGCGGGTGGTGGCGGTGCCAGGCCTGGTACCCGATGAGGTGTTCTTCGAGCATCTGGCCAATCGGCGCTTTCCTGCGGGGCGCTTCATCCGTCGGCGTGACCAGCTTGACTACCTGCAGGAGCCCGATGTTTTCCACGATGTCTTCGGCCACGTCCCGATGCTCATGCACCCGGTGTTCGCAGATTACATGCAGGCCTACGGTGAGGGGGGGGTGCGCGCCCAGGGCCTGGGAATGCTCGATCAGCTTGCGCGTCTTTACTGGTACACAGTCGAGTTCGGTCTGCTGCGCACTGACGAGGGGCTGCGCATCTTCGGCTCCGGGATCGTGTCGTCGGCCTCTGAATCGGCGTTCTGCCTGGAAGACCCCTCACCGAATCGCGTAGCCTTCGATCTTTTGCGCGTGATGCGTACGCGTTACCGGATCGATGACTTTCAGCAGACTTACTTCGTCATCGAGAGTTTCGAACAATTGCTCCACGAAACCGCCGAGCGTGATTTCGGCCCGGTCTACGAAACACTGCGCGCACTCGACGACCTGACCCCCGACGCCCTGACGGACGACGATGAAATCATTCATCGGGGCACCCAGCGTTACGCGCGCAAACGCGCCTGAACTGTCAGAAAGAGGAAAGCCCACTGGCCTCCATGAGTCGATAGCGCCAGTAGCGAAGGCGTGAATCATCCGCATAGCTGCTGAACGCCAGGCTGTAGCTGCGATCGCCTTCATTCTTCCAACGCATCGAGAAATAAGCGGCAGCATCGCGCAATGCAGGCAGCGTCATCGGACCGCGCAGGTGCACGTTGGTCTCGAGGTTGTAGTCCTGCAGATTGCGGCGCGTGTAGTTGGCCGAGCCCAGCAACAGGTCGCCTTCGTCACCCGACTGGCGAAGCAGCAGTTTGCTGTGACACTGCTCGCCGCGGGTATGGCACCAGCGCACCGGGATTCCCGCGCGATGCAGTTCCATACCGACCTGCCTGTTGGGAATGCCATTTTTCTCGCGACCAAAAGCATCACGATTTGGATCGAGCAGGACTTCGATCTGAACACCGCGCGCGTGGGCTGCCAGCAGCTCGCGCATCACCCCGCGATGAGAAAAATAGAACATCGCCAGCTGCAGCCGGTCGCCCTTCCGCGAGGTACCGATCAGCGCAAGGGCGGCATCAAGTATGCGGCGCTCGGTCAGTATCCTGAGAGAAGCCTCCCCATGAGACTCTGTTGTCTTGCGACGGGGAGGCGGCGCATCGGGCAGAGGCTCATGGCGTTGCGCGATCACGTCTGCGGCACCCGACATGCGCGCGACCGCGCGCTCGGTGTCCAGCAGCGCAAGCGCGGTA
>JBGTIC010000443.1:0-2545 GCA_041745895.1 Gammaproteobacteria bacterium
CGCCACGCGGCGCGGTGTGCTGCGTCTGGCCATGCTGCGACTGGCGCAACAACGTCGGGTCGTCGAGGCTGCGATTCGCGCAGATCGTGAGCTGCTGCTGCGCTATCGCGGCATCGGGTCGCTGGCGACGCTGAACGAGGACGTGGCCTTTGCGGCGTTTGCCGATACGCTGTTACCCGACGACGCTCCGCTGCCCCGCAGCCAGGAGGCATTCGAGGTCTGCCTGGCGGCTTGCCGGGTGAATGTAGTGGCGCTCGGTGAGGCACTGGCAAGGCAGCTGCGCGAGCTGCTGGGCCTGCATGCGCAGATCCTCGCGAAACTGCGCACGCTGCGTGAGCGGGTGCCCGCCGAGAGCCTCGCGGATATCGAGGCACAGCTGGCAGCCCTGATCCATCCGCAGCTGCTCAGTGACGTGCCTGCGCGGTGGCGCGCGCGATTGCCGACCTACCTTCGTGGCGTGCTCATGCGTCTGGACAAACTGGCCCATGGGCATGCGCGCGACGCTGACTACACAGCAGAGATCGCCCGCCAGGGCTTGCGTCTGACGGCGTGGCGCCAGACGCACGGTGATGCGCAGCCGCCTGCCGGGATCGAGGAGTTCCGCTGGCTCATCGAGGAACTGCGCATATCGCTGTTTGCCCAGCAGCTGGGCACCGCAGTCAAGGTGTCGGCGCATCGCCTCGATGAGCGCTGGCGCGCGCTCACTCAGCCAATGTGATCCTTGCCTTCGCCGACCTTCTTGGCGATTTCCATGAACGGCCGGATGACATCCATCGGCAACGGGAAAATGATCGTGGAATTCTGGTCCCGGGCCACCTCGGTGAGTGTCTGCAGATAGCGCAAAGTCAGCGCCGAGGGTTGTGAGGAGAGCATCTTGGCCGCCTCGGCCAGACGCTCAGAGGCCTGCTGTTCGCCCTCGGCATGAATGATCTTCGCGCGCCTGGAGCGCTCGGCCTCGGCTTGCGCAGCAATCGCTCGGATCATGCTCTGCTCGAGATCCACGTGCTTGATCTCCACATTGGCGACCTTGATGCCCCAGGCTTCGGTGTTCTTGTCGAGAATCTCCTGGATGTCGTGGTTGAGCTTGTCGCGCTCGGCCAGCATGTCGTCGAGATCGTGCCGGCCGAGCACCGAGCGCAAGGTGGTCTGCGCGAGCTGGCTGGTCGCCTCTACCCGGTTTTCAACCTGGATCACGGCCTTCTGGGCATCGATCACGCGAAAGTAGATCACCGCACTGACTTTCACGGAGACATTGTCGCGCGAGATCACGTCCTGCGTCGGCACGTCGAGCACGATGGTGCGCAAGTCCACGCGGTCCATTTTCTGCACACCGGGGATCAGCACGATCAGGCCCGGTCCCTTGACCTTGTAGAAGCGGCCAAGGAAGAAAATGACGCCACGCTCGTATTCCTTGAGAATCTTGAACATGTTGAACAGGATCAGCGCGACGAGCGCGATGACGATCAGATAGGCTGGCAGGTCGAGCATGGTGGGTCTCCTGAATACTGCAAGTTTGGTATTCCAATCGACGACGTTACGCGGCTTACAGCACGGGCTCTGCAATGAGCTGCAGGCCGCGAACTTCGATGACCTTGAGTTTCTGTCCCTTGTTCACCGCGCCGGGGACCTCGACGCTCCAGCGTTCCCCATGCACCCAGATCTCGCCGTGGGCCTCGAAGTCATCCATCGCCTCGCCAATGGCACCCACCAGTTCCTCGGGTCCACTGACGATCGGTCGATAGCGCGTGCGCGCGGCCATCATTGCGATGCCCAGCATCACCGCAGCACCCGTGGCTGCGATGGTGATGATCAGTGGCAATGACACACCGAAGCCGGGGATGTCGGAGTCCATCAGGATGACCGAGCCGACAACGAAGGCAATGATGCCGCCCAGCCCCAGCGCGCCGAAACTCGGCACGAAAGTCTCGCCGATGATCAACACGACGCCCAGCAGAATCAGTGCGAGTCCGGCGTAGTTCACCGGCAGGATCTGGAAGGCGAACAGCGCAAGCAGCAGGCTGATCGCACCGATGACGCCCGGCACGATTGCGCCGGGGTTGTAGCCTTCGAAGATCAGCCCGTAGATCCCGACCAGCATCAGCAGGTAGGCCACGGTAGGATCGGTGATCACCGCGAGAAGACGGGTACGCCAGTTCGGCTCGATGCGTGTCACCGAGAGACCCTCGGTCGCCAGCGTCACCTGCGTACCGCTCAGTTCGACGACACGGCCGTTCATCTGGGTGAGCAGGTCTGGCAGCGAGGCGGCGACAAGGTCGATGACGTTGCGCTCGAGCGCCTCGGAGGATGACAGGCTCACCGCATCGCGCACCGCCTGCTCCGCCCAGTCGGCGTTGCGCCCGCGTTTCTCGGCCAGGCCGCGGATATAGGCCACAGCGTCGTTGATGGCCTTGCGCTCCGAGGCCGTCCCAGCCTGCGCCGGACTCCGCCGCTCCCGGCGCGCCTGTGCGTCCGCGTCAGAGACGTCATCATCTTGGGCACGGGCGTCGTCGTCGGCGGGTGCGTCGGGTTCGCTGCCGGGCGTGCC
>JBGTIC010000444.1:0-1882 GCA_041745895.1 Gammaproteobacteria bacterium
TGGCCACGGACTTCGCCGTGGTGGGCCGTGATCCTGATCCGCGCGGCCTGCAGGTGATCGCGGCCGACGGCAAGCTTGCCGGCACCGTGCGCGACGTTTGGGTCGACCGCTCCGAGGCGATGATCCGCTACCTCGAGGTGCAGACCTCGGCCGACGGCGGTTCGAAAGTGGTGCTGCTGCCGATGATGCTGGCGAAGTTCGCCCGCATGTCGCGCGCGCCGGCAGGCGACCGGCCACTGAGCGAACGTCTCATCGACGGCCGGCCGTACGAGGTACGGGTGGCCAGCGTGTGCGCCCATCACTTCGCGGATGCCCCGATGACGAAGAGTCCTGATCAGGTCACGCTGCTCGAGGAAGACCGCATCATGGCGTACTTCGGCAGCGGCCATCTGTATGCATTGAACCGCCGGGAACCGCTGGTATGAGTGATCGCGAACACGTCGAATCCCTCGAGCCCATTCCGGGCCTGCCGGAGCGCCCGCCCACGGGTGAGCGCGTCCTGTGGCAGGGGGCACCGCGACTGGCGACGGTGGCAAGGCGCACGTTTCATCTGCGCAAGGCCATCGCCTATTTCATCGTGGTGATCGCCTGGCGCTTCGGGCACAGCCTCTACCAGGGTCAGGGTGTACTGGCGGCAATGCAGTCGACGACCATCTTCGTGGCGCTGTCGGCCGCGGCCGTGGGCGTGCTGCTGCTGCTGGCATGGTTGACCACGCGGGCGACGGTCTACACCATCACCACCGAACGGGTGGTCATCCGCTTCGGCATTGCCATCCAGATGGCCGTCAACCTGCCGTTCGGCCTGATCCGCTCGGCGTCGCTGAAGACCTACAGCGATGCGACGGGCGACATCCCGCTGGAGCTCGCGCCCGGTGAGCGCGTGTCTTACGTGGTGATGTGGCCGAACGTGCGGCCATGGTCGTTTTTGGGCAGCGCACAGCCGATGCTGCGTGGCGTAGATGATGCGGCCACTGTGGCACGCCTGCTTGCACGTGCGCTGTCTCGCGAACATGTAGCGCCGATGGGCGTCCAGATCGAGCGCAAGGCCGGAAGCGCGGCCAGCTACCCGGTCGGCGGCCAGACGGCCAGCTGACGTTGAACGCGGAGCAGCTTTCACGCAATGGGTAGCCCAAATACAAACCCGCGCAAGCGAGGCCCGGTTTTGCCACTGATGCTGGCATTGGGTTTCGTTGTGGTCGTCGGCATCTTTGCGCGCACCAGCGGCGTGGTCGGCGACAGCCGCGACGGTGAGGCGCAGCTCGTCGAGAGTCGCGAACTGCAGTTTCTGGATCGCCAGGACGGTGCGGTGGTCGTGCTCGATTACCGCAACGGCGACACCGTGGACGTCATCGACCCTGGCACCGGCGGGTTCGTGCGCGGTGTAATGCGTGGCATGGCGCGGGAACGACGCAGCAAGAAGGTTGGTACCGAGCCACCCTATCGCGTGGCCGTGTGGTCAGACGGGCGCCTGACGCTGGATGACCCCGCGACCGGGCGTTGGGTCGAACTCGCCGCGTTCGGCGCCGACAACGTCAGTGCGTTCGCACGCATGCTCTCGGCGCCTCACACGCAGCACGCCCAGCATGAGCAACGCTGAGCGCGCCACGCGCGCCCGGCAGCACAGCTCCAGACGTTGATGTCCAGCGCGGCGGCCCCGATCATCTTTGCGCTGCTGCTATGGTGGTTCAGCACCGGCATCATTCTCTACCTCGACGGCCTGCCGCGACGCACCTATCGCTGGAGCCTGCTGGGTGCCGGTCTGCTGGCTGTACCGGCATTGCTCGCATTGCACGTCAGCGCGGGTATCGCCACGCCGCTGGGGGCCTATGTGGCCTTCACCTGCGCGTTGCTGGTCTGGGGCTGGATCGAGATGAGCTTTCTG
>JBGTIC010000445.1:0-4745 GCA_041745895.1 Gammaproteobacteria bacterium
AGATCATGAAGCTGGTCACGAACACGCCGTGAAATTCCTTAGCTTCCTGCTCAGTGAGCCCTGAGAGAGAACCACTTCCGTTACTCATCTACCTTCCTCCCGTTTCGGCCTTGCTCGGCCATTACCGCAAGATGCGGCTACTTACACTCAACACCGCCCGAGAGCGATCCGAATGAATCCCTTGTTGGCAGGCCCGCTCATGCGGCCCGTCCACGTGCCAGTTGCACACCGGTTTCTGCGACACGATCCACCGTGACGTTCGGCTCGCCAGCGGCGCGGGCCGCGGCTTCCGAGGCGTCACGCAGGCGCTTGGCTGCGGAGATCCGCACCAGCATCGGCTGTGCCTCGACCAGGCGATCAAGCGCCACGCGCGCCTCTTCGTCCCAGGAAATTTCCCGATGCAGCCGTGTTGGTGTGGCCTCGACTCGGTCCATGTCGGTGGCCAGCGGCAGGATGTGAAACAGCGCATCGAACAGCGCGTTGCAGACTTCCTGCACCACGTAGGTGGCACCCGAGTAGCCCATGAAGGGCGTACCTGTATGCCGCCTGGCAATCGCACCGGGAAACGACGCCGGTACATACATCGCGCGCGATCCGGCCTCGGCCATGTACATGCGCTCGTTGAAGCTGCCGAACACCAGCAGCGGCTGCTTTTCACGGATCGCCGCGCGTACCGCATCGTTGTCGGTCTTCGCGCCGCGACAGCGGGCAAAGGAAAACGCGCATGGCAGGCCCATTTCGGTCTCGAGGAAATTACGCAGGCCGCGCGAGTAGGTCTCGGTGGCCACCACGCCGAAGCTGGCGGTGGCGAAGAAATCTTGAGTCACCGAGCGCCACAGGTCCCACAAGGGCTTGATGGTCGTGTGCTTTTCGCGCTCGATGAAGGGTTCGGGATCAAGTTCCAGCAGCTCGCCGAGCTTGCGCAGGAACCGCGTCGTGCTGTGCAGGCCGATGGGCGCCTGAAGATAGGGCCGCTCGAGGGTCTCGCACAGCAGGCGGCCGAATTCGCGATACATCACGACGTTGACTTCCGCGTCGGCCAGCTTGGCAACATCGGCCAGGTGACTGCCCAGCGGGAAAACCAGATTGACCTCGGCGCCGATGCCCTCGACCAGGCGCTTGATCTCGGCGAGATCAGACGCCAGGTTGAAGGTGCCGTAGATCGGCCCGATGATGTTAACGTGCGGACGCTGACCGTCCTTGCGGGGCTTCACGGGCGCGACCTTGCGCGGACCGAACTCGGTCCACAGCCAGTTGATCGCACGATCCGCACTCTGCCACTGGTCTTCATCGATGGTGCGCGGCAGGAAGCGTTTGATGTTCGTGCCCTCGGGCGTGACGCCGCCGCCGATCATCTCGGCGATGGAACCGGTGACGACCACCGCAGGCAGCGAGGCATCGAGCACCGCATGCGCCCGCTTCATGGCATCTTCGGTACCATTCTGGCCGAGTTCTTCTTCGCCCAGGCCGGTCACGACGATTGGCAGTTCATGTGGCGGCAGACCATCGGTGTAGTTCAACACCGAAGTGACCGGCAGATTCTCGCACCCCACTGGCCCGTCGATGATCACCTGCAGCCCCTTGACGGCGGTGAACGCATACACCGACCCCCAGTAGCCGCCGGCACGATCATGATCGAGCACGAGCATCAGACCATCTCCTGCGACTTGCGCTGGCGGGCGGCCTTCTCGAGCTTGCGGGCATAGCGCTCGCGAAACTCCGGGCGCTCCTGCGGGGTCTGCTGCCACACACCGGCGCTGGCACCGCTGCCCACGCCTGCGAAGAATGCGGTCATCTCCTCGAAGCGCGGCTTCGAGGCCAGCGCTGCATTGACGACCTGCGCCAGCGAACCTGCGCCGGCCGGACCCATCAACGGGCGCGCCGAGATGAGGTTCGTGAAATACAGCGCCGGAATGCTCTGCTCCTTCGCCTTCTGCACCACGGGCGTGGTACCGATCGCCAGGTCCGGCTGGAATTCCTGCATCGCCGCCAGATCCTGCTCCAGCGAGGCGCGGTACTGGACCTCCACACCGTGCGCCTGCAGCCACTCGCGATCCGGGTCCGACCAGCGCGTGCGCGGACAGGCTGTGCCGACATAGCGCACATCGGCACCGCTTTCGATCAGCAGACGCGCGACCAGCAGCTCGGAGCCCTCATAGCCGGACAGCGTAATGCGACCTTTGATCGGGGCGGCATTCAGCGCGCCGCGAATCGCCGGCAGGAAACGCTGCTTGGCCTGCTCGATCAGGTGGGTGGGCACGTTGGCGGCGGCACCGATGGCCTCGAGCCACGCGGCCGTGCCGTCGTGACCCACCGGGGCGGAGCCCACGATCGGACGACCAGCAGAGGCGAACTCGCGATACGAGGCGGTATAGAAAGGATGGATGGCCGCGACCACGGCGCAGTCGAGTGCCGCGTAGAGCTCGCGCCATTCGCGGGTTGGCACGGTCGGGCCGATGTCCAGTTCCAGCGGATCGAGCATCGCTGCCAGGCCCATGGGGTCGGCTGGAAACATCTCGCCCACCGGCGCGACCGTGGGACGAGCGCGGCGGCCTTCACGCGGCGCCATCACCGGGCCGGTCTCGGCCTCGTTGCGGGCATAGGCCAGCATCGCACCGGCAAGAATGTCCTTGGCCTCCGCGTGCGTGGGCACACCGAAGCCGGGTACGTCGATGCCGATGATGCGTACACCGTTGATCACCTTGGGCAGCAGCCGCAGGGGCACGCCGGAGGCCGAGGGCACACACAGGTTGGTGATGACGATGGCGTCATAGAGTTCGGGGTCGGCCAGCTTGAACACCGCTTCGCGGATGTCTTCGAAGAGCTTGCCGGTGACCAGGGATTCGGAGTTGAACGGTACGTAGCCGACCGTACGGCGGGCACCGTAGAAATGCGAGGTGAAGGTCAGGCCGTAGACACAGCATGCCGAACCGGACAGTACCGTGGCAGTGCGACGCATGCGAAGGCCAACACGCAGTGAACCGAATGCCGGACACATGCCCTGTGGCTGGTCGTGCGGACCGACAGGATAATCACGCGCGTAACGCTCGAGCATCTCACCGTTGCCCGCGGCAATCGCCTCGCTCTTCATGCGCTCGGCGCCGGAATGACAGCCCCCCGTCTCAACACTCACGCGCGGACTCCAAGGGGTTCATACCTCGTCATAGATCACCTCGAGTGAGGGTTTCTCGACGAAGGCGGTACCGCGCATGTCTTTCTGGGTGGCCGGCTGCAACACCACATCGCGACCGACGGAGTCGCCCGAGAACAGACCGAGCAGGCCGTCCTGGTCCAGCGGTTCGGGGTGGCGCGGCGGGGCGCTGGCGACGTTGTCGGAGAGCTCCTGGAACAGCGGCGCCCACTGCGTGCCCGGCATGCCCACGATCTGGTAGTTGGCGCTCTTGCGGCGGATGTCGTCGTGCTGCGGAATCGCCGCGAGCACCGGGATGCCGACCGCCTTGGCGAAGGCCTGCGCCTCACCGGTGCCGTCATCCTTGTTGATGACCATGCCGGCCACACCGACATTGCCGCCAAGCTTGCGGAAATATTGCACCGCAGAGCAGACGTTGTTGGCGACGTACAGCGACTGCAGGTCGTTGGAGCCCACGACGATGACCTTCTGGCACATGTCGCGCGCAATCGGCAGGCCGAAGCCGCCGCATACCACGTCACCGAGGAAATCGAGCAGCACGTAGTCGAAGCCCCACTCGTGGAAGCCGAGCTTCTCGAGCAGTTCAAAACCGTGGATGATGCCGCGTCCGCCGCAGCCGCGTCCGACCTCCGGGCCGCCGAGTTCCATGGCGAAGACGCCATCGCGCGTGAAACAGACATCACCGATCTCGACATCTTCACCGGCGAGTTTCTTGCGCGATGAAGTTTCAATGATGGTCGGACAGGCACGCCCGCCGAACAGCAGCGAGGTGGTGTCGCTCTTCGGGTCGCAGCCGATCAGCAGTACGCGCTTGCCGGTCTGCGCCATCATGTAGGACAGATTGGCCAGCGTGAAACTCTTGCCGATGCCGCCCTTGCCGTAGATGGCAATGATCTGTGTTTCCTTGGTGGCCACCGCAGGCTGTTCCGGGCTGCCCGTGGGCTGCACGGGTTCCTCAGCGGCTTCGCGGCGCAGCGCATCGCGCATGGCATCCAGCGACAGTGCGCCGGCGTTGGCGATGGCTCGGCTCATTGCATGGTCCTCCAGTCGAGAACCATCTTCAGACAGTCCGGATCTTCGAATGCGCGACGGTAGGCCTCGGAGGCCTGACCTGCCGGCTGGCGATGCGTGATCAGGCCATCGAGCGACAGCCTGCCGTCGTGAACGAAACCGATGACGGCTTCGAGATCTGCGCGTTGCCACTCCGCGGCCACGCGCAGCGAGACCTCGCGCATGAAGGCCGGCGGGAATGCAAAGGAAAGCGCGTCGCTGTAGAAGCCGGCGAGCACGATCTCGCCCTGCGGCAGCGTGCGTGAGATCAGTGTATCGAGCAGCGAGGCATCGCCGCTGACATCGATGATGCGGCGATAGCGCGAGTCATCACCGGCAGGGTCCACGACGTCATAACCCTCGGCACCCTGACGGCGCGCGGCGTTGATTTCCCAGACCACCGGCGGTGTATCGCACACCCTGGTGAGCAGTCGCGCGAGCAGGCGGCCGAGCACGCCGTGGCCGACGATCAGGTCGCGAGCCTGTGCGTGTGCGCTGTGATTGACAGGTGAGCGTTCGAGCGCATGCCAGGCGGTGGCGGCCA
>JBGTIC010000446.1:0-1825 GCA_041745895.1 Gammaproteobacteria bacterium
GCGCGCTGGCGCGATCTGCCCGCACCGGCCCGAGGTGAGGCGGTCAGGCTCGTCGGCGCGGCCCTGCGTCGGCACAAGTCAGCGCTGGGCGCACTCGTCAGCCTCGAGATGGGCAAGATTCGCAGCGAGGGTGAAGGCGAGGTCCAGGAGATGATCGACATCGCGGATTTCGCCGTGGGTCAGTCGCGTATGCTCTATGGCCGCACCATGCACTCCGAACGCCCGCGCCACCGCATGTACGAGCACTGGCATCCACTGGGTGTGGTCGGCATTGTCACCGCATTCAATTTCCCGGTTGCGGTGTGGGCATGGAACGCCCTCATTGCCGCAGTGTGCGGGAATGCCAGCGTGTGGCGTCCGTCACCGAAGACCCCACTGTGCGCGATCGCCGTACAGCGTATTGTCAACGAGGCCCTGGCGAGCGAGGATCTGCCGCCGGTGTTCCAGTTGCTGATCGATGCCGACATCGAGCTGGCGCAGCGCATGGCCGATGATCCGCGCATCGACCTGCTGTCGTTTACCGGCTCCACGCCTGCCGGGCGTGCCGTGGCGCAGCGCGTTGCCGCCCGCCTCGGACGCAGCCTCCTCGAACTGGGCGGCAACAACGCGATCATCGTCGACGCGCATGCCAACCTCGACCTTGTGGTTCCGGCGATCGTCTTCGGGGCCGTGGGTACTGCGGGACAGCGCTGCACGACGACACGCCGGGTGCTGGTGCATGCATCGCTGCGCGAAGCACTGGAGACCCGCCTGCTGGCAGCCTACGAGCAGGTGCGTATCGGCGACCCGCTGGCCGATGGCACGCTCATGGGCCCGCTGATCGACGAGGCCGCCGTGCATGCCTACCGCAAGGCCATTCAGCGCGCCCGCGATGCAGGCGGTGAGGTGCTGTGCGGCGATCGCGTACTGCACGGTGTCGGCCACTTCGTCGAGCCGACGATCATCCGTGCCCGCAGTGAGTGGGACGTGGTGCAGCAGGAAGTGTTTGCACCAATCGTCTACCTGATTGAAGTCAACGATCTCGACGAGGCGATCGCCGCACACAACGCCGTTGCCCAGGGACTGTCGTCGGCAATCTTCACCGACCGCCTGCAGTCGGCCGAACAGTTTCTTTCCCACGCCGGAAGCGACTGCGGCATTGCCAACGTCAACATCGGCACCTCCGGTGCGGAGATCGGCGGTGCCTTCGGTGGTGAGAAAGACACCGGCGGTGGCCGGGAAGCAGGGTCGGATGCCTGGAAGGCCTATATGCGCCGCCAGACGACGACGATCAATTACGGCGACGACCTGCCCCTGGCTCAGGGCATTGACTTCCGCTTGTCCTGAGTACGACGGGACCGTTACGCGGACGTACGCGCGCGCAGGGGCTTGCTATCATGAGTCCCTGAACGCTGACGCGGGAGCATGGATGTGACGCTCAGGCAATCAATGACGCTCGGCCTGCTGCTCCTCGGTACGATTCTGCTGCTGCTCGGACGTGCGGTACCGGCAGCCGGAGGGGCAGTGGTCCTTCAGGTCAAGGGCGCCATCGGCCCTGCCACGCGGGATTTTATCCGTCAGGGACTCGCGCAGGCCAGCGAGCAAGGCGCCGACGTGCTGATCCTGGAAATGGACACACCCGGTGGCCTGGACTCATCGATGCGCGACATCATCCAGGACATCCTGCAAAGCCCCGTGCCGGTGGCCACCTGGGTAACGCCCGAAGGGGCTCGCGCGGCAAGCGCCGGCACCTACATCCTCTACGCCAGTCATGTGGCCGCGATGGCGCCTGCCACCAATCTCGGTGCCGCGACACCGGTCGCGATCGGCGGTGGCGGCATGCCCG
>JBGTIC010000447.1:0-3583 GCA_041745895.1 Gammaproteobacteria bacterium
GGCGGCAAGCGCCTTGCGACGCCGCAACCAGGCCTGCAGGGCCGTCACCGCCTTGCTGCCCACGGGCAGGATACGCGTGCGTGCGCCCTTGCCGGTGACGCGTACCGTGGCATCGGCCAGGTCCAGGTCGGTCATGTCCAAGCCAGTGAGTTCAGCCAGGCGCAGGCCCGATGAATACAGCAGTTCCACGATTGCACGGTCGCGTACCGCCAGATCGTCATCGCCCTCGAGCGCCAGCAGGTGGGACACCTGGTCGGCATCCATGGTTGTGGGCAGACGGCGCGGTTTTTTTGGCGGCTGGATGTCTGCGGCCGGATTGTGGGTGAGTTCGCCCTCGCGAATCAGGAAGCCAAAGAATCCGCGCAGGGCAGAGAGCCTGCGGGCGATGCTGCGCGGGTGGCTGCCCTGGCGATGACAGCGCGCGGCGAACGCACGCATCTGCCAGTTCGACAGGTCCCGCCAGCCGGCCAGCGCCTGGCTGTCCATGAACTCGACCAGGCATTGCAGGTCGCGCGCATAGGCATCGACGGTGTGCGGCGAGAGTCTGCGCTCGGTGGCCAGATGCACCAGGAAGCGGTCGATCCAGCGCTGGTCGGTGTCGGCCATGGGTCCCAAGACTGCGTCTCGACCCGGCGGCGGCGTTACGCCAGCCGGATGGCCGCGCTCACCGTCTCGGCGATGCGACGCAGAAAATCGGTGCCCTTGCCGGGGTTGAAATGCTCGGCTTCGCGACTGCCCAGCCCCAGCAGGCCGATCGGCTGGCGTGCGCCCAGCGGGACCAGCGCGGCAGAACCGATCTCGTTGGTGTTCTCGCCAAACAGGAAATCGCGTTGCGCATCGCGGATCTGTCCGCAGCGCGGGTTGCCGGAATCCAGCAGCGTCGCGAAGGGCTTGAGCGCCGGATCCTCGCGCGCGATGACCCGCAGGAATCGGCCCTGACCCAACGCCTGCTCAGCGGCGGGGTCGCCGAACAGCACGAGCATGGCCTGGTCGACCGAGAAGCGCTCGCGAAGCTGGCCTTCGAGTACCGTGAGGCGCTCGCGCAGGTTGTCATGGCCCAGCAGTGCCAGCGCCAGGCCGTGGATGCGGGTGACCAGGGTTTCGTTGTCGCGGGCGATGCCCACCAGTTCGCGCAGCTGGCGCTCCAGGCGCAGATTGCGATCACGCAGCTGCTCCATCTGCCGCTCGATCAGCGAGATGGCCGGCCCGCCCGTGCGATGCGGCAGGCGCAGGCGGTCAAGCACCTCGGGATGGCGCTCGAAGAACTCCGGGCGAACCTCGAGATAGGCGCAGATCGCATCCTCGGGGATCTCGGTGCTTTCGACGCGCGGCTTGTATTGAGTGGTCATGCTGTTAGTCGTCCATCGTAGACCCTGATGGCCTCGCCGGTCATCCATGCCGGCTCGGCGTGTCCTGCCCAGCGTACCGTCAGCGTTCCACCTGGCAGGCTGACCGTGACCCGTTCGTCGAGCAGCCCCCACTGTCGGCCCACGGCAACCGCGGCGCAGGCACCGGTGCCGCAGGCGCGCGTCTCGCCGACACCGCGTTCGTGTACGCGCAGGCGGATGTGGTGACGATCAAGCAGCTGCATGAAGCCGACGTTCACGCGCGCCGGAAAGTCCGCGTGCAACTCCAGTGCCGGGCCCAGTATACCCACTGGCGCGTTGGCCACGTCAGCCACCTGCACGACAGCATGAGGATTGCCCATCGACACCGCACCGAATTCCACGTCATGTTCGTCGATGCGTCGGTGGTAGCGCAGTTCGCGACTGCTGGCACGCAGCGGGATATCACGCGGCTCGAAGGCCGGCACGCCCATCTCCACATCCACCTGTCCGTCGCCGAGGCAACGGGCACGCATGCTGCCCGAGGGACTTGCCAGCAGCATCGGTGCTTGCCCGAGACCATCGCGTTCCGCCACCCATTGCGCGACGCAACGTGCGCCGTTGCCGCACTGGCCTGCGACGCTGCCATCGGCATTGAAGATGCGGTAGCCGGCCTGGTGGCGATCATCGGGCGGCGGCGTGACCAGCATCAGCTGATCGAAACCCACGCCGGTGCGCCGATCAGCAAGCCTGCGCACGGTGGTGTCGTCCGGCCAGTCCGGTGCGGACTGCGCCACGACCAGAAAGTCGTTGCCCAGTCCGTGCATTTTCGTGAACTCAAGTATCATCGTGAGCATCCTGCGCGCCGCGCTGCCACTGTAGCCGCGCGCAGGCGCGATTGCGACTGTCGCGAGAGCATGGACATTTTTCATAAGCGCGGCTACCGTAACCCGCGGGTGGCGGCGGTCCCAAGGGGCATCAAGCCCTGCGGATCCCGCGATGGCAGCAGCTGCCAGTATTCGAGCAGGCTGGAAGTCAGGGGAGTGAATGAATGCGCCATATAATGGTCATGAACAGCAAAGGCGGCTGCGGCAAAAGTACGCTGGCGACAAACCTTGCCGGACTCTATGCCTCCGAAGGCTTCGAGACGGCACTGGTGGATTACGATCCGCAGCGCTCCAGCCTGGACTGGCTGGCGCTGCGTCCGGAGGAGTACGCGAAGATCACCGGCATTGCCGGTTACGAAGACGGGCTGCGCAGCGTGCCCCGAAATGCCGACTTCGTGATCATCGATGCACCGGCCCGCACCCACGAAAAAGAGCTCAACGAGCTGGTGCGCCGCGCCGAGACCATTCTGGTGCCGGTGCTGCCCTCGCCGATCGACATGAAGGCCAGCCAGGCGTTCATCGACGAGCTTCTGAACGTTGGCAAGGTCGCGCGCAAGCAGGCAAAGATCGGCGTTGTTGCCAACCGCGTGCGTGAATACACGCTGATTTTCGAGGAACTCGACGACAACCTCCAACAGCTCAAGGTGCCCTATGTGGGCCATCTGCGCGAGGCGCAGAACTACATTCGCGCCTATCAGCGCGGTCTGTCGATCTTCGAGCTGCCGCAATACCTGGCGTGGCCGGATTGGGAGCAGTGGGAGCCGCTGCTGGAGTGGCTGGACAGCAAGCGCAGCCAGCCGAGCTGAGACGTACTGGCAGGCGCTTGCGGCTCAGTGTTCCTGCGCAAGGCTGGCACGCACACCTTCGCGCGGATCGGGCCACAACAGGCGCAAGCCCAGCGCCGCGCGACTGTGCCGGTCGTCGAGCCGGCGATACTCGGTCATGAACGCGAGCATCGCCGGGGACAGGCGGGTTTGCGCTTCGGCCAGACTCACCACGGGCGGTGAGGGCAGGCCTGCAAGGGCCGCCACCTCTATGAACCAGGCGCCCAGCGGCCAGTCCGAGTCGTCCCGCAACAGGTAGACGCCTGGCTCCAGACCGTGGTCCAGTCCGCGCTCGATGCCGGCAGCGAGGTCCTCGACATGGATGCGATAGGAAGGGGGTCCCTGCGCTGGGTCGAGTACCGGCTCGCCGCGCTCGATGCGTGCCAGTGGCAGACGACCGGGACCGTAGATGGCGGGCAGGCGCAGCACCACCAGCGGCACCTCCTGACTGTGGCACCAGTCGGTCAGCGCAGCCTCCGCCGCCAGACGTCGCGCTGATCGCGCCTGCGCCGGTTGCGGAGTCGTGGCCTCGGTGATGATCTCGCCG
>JBGTIC010000448.1:0-13861 GCA_041745895.1 Gammaproteobacteria bacterium
GCAGGCCAGGCCTTCGCCAACGCACCGGTTGCCGCGGTGCATGCGCTGGCCTACCCGCTCGGCGGGCATTATCACATCCCTCACGGGCTGAGTAATTCGCTGGTGCTCGCACCGGTGCTGCGCTTCAACGCACCGCAGGCCGCCGAGCTCTATGCACAGCTGCTGCCCTGCATCGCCCCCGGTGACAGCACCAACGGCACGACCGCCGGTTGCGATGTGTTCATCGCCGCCATCGAGCAGCTCATCGAGGATGTGCAGCTGCCACGGCGGCTGCGCGACGAGGGCGTGCCCGAGCCCGACCTGCCGATGCTCGCACGCGATGCGATGCTGCAGCAGCGCCTGCTGGTCAACAATCCGCGCGAGGTCAGCGAGGCCGATGCGCTGGCGATCTACCGCAGCGTGCATTAGCGACATCCGCCGACCGCACGTATAGGTTTCGGAGACACCCCGCATGAGCACCGAGCAGCCGGCCACCCGCCGGGACCATTACCGCTATTTTCTGCCCATCACCACGCGCTGGATGGACAACGACATCTACGGGCACGTCAACAACGTCACCTACTACGCGTACTTCGACACCATCGCCAACACCTACCTGATCGAGCGCGGTGGGCTGGACATCAACGCAGGCCCCGTCATCGGCTTCGTCGTGAGTTCCGGCTGTGAATACCTTTCTCCGATCGCATTTCCGGAGAGTATCGAGGCCGGCCTGCGCGTGGATCGGCTCGGCCGCAGTTCGGTGCGCTACGGCATCGGCATCTTTCGCGCAGGCGAAGCGCAGGTGTGTGCGCACGGGCATTTCGTGCATGTCTTCGTCGACCGCCAGACGCAGAAATCCGTACCGATGCCGGAGACGCTGCGCGCAGCACTCACGCTTATCGCCGACGAATGATCTGCGGCTTTCCTGCCGGGCGCCGTATCATTCCACGTCGCGTCACCCCCTCGCACGCCCCTGGAGGCCTGCCCATGCCCACCCGCCTGTTCGCTACACTGCTCATCACCTCACTGGCCTGGCTGCCGGCCGCGTGCGCGCGCGAGCAGGCGCCCCAGCCCATCCTCGAAGCACCCTGGCAGGAGGTCGTGCTCAGCGTGCGCGACCTCAATCAGGCCGCCCGCTTCTTCATCGAGGTCGGCGGCTTCGAGACCGTGTTGCGCGGCCCGATGAGCGGAAGCGAGCTTGCTTACTGGCAACTCGGGGAGGCCGTCAGCGCCGAGCACCTGCTGCTGCGCGCGCGCGGTACCGATCACGGCTATCTGCGCTTCGTGCGCTACGAGGGCACCGAGCAGCGTGCGGTGCGCATCGGTGCGCGTGCATGGGACACCGGCGGCTACTTCAGCATCATGATGCGCGCGAAGGATCTGGATCGCGTGTATGCCGACGCGCTCGCGCTGGGCTGGCACGCCGAGAGCGAGCCCGTGCGCTTCGACTTCCCGCCTTCGGTGCTCGCGAACGTGGTACTGAAGGGCCCCGACGGCATCAATGTCGCGCTCTATGAACGTCTGTCCCCGCCGCTGGAGGTGTTCTGGGACTTCGAACGGCTGAGCCAGCCGTTCAACGCGATGCAGATGGTCGCCGACATCGACCCGGCGGATGAGTTTTTCACCGGCCTTCTCGGCATGCAGCACTTCTGGGCCGACGACTTTCTCGACCCGGAGCCAGGTCCCAACAACTTCGGGCTCCCGCAGAACCTCACCATCGAGATCCCGCGGCGCACGCGCATCCTTTCGCCCTCGCCGGGCGAGACCGGACGTCTGGAGCTGATGCAGTTCGTGGGTCTGGACGGGCGCGATCTCGCCGGGCGTGCGGTGCCGCCCAACCTGGGCATTCTATCCGTGCGCTACGAGGTGGCCGATGCGGATGCGGCGCACGCGCAGTTCGAGGCCGCCGGGGGAAAGGCATGGCGCGCGCCTGCAACGGTGGAGCTGCCGCCCTATGGGCGCCTGCGGATGTTTGCGGTGCGCGCCCCGGATGGGGCGATCGTAGAAATTTATTCGCCGGTGGCTGACGAGTAGAGGCTGAAGCGGGCGAGAATCCCGTAACGCAACGGAAATGACTGTGCACATACCCGCAGCCGGGCTGCGGCATTCCACAGTGATGAGGCGCCAGTCTGAGTCATACCCTATGGGCTAGCCGCTCTCCCACGGAAAACACGACCCATGCTGACAACTGCGATTTTTCCCGCCCGTTACGTCCAGGGCGATGGTGCGCTGGATCACCTCGGCGAGGAACTGCAGCGCCTTGGCAATGCCGCCTTCGTACTTCTCGACCCCTTCGCGCAGGCGAATCTCCTGCAGCGAATCGAAGCAGCCGGCCGCGGCATGCCCCTGCACACTGAAGGCTTCGGCGGGGAATGCTCCGACGAGGAGATTGCGCGCGTGGTCGGCCTGGCTGAAGGGGCATTCGCTGGGGTCATCGTAGGGGTGGGCGGCGGCAAGACGCTCGATGCGGCCAAGGCCGTGGCCCACGAGATGGACCTGCCCGTCGTCATCGTTCCCACGATCGCCTCCACCGACGCGCCCTGCAGCGCGCTGTCCGTGATCTATACCCCCGAGGGCGAGGTCAAGCGCTACCTGCTGCTGCCGCGCAATCCCGATGTCGTGCTGGTGGACAGTGGCGTCATTGCCCGGGCACCGACACGGTTTTTGGTTTCCGGCATGGGGGATGCGCTGGCCACCTGGTTCGAAGCCGAGGATTGCCGCATCAAGCGCGGTGCGAACATGACCGGCAGGCTCGGGCCGATGACGGCTTATGCGCTTGCCCAGCTGTGCTATGACACGCTGCTGGAGTATGGCGTGCTGGCGCGCACCGCGTGCGATGCCCAGGTGGTCACGCCTGCGCTGGAGCGCGTCATCGAAGCCAATACGCTGCTCAGTGGACTTGGCTTCGAGAGCGGGGGCCTGGCGGCGGCACACGCGATCCACAATGGCCTTACCCTTCTGCCTGAGACCCACACCTTCTGGCATGGCGAGAAAGTGGCCATCGGCACACTGGCGATGCTGATGCTGACCGACAGACCGGCCGCCACCATCGACGAGGTGTTTACGTTCTGTCGTGCCGTGGGCCTGCCGACACGGCTGGCCGATATCGGCCTGGCCGAGGTCTCGGACGAGGCCTTGCTGGCGGCGGCCACGCGTGCCTGCGCCGAAGGCGAAACCATCCACAACGAACCTTTCGAGGTGACACCCGGCAAGGTGCTGGCTGCGCTGAAAGCCGCTGACGCTGAGGGCCGACGACGCGCCCGGGGCTGAAGACTCGAACGAAAAAAGGTGCGAAGCCTCCCTGCCTCGCACCGTTCCACCCCCTAGCTGCGGCAAGCCGCCGCCGCCGTCCTGTCAGAAGTTGTAGCTGAACGTCACTCCGACGCGCCGCGAGCGCGGCAGCGGCACAAGAAAGCCGCGCTCCACGGCAGTGGTGCCCGGCACGTTATTCTGCGCCGGGTTTGCCTGTGGCCCGATATTCAGGTTGCCCAGATCAGCGAATCGCACCACCGTGGAGGGCGTGCGGTCATCAAGCACGTTGTCCACAAACAGCGTCAGATCCCAGGCGTCACCCCGCAGCCCCGCCTTCAGGTTCAGCAGGTGCCTGTCACCGACATAGGCAAGGTTGTGCACCTGTGACCACTTCTTGGTCTGATAGGAATAGTCCGCACGCAGGTACAGATCCAGCGCCGAAGTCAGTGGCTGGATATAGGTGCTGTTGGCGTTGATCTGGTGCTTTGGCGAGATTGGCGTCTGGTTGCCGCTGACGTCACCACCCGGTGCCCCGGTCACGCTGGAGACACAATCAAATCCGGTCAACTCCGCGCCCTGAACCGGATCGCAGAATTCACGGAAGGTAGCATCAGCCAGCGCATAGCCGGCTCCGGCACTCCACTGATCGGTGATGATGACGCGCCCCTCAAGCTCGAGTCCCTTGACGCGGGTCTCGCCTGCATTGGTAATCAGCGAGATCGGGATGTCATTGAAGATGCCCGACTGTGTGAGCTGCTGCTGGCTCCAGTCGATCCAGTAGACGGCAGCATTCAGGCGGACACGATTGTCGAGCAGGTCGGACTTTACACCCAATTCGTAATTCCAGGATTTCTCTTCTTCCGCGGTGCGAAATTCCTCGGGCAGCCGCGGGTCGGTGTTGACGGCACCGGGCTTGTTGCCGCGCGCAATACTTGTATACAGCAGCACATCTTCATTGAGCTGGTAGTTCAGGGTGAAGCGCGGCAGGGTCGAAGTAAAGTCAGCTTCGTTGCGGCCTCCGGCAGCGGGAAGGCCAATGATCTCGTCTTTCTGATAGCGAAGCTCGAGACCGGCAGTCAGCTGATTCGTGAGGTCATAGTCGACGGACCCGAACACCGCAGAGTTCCTGATCCGCTCGCGACCGAAATTGGTGATCAGCGTCTGCGTCTCCGGCACTCGGCGCAGACGATCGAGCTTGCGGTCGTAATAGTAGGCACCGACGGAATAACGCAGCACCTGGTCTCCCGGCGAGGACAACCTCAACTCAGTGGACCACTCGTCGCGCTCGCTGTCTTCAACACGCACGAATTGCCCGCCGGCAAACTGGATCGGATCACCAAGATAGCTGTTGTCATTACCAAAGCTGGTTTCCGAAGACACGAGGCCGGTATTCGAGCTCAGCACGAAGCCCGAACCGGCGATATCCCACTCAAGCGCTGCCGTGGCACGCAGCACCTCTCGATCGAGACCCGCCTCGCTGCCCAGGCGATCGGTCGCCAGCCTGACGGAATCGAACTTGCGCACCTCGCCGCAGTAGTACTGGCGTGCCTGGTCGAGAAAGCAGTTGTTGGCGAAACGGTCCTGAAGCCGCTGCGCCGGGACGTCGTCATCATCCTTGTTGTAGCCCAGCGTGAAACGAAGCGACAGATCGTCCGTGGCCAGCCACTCCAGCCCGGTGTTGAGGCCCCAGGATTGCTCACTGCCGATGATGCGCTGATCACCAAGTTCGTTGCGGAACTCGCCGCCGTAGTCGTAATAGCGGCCATGCACGAAGTAAAACAGGCGATCGGCGATAAGCGGGCCACGTGAACTCAGGTTGATCTCGTAATCGCTGTCCTGGGCGATGCGGCCGGTGACGCGGTTTTGGAACTCGTTCGAACCGCGCTTGGTGATGACGTTGATCGCGCCGGAGAAAGTAGCACGGCCGAACTGGGCCGCCTGGGGGCCCTTGATGACCTCGATGCGCTCGATGATGTCGAACGGGAAGGACAGAAATGACTCTGAGTAGACGATCCCGTCCACGAAGATGGCCGCGTTTCCTTCGCCCAGGATATTCGACTGGCCACGAATAACCGGCCGACTGACATCACCTTCAGCGCCGCGCCGACCGCCGAAGGTCTCGAAGCTGTAGCCCGGTGTAAAGTCGCTGAGTTCACTGACGTTGAGCACGCCGAGATCGCGAATCTGCTCGGCGCTGAAGGCCGTGATGCTGACCGGCACTTCCTGGATGCTTTCCTCGCGCTTGCGCGCCGTGACGACGATTTCTTCCAGACCCGATGCAGACTGTTGCGCGTGCACCGCGGAGGCCACCAAGCCCCCGCTGGCCAGTGCCGCCGACACTGCCATGCCGATGCCGCTGCGGACCGTATAATTGTTCATGCTCCCTCTCCTCGTGTGGCCGGCAGTGGTGCGAAACGCGACCACGCCAAGCTTTCCTGACGCCCCGTATTGATTCTAAAACTCACTGTTTTTTAATCAAATTAATACAGATATCACAATCATTAACGAGGCTAATCGGCGGTTGTGCGTTGCCTCAGAAGGGCTGCCAGAGACCCAGCGCCGCCGCGACCACGGTGAGCGCCCAGATGCCAAGCACCACCGGACGCGCGCGCTTCAGGGTTTGTTGCATGACCGCCACGTCCGGAGGGCCGCCCGAACCCTCGACGAGTCGCCGCAGCGCCGGGCGGAACGGCAGGAAGATTCGGCGCAACACGAGGCTCAGAAGAATTGCCCCGGCAAAAATCAGCAACTTCGCCGCCAGCGAGCGGTTGTCGGTGATTCCAAAGCCCAGCAATGCAGCGAACCCGGCGAACAGGACGATCGTACCGATGAGTGCTCGCCAGTACAGATCGAATTTGCGCCATGCCAAGGTGCGCGCCTGCTGGTGCCGGTTGAGATAAAGATAGAGATTTATGGCTACCCAGATGGTGGCTGCCAGCCAGATCGGCACCAGCACCGCCGGGCCGAAGCTGAAGTCGCCGGACATTTCCCCGAGACTGGCGCCCACCGCGCCGATCAACGGGACACTCATGCGTGGAAACAGATCGACGAAAGCCATGATCTGCGAGATCACTTGCCGGGTTTCCAGCGACAGCGAAGGGTCCGCGGCAAAGCGCGCCGAGTAGAGCACTGCGAGGTCCGCACCAAGCCAGTACACGAATAGCAGTACATGGGCCAGCAGCAGAATGTCGTACATCGTGATCGCCACCGTGAGTGAGTTTCCGCACACGAAACAGAAGGCATGACCAGTGGCGAACGACAGTAACGCCCCCGTCCCTGGCTGAACAATTAATTGTTGGCCCGCAATGATTATTGTGATTGATCACGGCTGCGGTGATACTCACACGCCACGGCGCCCCGGCAACGGTCCCAGGGCGTGGCGGCGACGGAAATCGATCTACCATGGAACTGCGGCAGCTCAAGTATTTTCTGGCGCTGGCCGATGAGAAAAACTTCTACAAGGCTGCCGAGTGTGTCGGCCTTACTCAGTCAGCACTGACCCAGTCAATTGCCAAGCTCGAGCGTGACCTCGGTGTCACGCTGTTCATGCGCGGCAAATCCGGCACCTTGCTGACCGATCACGGCCAGCGCCTCTACGAGCACGCACAGGTCATCCTTGCACAGGTCCAGGCGGCGCAGACGGAACTGCTGGTACGCTCCGGACGCCAGCGGGCCGAGTTTTCTCTGGGCGTCGTGCCAAGCCTGTCCGACCACGTCCTGCTCTCGCTGCTCGGGCAGATTCGCGCAAGCTACCAGAGCCACAGCATCAAGATCATCAAGGACTGGTCGGCCAACCTGATCCCCCTGCTCGAACGCGGCGCGATCGATTTCGCCTTCATCTCGGATCACTTCATGGCCGCCCCCGTACCGGAGGTCAAGCGCGAGCCGCTGTTCAACGACGAGGTGCAGGTGGTCGTCGGCCACGGCCATCCACTGTTTGGAAGGGCCCAGCCAAGTCTCCAGGAGTTGACGCGCCACGAATGGGCGGCCGTGTCGGTCGAACCTGAGTGGCCGGAGTTTCTGGCCCGGGTCTTCGCCGCGGCCGATCTCGCCCCACCCGAGCGGGTGATTCAGACCAATTCGGTGACACTTGCGATCGAACTGATCGGCGGGGGTCACGCCGTGGGCCTGGCCTCCCCGAAACTCCTCAGGGCGGCGGGCCGCTATGAATATCACTGCTTCGATGTGCCTGAGCTGCGCCAGCAGAGGGTGTTCAGCTTGTGCTATCGCTCACGTATGGTCATCCGGCCGTCCCATCGCCGGTTCATCGACCAGTTCAGCGCGATCGTCAAGCGTGAGTTCGGCGGTTGAGCGGCCCGCCATAGTGGGCTCGTATCAGCGCGACGGCCAGCGAACGATGCGCTCATACACCGGCACACGGTTGGCGATCTCAAGTCCCTGGATGTCCGGATGCATCGCGAACAGATCGATCTGCTCCACGATGAACAGGGAGGGCGCGAGCGCATGCATGTCCGCCGCCAGCGATTGCAGCAGTGCCAGCCGACGCTGCGGATCCGTCTCCACATTGGCCGACTCTATTTTCGGCACCACCTCAGGTTCGCAGAAAAACGGCCGCCGCTTCAGGCAGGAATAGTATTCCAGCGGTCTGATCACATCGTTGTAGGGGCCTGCGTTCCACGGTAGACCGAAGATATCCGCGCTGACCGTACCTGCAAGATAATCGCGCAGCCACGCCGAGAATGGCCGTACCTGCACCCGTGCCTCTACCCCGACACGTGCCAGATACTGGACCACCACCTGGTAGATCTGATTCGCCGCGGGCATGTTGCCCTCGGCGACCTGGATCTCCAGAGACAGACCATTGGCGTAGCCGGCCTCGGCCAGCAGCGCACGTGCGCGTTCAGGGTCGTAAGGGTAAGGCCCCACATCGGGGGCATGCCCGTGAGTGCCCGATGAAGCCGGCTGGCCGGCCGGTACCGCAAGCCCCCGCAGCAGGATGGTGGCAATCGCCTCGCGATCGATTGCCAGGTTCAGCGCCTGGCGGACGCGTACGTCGCGCACCGGTGTAGGGCGTTCGCGTTCGGTATTGAATGCCAGTGCCATGACCTGCATCGCTGGCGCGTGCGCCATCGTGAAGCCGCGGGCGGCCAGAAAGTCGGTGTCGTCAATGTCTACGACTGCAAGATCGACCTCCCCGGAGCGCAGGGCCTGCACGCGCACCGCGCTGTCGGGAAGACCGATCAGCGTCAGTTGCGGCAGGCGCGGCGCACGCCAGGCATCCGGCTGCGCCTGCAGGCGGACGCTGCGTCCGCTGTCGGTCCAGGCATCGAAGCGGAACGGACCAGTACCCACCGGGGCTCGGGCAAACTCATCTGCGCCGAGCGCCCGCCAGAGCGCAGGGGCCACGATCATCACCGACGACAGCCGTGCCGGCAGGATCGCATCGGGACCTTCGGTATGAATCAGAAGTGCATGGGCGTTGAGCGCCTCTGCAGCCACCACCGAACGAATTTCGCTGCCGATGACGGTGCGCTGGCCCTCCGGGGATCGCAGCCAGTCGAGTGTGGCGACCGCGGCATCGGCGTCGAAGGGCTCGCCGTTGCCAAACCATACGTCCCGACGCAAATCGAAACGCCACATCGTGGGAGACTCCATTTGCCAGGAGACGGCCAGCGCAGGCGCAATACGCCCGTCGGGGTCAAGTCGCGTGAGACCGTCGAACACGGCAGACCACATGAGGCTCGAGGGTGTTCCGTTGGCGCCGTAAGGATTGCCCAGTGTCGGCGGCAGGGTGGGTACAGCGAAGCGCAGGCCCTGGGCGCAGAGGGCGTAGGACCACAGCAGCGCGCCGACTACTAAAGACACCCTGATGAGTGTACGCATCGGGGTGTCGATCGCGGCTACGCGGCCGCCAGCCGCTGCAGCAGGTCTTCGATCAACAGGCGCTGGTAATAGCCGGGATAGCCCTCCGGCGCCTGTGCCTGCGCGGCCTCCAGCCAACGCATGAGTTCCGCACGCGCCGGCTTGACCTCACAGGCATCGAAGCTGCCGCGCAGATGCTGCAGTACATAATTGACCGGCGCGGCTTCGCGACCCGCCAGTGCCGAGAGCCGCCAGTAGTGCTCCGCCACGCAGATATCTGCCGGCGCGTGGGGGCGCTGGCGAACGACGAACACTCCGTAGACGAACTGGGCCTGACGATGGCCGCCGTCGGCCGCCTGGCGCATCTGGGTCATTGCATCACCATGTTCGCCCGCATAAAAGAGCACGCGCGAGAGCTGGTAGCGTAAACGCGCATTCTGCGGCGAGGCGGCCAGGTCCTGCTCGCAGGTGCGGCGGGCCTCGGCAAGGTCAATGTCTGCAGTCGCGCGACCTGCGCTCACGCGGTCGGGGTCCTCCGGGTGAGCGGCCAGCTCGTCACAGCGGGTTATCTCGGCCAGGGCGGGCGGGCTCAGAAACACCCACCCCCAGACCAGCAGCGCACCAATAGACCAAGGATGTTTCATCGCCGCTCAACTCCTGTGAATTACGGAAACAGGGCTCACCAGCAGCGGGGCAGCCCCGCCCCCGCGACACTGCTGGCCTCGGACATCGACGCCGGCAGCACCGGGTTGTGGGCGGGCCACCAGCGAAACGGCTCCTCGGGTTCCACATACTCGGTGCGCAGCGGACCGCCCTTGGTGCGGAAGAAATACAGGTTGCCGGTGAGCGTGCCGTAGGGCCCGTGGGCCAGCTGCGGCGGGCGCCAGAAGTAGGCGCCGGGACGCATCACGCCGCGGTCACCGTGAACCTCGCCACTGAGCAGGTACATCTCCTCCACCGCATCATGCTTTTCCGAGCGCTCGGCCCAGCGCATCGGCATGGTGCCAAGAATCCAGGATGTGTCACCCGTGACCGGATCCTGATAGAGCAGCTTGCGGCCCGCGCCCGGCGGAAATTCCGGATGAAAATTTCCGGTGTAGGGCACATCGAAAGTATCGCAATACTGCACCAGCCGCGATGCATCGGGGGACGGCGTATCGACCGTGGCGGCTTGCGGGCGCGCCGAGTAGAACATCAGCACCACGGCACCATTGGGGCTGTGACGCGGGCCGGCACGAAAACCCGCCGGCCAGTGCGCGTAGGCGAACGGCCCGAAGCGCGTCTGGCCGATCATCAGTTCGCCGTCGAGCACGAGAAACTCTTCATCCACGCTCAATGCGCCGGCCGGCAACGCATAGCCCGGCGGTAACCGCACCAGCAGACTGGATGCTCCGTTTTCGTCATCGGTGCTCAGGCGCTTGAGTTCCACCTGCGCGCCGGGCAGCGGCAGCTCACCCGGCTGCCAGGGCAGACGCTGAGACTGCACAAACTCGATCCATTCCCTGGCCATGGGCCATCTACTCCTCTCGCACAGCAGGCCGATGGCCCGGTGCCTCGTGTCGTAGCGGCGTGCGTGGATCGTCGCCTTCGGCAAGCACACGCATAAGCTTACTCATCGCAGCATCCAGCTCGGTGCTGCAACGGCGCCGATATTCCGGGTCTTTCGCCAGTGCCGACTGCCAGTCTGCAGTCAGGCCGCCACCGCGTTCAAGCTGCAGTTCAAGCGCGATGCGATGAGCACGCTCGATATGCAGCTGTGAGGCCAGTTCAAAAATCAGCCCGGCGAGTCGTTCGTTGTCCAGCGGCGCATCCGGCAGCGCGACATTCATTGTGGCTTCTCCGCCTCGAGCACCGCCCAGGGGAAATGCCATTCCCGACGCTGGGGCCATTGCAGCTCGGGCAGGCGACCGGCACCGCGCTCATCGAATGCTACCCAGCGTGCATTGATGAGCCCTGCTGACTGGGCAAGCGCTACAAGATCGGCGTGCATCATCGCCGGCAGGTAGGGCTCGTTGTTGCGTGCCCCGTGCTCGCGCATGGCCATGTCTCGCAGTGCATCGCCGGTGAACTGGAAATCCAGAAAGCGAAGCACCCCGCCCGGACCGAGGATGCGCGCGCACTCCGTGAACAGATCACGCAGGACCTCGACCGGCATCTCGTGCACCAGCATGGTGGAAGTGACAAGGTCCGTTGAAGCATCCTGAAGCCCGGTGGCCGTCGCGTTGGCCTGACGCAGGCGAATCGCCAGTCCCCGCTGCGCAGCGCGGCGCGCGGCCAGCTGCAGGCAGGGGGCCGCAAGATCGACGCCGATGACCTCGGCGTCCGGAAAGGCCGCCTTGAACGGCCAGGTCGATTTACCGAAGCCGCAACCCAGATCGACGATCCGCCGCCACGCGCGCTTCGGCAAGGCCGTCTCGACGAAAACCCGGTGGAAGGCGTAGTCGTCGTTCTCGCCGAGCATGACCAGCCGGGCGCCAAGTTCGTAGACACTGGCGGCGGTCTGGCTGGACCACACGCCGCCGGGCTGAAGGTGGATATCCCAATCCGTGTACCACGCGGGCAATACGAGGTGCTCGTCGAGCTCCACGTCGGCGTCCGCGGCAACATCACCGGCGCGTTGGTCGTCATCCAGTGCGTCGATAACCGCCCGCCAGAGCATCTTCTGGGAGCCGCGTTCCAGCCACGAGAACCAGGGGTATGCAGGCAGCGCGCGCACCTTGGCTTCGGTGGCGGCGACTTCAGTACCCGCCTGCTCCGGATCTTCGCACATGCCTGTGGCGTCCAGCTGGGTGCGAAGCGCCGGGTAGAGCGTGTCTGCCCAGCGGCGTCGCAGCGCGAGTACAAAAGCCACGCCGGCAGTGCGATCGATGACCGAGTCCATAACGGGTCTCCTGACATTCCGCTGCGGCGCCTCTTGAGTCACCCCGCTCAACTGCGAGAAACTCTAACGGCTCGCAGCGAATCCGCCGCGTTGCCCAGCCGTCAACAGTCTGGCTGCAAGCGCTGCGGAAGGCTGAAATCAACTGTATATTGGCGACATGCGCCATGAAGAATCAACAGGATCCCTCAGTCCCGGATCTTTTGCAAACGAAGCTCGCTCGCCTATATTGTGAATTTTTCTCACAGAATAAACCGGCAGTTGCCGTCGCTGCACGCCCTGCAGGCATTGGACGCCGCCGCACGCCACGGCAGCTACACAGCGGCCGCGGGCGAACTGGGTCTTACCCACGGGGCCATCAGCCATCGCATCCGCGAACTCGAGCAGCGCCTGAAAATGCGGCTGTTCGAGCGCAGTGGCCGTCTGATGCAGCCGACACGCGAGGCGATGGCAGTCCTCGCGGTGTCCCGCCAAGCGCTGTTGATGCTGCAGAGTGTCTTTCCGACGGACGCTGGCCCGCAACTGGCCAGGCTAGTCGTGGGCGTGCATCCCGCGCTTGCGTCGCGCTGGCTGGTACCACGGCTGACAGGCTTCGCATCGCGCTTCCCTGACGTCGCCATCGAGGTCCGCTCCACCGCGGAACTCGGGGATTTTCTTGCCCCGGGCGTCGATGTCGCGATTCGCTACGGCGGCGGCCGCTGGCCGGATGTCCAGGCCGAGCTGCTGGCCGATGAGACCCTCTTCCCGGTCTGCACCGCACAATACGCAGCGCGCAACGCGCTCGCTTCTCCGGCGGATCTGGCGGGGTGCACACTGCTGCGGCATGCATGGCAGCCATGGTTGCCATGGCTGCAGGCCGCTGGGACGAACATCCCTGAACCCGATCGCGGCCTGCTGCTGTCAGACACCTCGATGCTGATCTCGGCCGCCACCGCCGGCGCGGGGGTCGCGCTGTCGAAGCGGCGTTATGCCCAGAGCGCCATCGCCGAGGGCCAGCTGGTCAGGCTGTTCGACATTGCCGTGACCGATACGCACAGCTATTACGCCATCTGGCGCACCGGTACTCGACCGAATGCACTTGCGGCGAGTTTCATGGACTGGTTGCGCGACGAATTTGCCGACCTGCCGGATATCACAGCGAGTTAAAGGCCCTCTAGTCGATCAGCCCATGGAGAACCTATGCACACGCTCAGTTGCGAGGCGGCAATGACCATGATCGCTGCGGCCCGTCGCAGCGCCGAGCAGATGGGACGACCGATGTCCTTCGCCGTCGTCGACGGCGGCGGACACCCGGTCGCGATGCTGCGCATGGACGGGGCGAGCATTCTCGGTGCGACCACGGTCCTGGGCAAGGCATGCACTGCGGTGTATTGCCAGCGGCCCACGCATATATCAGTGGAACGTGCGCGCCTGTTCCCGGAGGTCTACGGCAGCCTTGCCAACGCGACGCGGCCCCCCATGGTCATGTCGATGGGTGGCTTTCCGCTGTACGGCAGCAACGAGGTTGTACCGATCGGGGGTTTCGCGTCCTCCGGCGGCAGCGGCGAGCAGGACATCGAAGCCTCGCAAGCGGCGCTCGCTGTCTGGGCCGAACTGAAGGGTGCTGCGCAGTAGCCCGCCGCGGGCAGCGCGTCACCCGTTCGCGGACTCTACGGCCTCGGCCGCGGTCAGCCATTCACGCTCATCACGTGCGAGCTGCTCACGCAAGCGTCGCTGCTCGCTGAGGACCTGCTCGAGTTCATCTTTTGACTCCGCCGCGTAGAGTGACTCATCAGTGAGGCGCTGCTCGATGAAGCTCAGCCGGCCCTGGGTTTTCTCAAGGGCCTTCTCCGTTTTCGCAAGCGCATCGCGCAGCGGCTTTGCCCGCGCACGCTCGGCGGCCTGAGCGCGACGACGCTCACGCGCATCCTCACGCACCGGGACGGGGTC
>JBGTIC010000449.1:0-12357 GCA_041745895.1 Gammaproteobacteria bacterium
GGCGCTGGAGGCCCTGCGCCCGGCCGCACGCGGCAAGCTCGAGGTGCTCGACGTGACCTCCTGGGGACGTCAGCCCTGGGCACGTGGCGCCTATCATTTCTGGGGGCCCTCGCAGGTGCGACGCTTCGGCGAAGTGGTCCGCGAGCCCCTTGGCCGGCTACACTTCGTGGGCGAGCACATGGCGGAGTTCCAGCAGGGCATGGAAGGGGCGATGGAATCAGCCGAGCGCGAGGTGTTTCGGCTGATGGACAGGCTATAGGCGCACGACGCGCCAGGAGAGGATCAGGTGCAGAAGTTCACACTGAATATCAACGGTCAGTCCCACGAGGTCGAGGCCGATCCGCAGATGCCGCTGCTGTGGGTGCTGCGCGATCGCCTGGGCATGACCGGGTCGAAGTTCGGGTGCGGCATCGGTGTGTGCGGCGCATGCACCGTGCGCATGGACGGCGCGGTCACGCGTTCCTGCGTATTTCCGGTCTCGGCCTGCACCGATCGCGACATCCGCACCATCGAAGGTCTGTCGGAAGACGTAAGCCATCCGGTGCAGCAGGCCTGGATCGCCGAGCAGGTGCCTCAGTGCGGTTACTGCCAGTCCGGCATGATCATGGCGGCCGTGGCGCTGCTCGAGAACACGCCCGAGCCCACGGATGCCCAGATCGATGCCGCCATGACCAATCTGTGTCGTTGCGGCACCTATCCACGCGTGCGCAAGGCCATCCACCGCGCTGCAAGAATGATGACTCAAGCCTGACCGCCAATCCGCCCGGCGCCTTCGGGGTGGAGGGTCACACAGACTTCAGCGTCAGGCGCCAGGCTCCAGCGCGCGCCAGTCTTCGCTGATTTTCTTTTCCTGTATCAGGGTGCGGCGGATGAGGCCTTCACCTTCGCGAATCCACTGCCATACCCGGCTGCGAAAGCGGCCGCAGTCGGTCACATTGATCATCTCGTAAAAGTACACTTCAGGCAGTTCCGGGCGCTCCCAGTAAAGAAAGGTCGAGCGGCGCTTCGGATCATCGGAGAGTTCGCGCACCATGCCCTTGATGCGCGGAGAGTCGAATACGACTTCGCGCGAGCCGTTCACATAGCGGCACGGCATGTCGTGAACTTCGGTACGACCGTCTTCCCAGGTGTAGTAATTGGTCTGGTGATAGGGAAACTCCGCGTCGGGCTTGAAGCGGATGAACAGGCGCGAGCGATGCTCCTCGAGCACTTTGCAATCGGCATCGAGGTGGCGATAGACGCCATCCCAGACGCCTTCACGCGAGGCCAGAAGCGGCATATCCTCTTTGATGGTCGATCTCATGCAGGGTCTCCTTGTAAACCCGGGTGAGCGGCGAGGCGCCTGAGCTGCGGCTTTCGAGCGGCTGCGGCCATTCTGTTGTCATGTTATTATAACAACCTAAAATCGGCAAGGACCCTCTGGCATGGTTCACGACCTTCAACACCGCATGCTGGCCCGCCCGGATGCAGAAGAGGCGGGTCGCCAGCGTTACGTGCTGGCGATGAAGCGCTACCTGACCGGCCGGATTCGCCCGGGCAACGCGACGCTGTACGACCACGAAATCCGACCAGCATTTTCCCGCAACCACGAAGGGCGCGAACCGCATTCACGCGCCGAGCTGCGGAAAGCGCTGCTCGCCAATCCCCATTACCAGGCATGGTGCAGTCTCAACCGCACCTCCCAGGAGATGATGTGGCAGGCCATCGGCGAGACCGTGCTGCGTGAATCCTCGCGACTGCGCGAGCAGGCGCAGCGTCTGTGTGGTGAGCGCGACGTGCTGGGAGGACTTGCGCTCGATCCCGACTTCGAACCGCCCGAGGTTCTGCAGCGGGTGAACATCCATCTTCAGCCCGGTGGCTATGCGCGCACGCTGGACGCCGCCGACATCCTCGCCGGTGCGTTCTACGAGTCAGGTGGCAACCTGTACTCGATGGGCCGCGGTATGGGCGCGAAAGACTCCAAGGCCGGTGCCGTGCTTGCCTGGCTTGCCGAGCACCATCCGGAATTTTGGCCGCGCCGCATCCTGGACATGGGCTGCTCCGCCGGCGCA
The DNA here is from genome assembly GCA_041745895.1 of Gammaproteobacteria bacterium. Classification (GTDB taxonomy): domain Bacteria; phylum Pseudomonadota; class Gammaproteobacteria; order Steroidobacterales; family PWYM01; genus PWYM01. Next base: position 2,052 of record JBGTIC010000449.1, read on the forward strand.
TCGTCTGTGCCCTATGCGCAGGCATTTCCCGATGCCGAGGTCCATGCGCTGGATATTGGTGCTGCGATGTTGCGCTACGCCCATGCGCGCGCGGAAGACCTGGGCGCGCGCGTCTACTTTCACCAGCTCGACGCGGCTGCAACGGATTTCGCTGACGCGAGCTTCGATCTGATCGTCTCGCATAATCTGTTCCACGAAATCTCCGATGAGACGCGTCGAGGCATGCTGGCCGAGACCTGGCGACTGCTGGCACCCGGTGGCATGTGCCTGCATCAGGACGTGGCCATCCAGAACCGCACGCGCAGCCTGTTCGAGCAGGTCGAGCGGTCCTGGGATGTGGAGTTCAATAACGAGCCGTTCTGGGAGTGTTACGCGGACGCCGATATCGTCAGCGAGATGCAGGCCGCTGGATTTCCAGCAGATGATGCACGCGAACTGCCGCTGCCGAAGATCAGCGGGCCGGGTCACTGGTATGTCGCCTTCGGGCGCAAGCCCGCGTAGCGCTTCGTGGCCTTCGTGACTTTGGTGGAATCGCCGTTCAGCGCTTTCGGCGCGTGCTCCTGACTTCCGAGGCGTTGAACGAGGGCATCGATTCGCCGGCCTTGCGTGTCAGATACACGTGGTGTTGATAGTGGTCGGCTCGGTACCAGGCGAGCATGCGCTCGACCGGCCGCTGCTCGTCATCGAAGACGATCAGCTGGATCTTCACGAGTGGCGCGCCCACGGTCGTGCCGAGCATGCGCGCCATGCGTGTGTCAGCGAGCGCTGCGCCGATGAGCTGGTCGGCGGCGCTGACATCGATACCCTTGCGCTCGAGCAGGATCAACAGCGGGTGCTGGCGCAGCTCGTCGGTGGTGAAACTGATGCCCAGGTTGGCAGGCACATACGCCTCGACGTGCCCGATGGGCTGTCCCTCGAGCAGCCGCAGGTGTGTGGCCTTGAGTACCGGGCTGCCAGGGGCCAGCGCCAGGTCCTTGGCCGTGGCCGCATCGGCCTTGACCTCTTCGAGCGCGGTGTCGACGATCTGGGTGTTCTTGTCCAGCCGCTGGACCTTGCGCAGCAGCTGCTGCATGTCGCCGGTGATCGGGGCGTCGGCCAGGTCCTTGACCACGAAAGTGCCCAGCCCCTGCTGTCGGTAGACCAGCTTGTCATCGACGAGCATGTCGATCGCCTTGCGGATGGTGATGCGCGACACGCCGAAGGTGCCGCACAGTTCGCCCTCAGCGGGCAGCTTGCCGCCGGGCTGATAGACACCCTGGTGGATCCAGTCGCGCAGCATGGAATAGGCCTGGATATAGCGCGGAGAGCGCAAGGACTCGTCGATGAGATCAGCACCCTGCATTGTGATCACTCCCAGTGGCGCATCGCTGCCGGATCTGTTGGGATGAATGGTCTATGGTCCGCAGCGCAGCAAGCAAATATCATTATAACAATATGATGATTGGAACTGAATTCGCGCATGGCCTGGTGAGGCTGGTCGCGGTCCTGCTGAGCATGCTCGCCCTGCCGGCTGCGGCGTTGCATGCGCCGGCAGGCGCGCCCCATGGCGAGCTGCGCTTCGGTATGGCGAACCTGCCGCGCAGTATGGGCAATCCCTATACCGAGAACGGCTCGCCCTCGAGCTATACGTGGTCGGCAATCTTCGATGGCCTGACGCGCCTGGACGCCGAGGGTACGCTGGTGCCGGCGCTGGCAGTGGACTGGGCACCGGTTGCGCCTGAGCGCTGGCGTTTCAAGCTGCGGCCAGACGTGTATTTCACCAATGGTGAGCCCTTCGATGCGCATGCAGTCGTCGGTGTGGTCGAGTGGCTGCGCTCGCCCGAGGGTCGACGAACCGTGGTGGGAAACGAGCTCAGGTCGCTGGCGGGTGCCGTTGCAGTGGACAGCCACACGGTCGAGATTCGGAGTGTCACGCCGGATGCGATCCTGCCGCAACGCATGTCGGCAGTGATGATGGTGCCCCCCGAGGCGTGGCAGAGGCTTGGCCCTGACGGTTTTGCCGTCGATCCGCACGGCACCGGACCCTTCCAGGTGGTCGAGTGGAATGAACGCGAACGCACGGTGCGGCTGAGGGCGAACCCGCGCTCCTGGCGTGCACCCAAGCTTGAGCGCCTGACCCTGAAGGGTCTCCCCGACAAAGCCGTGCGCGTGCAGGCGCTTCGTTCGCGCGAGGTCGATCTGACGCTGATCGATATCGAGGATGTCGATTTTCTGCGGGCGCGAGGCTTCGCGGTGCACCAGGGGCCCTCGATGCAGGTCATGGCGCTGGCCTTCAATGTGGAGCGCGACCCGCCCTCGCCAGTGGCCGACCTGCGTGTCCGTCAGGCCCTGAACTATGCGGTCGACAAGCAGGCGATTGCCGGGATTCTCTTGCAGGGCATGGTCGCGCCTTCCGGTCAGCCGGCCTCGGCGGTCACCCACGGCTATCACGCTGGCATCGCCCCATACCCCCATGACCCGGCGCGCGCGCGTGCGCTGCTCGCCGAGGCGGGTTACCCGGATGGCTTCGAGCTGACCATCCAGGTGGCCGAGGGCGGTGCCGCGGGCGCCGGTCAGATTTACCAGGTCGTGGTGCAGGACCTGCGTCGTGTCGGCGTCAACGCGCGCCTGCAGGTGCGGCCCTTTCCGGCGTGGCTGCGTGACTACCTTTCCGGGACCATCTCCTCGGAGATGTTCGGCCTGCCGTGGAACGCAGCACCTTACAACGACGTGATGCGCCCGATCGAGTACTACTCCTGCGCCAAGCGCCTGCCTTTCTTCTGCGATCCCGAGGTGATGCCGCTGATCGAGCAGGCCAGTGGCGAGCTCGATGTCGAGCGCCGCGAACGCATCCTGCACACGCTTGCCGAGCGGCTGCACACACTTGCGCCAGCGCTGTTCCTCGTTGAACAGATGGACCTGTTTTCTCATCACCGCGGTGTCGCGGACCTGGTCATTGCCAATCGCGTACCGCTTTACGAGCGCCTGCGCCTGGTGGACTGACAGCCCTGATCGAATGTTTTTGCGCGTACAGCGCAATGGGGAGACACTGGAATGGACAAGCTTGAAGCCGTACGTCGTTCGATCGCCGAGGCCGCCGGCCCGAGGCCGACCTTTTTTTCCGATCCCGATGTCGATCGTGTGCTGGCAATCACGATGGCCGTGTCGGGTGAGGTGGCGGTGATGGCCGAGCGCCTCGATACGCTTGAGCGCGTGCTTGAGGAAAAGCAGCTGCTGACCCGTGCAGAGCTCGCCGACTACACGCCCGACGAGCAGGTCGTGAGTGAGCGCATGCGCTGGCATGAGGCCTTCGTCAGTCGCGTGCTGCGCGTGGTCGAACAGGAACTCGAGACCCTGAAGAAGGGCGGCTGAATCTGCGTCAGCGCGACGCAGCCAGTGCATCACCGCGTACCTGCGGCGCGAGATGTGCCTCGAACTGCCGGGCTGAGTTTTCCCAGCTGAAGCGCGAAGCTTCACGGCGGACGACGTCGCGATCCAGTTCGAGAGCTGCCAGGCAGGCGCGCCCGAGGTCCTCATCGAGCACCCCGCTGATGCCTGGACGTACTACATCGATGGGCCCTGTGACCGGGTAGGCGGCCACCGGCAGACCACAGGCCATGGCTTCGAGCATCACCAGGCCGAAGGTATCGGTGCGGCTGGGGAACACGAAGACATCTCCGGCGGCGACGTGCGCGGCCAGCGCCTCGCCAAACCGGTAGCCCGCAAAGTGCGCGTCCGGATAGCGACGCTCGAGGTTCGCGCGCGCCGGCCCGTCGCCGATCAGCAACTTGCTGCCGGGCAGGGAGAGATCGAGGAATGCCTCGAGATTCTTTTCCACGGCCAGACGGCCGGCGTAGACCCAGATGGGTCGCGGCAGCTCAAGATCGATGCGGCGCGTCGGAGCGAACAGTTCCGTGTCTACGCCGCGACTCCACAGCACGAGGTGCTCGAAGCCGTGATCGGTGAGTCGATCACGCATCTGCGCGGTGGCCACGAGCGTACGCTCGGCGGGTCCGTGGAACCTGCGCAGAACCTTGTAGCTCAGTCTTTCCGGCACTGGCAGTCGCGCGCGCAGGTACTCCGGAAACTGTGTGTGGTATGAGGTCGTGAACGGCTGACGGCGAGCCAGGCACCACGCGCGGGCGGCTCCGCCCACCGGACCCTCGGTCGCGATGTGTACGCACTCCGGCGCGAATTCATCGAGCAGTCGAAACAACCGTCGTCGTGGCAGCAGTGGCAGCCGGATTTCCGGATAGCCCGGCAGCGGAAAGGTGCGAAAGCCGCTGGCCGGCGAGAACACCTCGACGCTGTGGCCGAAGCGATCCAGCATGCCCCGGGTGTGGTCCAGTGTCGTGACGACGCCGTTGACCTGCGGTTTCCAGGCATCGGTGCAGATTGCGATTTGCATCGGCGCGACTTTGGTCCCTCCACGTTACGGGAATCTTGCAGCTTGGTGAATTCATTATGACGTTCGGCAGAGCGCGGGCACCTCGCTGCTGTCACGCAACTGTCAGCGAACCGCAATCAGACTGTCTTGACTCAGGGCTAGTCTTTGGTCATGAAGCAGAGTCTATCAGCGGTCGAGCGCTCCAGGGTGGAACGGGCGATTGCCCTGTTCGACGTGCTGGAACATACGCTGTGCGTGCGCATCAATCGCAGCGCGCGCATGCTCACCGTTCGCCGCTTCTTTGCCGTGATCAGTCGTCTGGGCGACGGCGTATTCTGGTATGTGCTGATGCTGCTGCTGGCCCTGACACAGGGGCAGGCCGGACTCATCGCGGCGCTGCAGATGGGCTGTGCGGCGGTGCTCGGCGTGGCAATCTACAAGGTTCTCAAGTCCAGGCTGGTGCGTGAACGCCCCTTCGTCTCGCACGCCGACGTCCTGTGCGGCACACCACCACTGGACCGTTACAGCTTTCCCAGCGGTCATACGCTCCATGCCGTGCTGTTCACTTCCATCGCGGTGGCATGGTTTCCGCAACTGGCGATCGTGCTGGTACCTTTTGCAGTGCTGGTGGCGCTGTCGCGTGTGGTGCTCGGCCTTCACTATCCTACCGACGTGGCCGTCGGTGCCCTGATCGGTGGGCTGCTGGCATGGCTTGCGCGGTTGCTGGTGACGCCAGTGCCCGTGGCGCTTGGTTAGGCAGCAGCGATACCGCCGAGCCGCTCCCATAGCACCAGCCCCCAGATCATTCCCACAGTCAGCAGACTGACCAGCACGGCTGCCGAGCCCAGATCCTTGGCGCGTCCCGAGTGTTCGTTGAGCTCCGGGCCGATGCGATCGACCGCCGCCTCGACGGCCGAGTTGAGCAGTTCCACCACGAGCACCATCAGTACGCTGCCGACGAGCAGGCCGCGCTGCACTGCCGTGTCGCCCAGCCACAGGCCCAGCGGCATTGCGACTACGCACAGGGCGAGTTCCTGGCGGAAGGCAGACTCCCGGTACCACGCGGCACGCAGGCCCTTCATCGAGTACCCCGCGGCGTACCAAAGCCGGGTCAATCCCGTGTGTCCTGGTTTCACGGCAAGTTCCACGCTCGCTGGAGAATCGCTGCGCATTCTGCCTGCCGGGCTGTGTCGTCCGTGTTACAACCAGACGCAAAGCTGCGCGCGGCAGCCATGAAAAAGGCCCGGGCGGTGTGAGCCGTCCGGGCCTCGAGACTGCCTGGCGTTGTATGGATGCGCCTAGAACATGTAACTGAACTCTACGCCGTAGGCACGCCGCGGCGAGTCGTGAATGAACGAGCCACCAAACTCAGGTGCGGGAATCACTTCCTGCAGGTACTCCTTGTCAAACAGGTTGCGCGCCCACAGCGTGGCAGTCCAGCTCTCCCCGCGCAGGCCCAGGCGTGCGTTGACCAGTTCGAAGGCGTCACGACGCTGGCGCGAGAAATCTCCCGGCACGCCGAACAGGGTCGGCACGATGTTGTCGGGGCCGTCCTGCACCGTGCCAAACCAGGTCTTGCCCAGGCCGGTCAGGTCGGCACGCGCCACCAGGTCGATGCCTGGCGTGAGCGGCATGGTGAACTGTCCGCCAAGATTGTAGGTGTAGTCGGGTGCCATCGGTACTTTGTTGCCGACAGTGAACGGACGGTTGGAGTTGGCCTTGATTTCGCTGTCCAGCACCGAGCCGCCGCCATAGATCGTGAAGTTGTCCGTGAGGCGGAAGCGGAAGTCCGCCTCCACACCGGTCAGCTCTACCTCATCGATGTTGGTGACCACACGCAGCAGGCCGAAGGGGCCGGCGAAGAAGTTGAAGAACTGCATGTCGTCTACACGCGTATGGTAGGCGGCCGCGTTGATCTGCAGGCGTCGCTCAAGCAGCGTGCTCTTGAAGCCAAGCTCAAGCGACTTGGAGACTTCCTTGTCGAATTCGTCGCGTGCGTTGAGCAGTCGTGCATCGAAGGCGTCGAGGTAGAACACCTCGATCGTGGCCTCGACACCCTGGGAGTTGAAGCCGCCGCTGCGGAAGCCCACGCCATAGCTGCCATAGACGCTGAAAGCATCGTTGACCGACCAGGTCAGGCTGACCTTCGGCTGCAGCTGAGTGAAGGTCTCGCTGCGATCCGGGATGCTGTCGGCGAACAGCAGTGCCGGGTTGATCGGTGGCTCAGCGAGTCCCAGTGGATTGATGAAGGGGGCGATGGCGTCGGTCGGGACGCGATTGGCGACCTTGCGCTGCTCGCGGTCGTAGCGCAGCGCAACTGACAGTTCCACGTCGTCGCGCAGGTCGTAGCCGATGTTGCCGAACACGGCCCAGACGGTGCTGTCGTAGTCGTCGTGATAGAGCAGGTCGGTGGGATTCGGGCCCGTCGGCGGTACATAAGCCTGGAGCAGGAATCCCTGGTTGAGATCGGCACCCTGCGAGACAATCACGGTGCGGTCGATATCCACATAGTTCACACCGGCGATCCAGCGCAGCGCCTGGTCGCCGGGAGAGGTCAGCCTCAATTCGAAAGACAGGTCTTCCTGGTTGCGCACCTGGTACTGATAGCCGTCGCAGGTGGCGGCCGAGTATGGCGGCAGCAGGCTGGCAGCCGGGGCGCCGAAATTGAAGAACGGATTGAGTTCCTGGAAGTTCGGTCCGTAGAAATCTGTTGCCGTGGTGGCCAGCGAGTCCAGACAAGTCGGTTCGGCGAAGTAGATGCCGAACGCGGCACTGGTGCCGTCGGTCAGAAAATACTGTTCCTGATCGTTATACGCCGCGATGCCGGTCAGGGTCGCAAAGCCGAGGTCCCAGTCGGCCTTGACCGAGAGGTTGATGTTCTCCTGCTCGTTCTGCGGCACGACATTGTTCTGGTAGATGAACTGGTGATCGTTCACGTCCCGGAAGGTCCGGCCCGGCACGCCAAACACCGGCTCCAGCGCACCTTCGAAAACAGGCAACGCGAAAGAGGCATTGAACGCAATCGCCGCCGAATCGATTTCGCTGTAGCGGGCCTTGAAGTCGAAAGTCAGGTGGTCGCTGGCCTCCCAGATCAGCCGGCCGCCGATGATCATCTCGTTATAGTTGTCGACGTCCTTGTTGCCCGTAAAGGCATTGCGGAAATGCCCGTCGGTGTCGCGATAGGCGACGTTCAGGCTGCCGAACACGGAATCCGCCACCAGCGGACCACCGACCGAGCCGCTGGCCGTGACCGTGCTGTTGTTGCCAAGACCCAGGCGGACATTGCCCTCGAACTCGTTGCCGGGCTGCTCGGTGGTGATGATGATCGCGCCGGAGGCGGCATTTCGCCCATACAGCGCGCCCTGCGGACCCTTGACGATTTCGATCTGCGAAATGTTCGCGAATTCCTGGTTGAAAGCGTTCGGGTTGGTCAGCAGCACGCCATCCACGATGAGCGCAAAGTTGGTTTCTGCGTCGCGTGAGGTGTTGATGCCGCGAATGTTGACCTGAAGGTCGCCGGCCTCGGTACTGTTGATCATGGTCACGCCTGGCGTGAGAGCGATAAAGTCTTCCGGACGCGTGATGCCCGCATCGGCGATGTCAGCTGCCGTGAAAGCGGTTACGGAAGCCGGCACGTCCTGGAGGAGCTCGGCGCGCTGGCGTGCGGTCACGACGATCTCGTCGATGCCGCCGCTTTGCTGCGCATAGACGGGCGCACCCATGACGGCACCCAGGCCGGTCATGAGCATGGAGCGCCGAACGGCGGCGCGAAGTGACGAACGGACTGGATTGCTCACGGCAGCTTCCTCATTGCATATGGATTTCGATTGCGGAATCGCTTCACAGCATCGCCGGTGCCTGCCTGACGATACCCCCTGCAGCCGACGAATCGTTCGCGGCTGCCCCCGGTGCCTGTATACAATCACTTCTGACTGTTCAGGTCAACGCCGCCCGGTGCGGCAAGCCAACAAGGGCGTGCTTTGCCGCCACTGGCAGGCGCTACAGGGATTCGTGACTGTATTTTTCGCGCAACAGGCCTACGTACCCAGGCACAGCTCATCGGAGAGGAGCTGCAGTGTCGCGTGCGAGTGCGACCAGTTCGGTGTCGGAGTCGTGAATCAGGTTGAACAGGCCGAAGGCGGTCCCGGCCGGGAAGCGCACGACACTTCAGGCGACGACACCTGCGCGCAGCACATTTAGTACAATTCCCAGTCCCTGTTTGCCTCGCGATTGTGTCCATGCCCACTGAGCCTTCCGTCACGATGCCCCAGGATTTCATTCGGCAGCGGATCGTCGCCGATCGTCAGCGCGGCGCGCACGGTGGCCGGCTGGTCACGCGATTTCCGCCCGAGCCGAACGGCTATCTTCATATTGGTCACGCCAAGTCGATCTGCCTGAATTTCGGCGTCGCCGAGGAATTCGGTGGTCAGTGTTACCTGCGATTTGACGATACCAATCCGGTACGCGAAGACGAGACCTTCGTGCACGCGATCCGCGAGGACGTGGCCTGGCTGGGCTTCGACTGGCAGGATCGCCTGACGCATGCCTCGGACTATTTTCCCCGCCTGCATGCCTGCGCACTGGAGCTGATCGGCAAGGGCCTGGCCTATGTCGATCACTTGAGTGCCGATGAGATCCGCGCGCATCGCGGCACGCTGACAGAGCCGGGGCGCAAAAGTCCTTATCGCAAGCGCGGCGTGGACGAAAATCTGGCGCTGTTCGAGCGCATGCGCAAGGGGGATTTCGCCGAAGGTGAGTGCGTGCTGCGCGCACGCATCGACATGGCGGCCCCGAACATCAACCTGCGCGATCCCACGCTCTATCGCATTCGCAAGGTTGCCCACCAGCGCACCGGGGAGCAGTGGTGCGTCTATCCGATGTACGACTTCGCGCACACGCTCTCGGACGCCTTCGAGGGCATCACCCATTCGCTGTGCACCCTGGAGTTCGAGGATCATCGACCACTCTACGACTGGTTCCTCGATAACCTCTCGCTGCCGCATCGCCCGCAGCAGATCGAGTTCTCTCGTCTGAACCTGGCGTTCACGGTCACCAGCAAGCGCAAGCTCGCCCAACTGGTGGCACGGGGGATCGTGAGTGGCTGGGATGATCCCCGTATGCCCACTCTGGCAGGCATGCGCAGACGCGGCTACCCGCCGGAGGCGCTGCGCGATTTCATCGGTCGGGTGGGTGTGACGAAGAAGGAAAACACCATCGAGATGGGGGTGCTCGAAAATTGCGTACGCGAATACCTCAATGTGCATGCGCAACGTCGGCTGGCTGTGCTCAGGCCCTTGAAGGTCGTGCTCACCAACTGGCCCGAGGGCGAAATTGAGCAGGTGAGCCTGCCCAACCATCCCGGCGACGACGAGCAGGGCGAGCGCGAGCTGCAGTTCGGCCGAGAAATCTTCATCGAAGCCGACGATTTCATGGAAGACCCGCCGGGCAAGTTCCACCGCCTGCGCCCCGGTGGCGAGGTGCGCCTGCGCGGCGCCTACATCATTCGTTGCGAGCAAGTCGTGCGCGATAGCTCGGGCGAGATCAGCGAGCTGCGCTGCAGCTACGATCCCGATACGCGCAGTGGCGGCAGCGGCGCCGGGCGCAAGGTCAAAGGCACGATCCACTGGGTACATGCTGCCGACGCCGTGGCCGTGGAGTTGCGGCTATATGATCGCCTGTTCGCCGCAGCCGATCCGGAACATGGCGGCGACTATCTCGGCAACCTCAATCCCGAATCGCTTTTGACGCTGACTACGGCCCTGGCCGAGCCGTCGCTGGCCGAACTTGCACCTGGCGAGACCGTCCAGTTCGAGCGCACCGGGTACTTCACGCGTGATGGCGTGTCTGGCGCGGCAGCGCTGGTGTTCAACCGCACGGTGACGTTGCGCGATTCCTGGGCAAAGCTCGAAGCCCAGCAGCTGGCCGAGGCGGCGGGCCGCT
>JBGTIC010000450.1:0-9284 GCA_041745895.1 Gammaproteobacteria bacterium
CACGCTGCCCGGACGCGGCCCCCGGCCGGGCGGTCTGCATCCGGTCACTCGCACGCTGCAACGCGTCGAGACGCTGTTCAGGCGTGCCGGTTTCGAAGTGCGCCACGGCCCGGAGATCGAGGACGACTTTCACAACTTCACCGCGCTGAATATTCCTGAAGATCATCCGGCGCGGGCGATGCATGACACGTTCTATTTTCCGGATGGCCGGCTGCTTCGCACCCACACCTCGCCGGTGCAGATCCGCGCCATGGTGGCCAGCGGTGCGCCGATCCGCGTGATAGCGCCCGGGCGTGTCTATCGTTGCGATTCCGATCAGACGCATACGCCGATGTTCCACCAGGTCGAGGGGCTGGTGGTGGATCGTGGCATCAGCTTCGCCAATCTCAAGGAAGTGCTCTACGGCTTCGTTGCGAACTTTTTCGAGCGCGAAGTGGAGCTGCGTTTCCGGCCGTCGTATTTCCCATTCACCGAACCGTCCGCTGAAGTCGATGTACTCTCGGAGTCAGGTCGCTGGCTGGAGATCCTTGGCTGCGGCATGGTGCACCCCAACGTGCTGCGAAATGCCGGCGTGGATCCCGAGGAGTACACAGGCTACGCGTTCGGCATGGGCGTGGAGCGCCTGGCGATGCTGCGCTACGGCGTCGACGACCTGCGCATGTTCTTTGAAAATGATGTGCGGTTCTTGAGACAGTTCTCGTAAGGCCAGGATTTCGTGAAGATATCAAGATCATGGCTGGGTGACTGGATCAGGCTGCCGCAGGACGGTGAGGCGCTTGCCGGACAGCTGACCATGGCGGGGCTCGAGGTCGATGCGGTGACGCAGCTGCGACCGGGATTCAGCGATGTCGTGGTCGCGAAAATCGCCGAACTCGCGCCGCACCCGGATGCCGATAAGCTGCGCGTCGCTCAGGTCGACGCCGGCGACGGCGAACTGCGCCAGGTGGTCTGCGGTGCCCCCAACGCGCGGGTTGGACTCGTCACAGCCCTGGCACTTGTGGGCGGGCGCCTGCCTGGGGACATCAAAATCCTCAAGGCGAAGCTGCGCGGCGTGGATTCATCAGGCATGCTGTGCTCGGCCGCCGAGCTCGGCCTCGACGAAGATGCCTCGGGGATTCTGGAACTGCCGGCGGATGCCCCCATTGGCACTGATCTGAGCCAATGGCTCGCGCTGGAAGACACGCTCATCGATGTCGACCTGACGCCCAATCGCGGTGATTGCTTCAGCGTGCTGGGAATCGCGCGCGAACTTGCCGCGTTGAATGATGCAAGGCTGGAGGGACCTGCGCTTGCGCCGGTGTCCGCGCAAAGCGATGAGCGCTACGGTGTCACGCTGGACGCCCCACAGGCATGCGCGCGTTTCGCCGCACGTATCGTGCGCGGGATCGATGCCTCGATGCGCTCGCCGGTATGGTTGAGCGAGCGGCTTCGGCGCGCGGGTCTTCGCGCGATCCATCCGGTCGTCGACGTTACCAACTACGTGATGCTCGAACTGGGTCAGCCGCTGCACGGGTACGATCTTGCGCGGCTCAGCGGCAACATCCGCGTGCGCATGGCCGAGGCGGCAGAAGCTTTGATGCTGCTCGACGGACGTAACATCACGCTTGAACCCGACATGCTGGTGATCGCCGATGACAGCGGCGCCATCGGCCTGGCAGGCGTCATGGGCGGCCATAGCACGGCAGTAAGTTCCGATACCTGCGATGTGCTGCTCGAGGCGGCGTGGTTTTCACCTGCCGCAATTGCCGGGCGTGCACGCCGCCTGGGACTGCACACGGATGCATCGCTGCGCTTCGAGCGTGGTGTGGACCCGGAAGGCCCGCTGCGGGCTATCGAACGCGCCACGGCGCTGCTGTTGCAGATCGCCGGCGGCACGGCGGGGCCGGTCAATCTGGTCGAAGCCCTGGCGCAGCTGCCCGATAGGCCGACTGTCGAATTGCGTGCCGCACGCCTGGCGCAGGTGCTGGGCATCGACATTGCCGCCGCTGAGGTCGAGGCGATTTTCTCGCGCCTGGGCATGCATGCAGAGCTTACGGCGCAGGGCTGGCAGGTGCGTCCCCCCTCGCAGCGTTTTGATATCCAGATCGAAGTCGATCTGATCGAGGAAGTTGCCCGCATCTATGGCTACGACCGGATTCCGCGCATCCCGGAGCGCGCACGCGCAGTGATCCCGGCAGTCAGCGAAATGCGCACGGCCGATGAGCGGGCGCGTCTGCTGATGGTCGATCGTGGCTATCAGGAAGCAGTGACCTACAGCTTCGTCGACGAGCAGATCCAGGCGGTGTTTCATCCGCAGGCCAGACCGATCCGCCTGTCCAACCCCATTGCATCGCAGATGGGCGTCATGCGGCGTTCGCCCTGGCCGGGCCTCGTGGAGGCCGCCCGGGAAAACTTGAGTCGTCAGCAGCCACGTGTGCGCCTTTTCGAACTGGGTAACGAGTTCGAAGCGACCGAAAACGACTCAGGTGTGATCGAGCGCGCGGTGATCGCGGGTCTGACGGTGGGGTCGGTATGGCCCGAGCAGTGGGGCAGCAACGAGCGCCGGGGCGACTTTTTTGACATAAAGTCGGATGTCGAAGCGCTGCTCGCGCTCGGCGGGCAGGCCGGGGAGTTCCGGTTTGTTGCCGCCACGCATCCGGCGCTTCATCCGGGGCAGTGCGCCCAGGTCCTGCGCGATCCCACGCAGGCGGCCAGGTCCGCGCCTGACGCTGCAGGGTGGGTCGGTATCGTACATCCGCAGTTGGCGCGCGCACTCGAAGTGCCCGCCGATACGGGTCTGTTCGTCCTGGATCTGGCCGTCGCGCTGGCTGCAGGGGTGCCCGCCTATCAGGGCGTGTCGAGGTTTCCCGTGGTGCGGCGGGATCTGGCGGTGCTGGTCGACGAGGGGATCACTTCCGATGCGCTCCTGGCCGCCGCACGGGCGGCTGGGGGCGAGTTGTTGCGAAGCGTCGACATCTTTGACATCTACCGCGGATCAAATATCGATTCCGGTAGCAAAAGCATAGCCTTAAGCTTGATTTTGCAGGCGGCTTCGCGCACGCTAGCCGAGGCTGATGTGGAACACGCAGTGGCCTCGATCGTCGCGCGGCTCGGCTCCGAACTGGGCGCCAGAATAAGAGACTAGAGAACATGGCACTCACCAAGGCCGAAATGGCCGAATCGCTGTTCAACGAACTGGGCCTCAACAAGCGCGAGGCCCGCGAGCTCGTCGATACCTTCTTCGAGGACATGCGCAACGCGCTGTCCAATGGCGAGCAGATCAAGCTGTCGGGCTTCGGTAATTTTGATCTGCGCGACAAGAATCAGCGGCCGGGCCGCAACCCTAAGACCGGCGAAGAGATTCCGATCACGGCCCGACGCGTGGTGACCTTCCGTCCGGGGCAGAAACTCAAGGCGCGAGTAGAGGCATATGCTGGAAGCCGGGAATAACGACGACCTGCCGCCGATTCCCGGAAAGCGCTACTTCACGATCGGTGAGGTCAGCGACCTTTGCGGCGTGAAGCCCCACGTACTGCGTTACTGGGAGCAGGAATTTCCACAGCTGAAACCCGTGAAGCGTCGCGGCAACCGGCGCTATTACCAGCGCCAGGACGTCATGGTGATTCGCCAGATCCGCAGCCTGCTGTATGAAGAAGGGTTCACGATCGGTGGTGCCCGCCAGCGCCTGCAGGGCGAGGAGGCGCGCAGTGACGTCAGCCAGAGCCAGCAGATCGTCAGGCAACTGCGCATGGAACTCGAGGAAATCGCGCGTATCCTGCGCCGCTGAGCCTGCGCCGGACTGTTCCCCGCCCGGCGCGCTTCAAGGTATCATTGCCAGCCTGCGGTGCAACGCCGCGGCAGATAAGTATTCAACGTCGGAGCGTGGCGCAGCCTGGTAGCGCACTTGCATGGGGTGCAAGGGGTCGGAGGTTCGAATCCTCTCGCTCCGACCAATACTTAAGAAGACTTCGAAATATGTCCGATAAACCAATGATTTTCTTTGGCATCAGCAGACTCTGGCGCATGTAAGTGAGGTAGCGTACAGAACTGTTTATGTTAACTTCGGACTATGTGCTGCTGGGGTAGCACGGTGGGAGCAGACCATTTTCGAATTCCTTTGTGAGGGAGAAAGTGAGATGCCAAGAAAGTCTTTGCCCGAGCAGAATCATCTCCTCCGAGCGTTATCGCCGGAGGTCCGACGCCGTTTGTACCCGCACCTGGAACTCGTGTCGCTGTCGTTGGGCGAGGTGTTGTACGAATCCAATTGCGCCATGCGTTACGTCTACTTCCCGACCAACGCCATCATCTCAGTGCAGTACGTGCTCAAGTGCGGCGACTCGACCGCCATCATGGTGATCGGCAACGACGGAATTCTGGGCCTTAACTTATGCGCCGCCGGCGCGCGCACAACGAGCCGATCGTTGGTGCAGAGTGCCGGGTATGCCTACCGACTCTCCGGACGGCTGATAAAAAAGGAGTTCGACCGCCACGGAGAATTGCTGAAGCTGATGCTGTGCTATACCCAAGTGCTTATTACCCAAGCAACGCAGATTGCAGTGTGCAATCGGCACCACACCATAGACCAGCAGCTGTGCCGCTGGTTGCTGCTTTCGCTGGATCGCCTGCCTGACAACCGCGTGACCATGACGCAGGAATTCATCAGCAACATGCTCGGCGTTCGTCGCGAGAGCGTCACCCAGTCAGCGACGAGCTTGAGGAACCTGGGCGTAATTGCCTACGCACGGGGTTTAATCACTGTATTGGACCGCCCCGGGCTTGAAAGGCTGAGTTGCGAGTGCTTCGAAGTGGTAAGGGCAGAAGCCGAACGCCTGCTCCATTACACGTCGGAGCGCCAGACCAGCAGGAGGCGCGCCTTGGTTCCTGTCTGGACGGTGACAGCTTTGGACCAGGTGGTTCCGCATTAAGCGTTGAGCATTTCGCAGGCGGTCAAGGCGCCGGCACAAGTTCCTTGTAGGCATGCCAGCTGGCGTGACCAAGCAGCGGCAGGATCAGAATAAGCCCGACAAAGAATGTGAGCATGCCGATCAGCATGAACACCGTCAGGATCGCGGCCCACAGCGGCATCGGCCGGAAATTCAATGCGACGCAGCGCACGCTGGCTTCGATCCCTTCAAGCACGCTGACCTCGCGGTCGACCAGCATCGGAATTGCGATCACGCTGATGGCGAAAGCGCCGAAACTCAAGACCGCCCCGATGGCCGTGCCCACAGCGAGCATTCCCAGGCCGTTTGATGTCAGCAGCAGGGCGGTGTAGAGCTCCTGCGGGTTCGGCGTCTGCGCGCCGAAGAACAACGCGAACAGGATGGCCGCCAGGCGCAACCATGCGATCATGAAGATCATCAACGCCATGCCCATCAGGGCAAGTTGCATGGTGTTGATTCGCCAGGCCGCGAACGCGCGGCCCAGCGTCGGCTTTTCGCCAGCGGCGAGCCTGCGGCTGATGTCATAGGTGCCTACGGCCACGAGCGGTCCGGCAAACATGAATCCGGCGATGGCGGGTAACAACCAGTAGAACAATCCAGCCGCGAACAGGCCGGCGCAGATGAGAAAGCTCAATATTACCCAGGTGGCACCGTAAGCCAGGCTTACGGCGGCGGCGCTGCGCAGGTCTGCGGCACCGGCGGCAATCCAGCGCCATGGCCTATCGATGCCGATGTGGCTGACGGGGATCGGGGCCACGATGAGGGGTTCGTCGGGGCGCGAGGTCTGGCTGGAATTCATCAGTTCATCCCCATGATTCGTGTTCCCGACCATCACCCGCGAACCTTACGCCAGCAGGCGGAGGATGCAAGTCGCGGTATTCCCTTATCGGACCGGCGCTTTTCGCGGCGCAGTAGGCATGAAGTGCTAGAATCGTAACAATCTTCACAGTACCGGGGGCAAGGCTTGGATCTCACAACTTTACTGGCACGCAGAGGCTTGGCGGCTGTGCCGTTTACCGGCGAGTCGCCGCCTTCGGCATTGACGCCCGCATTCGCGTCGCGAGTATCGGAGTGTCTGAGAGAGCTGCGCACCGGCAAGGTGAGCACCGTGCTGGTCAGCGGCCTGCCGGATGCCGGCCACAGGCGCGTCATTGCGGCGCTGCTCGAGCGCTTCGGTCGTGATGGCGACATGGTTGCGTGGTTCGACCACTATCCTGACCACGCCGATAATTTCCTTCAGTCCTTGCTGCAAAAGTGGGGACTTGATGTCGAAGATAGCTCACAGGATGAGCTCAAGGCGCTGGTGGAGCTGTTCATCGGACATCAGGCTGGCAAAGGCCAGCGCGCCTATCTGTGCCTGCCCGCCGATGAGCTTCCGGCAGACGAGGTACAGGCACTGGTTCGCTGGCTCGTGGGGCTGCGATACAACGGCGAGTTCACCGTGCGCCTTGTGCTGCTGGGTCTGCCCGATCGTGCCTTGCCGGAGTTTCTCGGCGGCGGCAGCCCCGAAACCGCGGCGGCGCGGGGTCTGGCGCATCATCAGGCGCCGGGTCTGGAGCCCGCCGAACTGGAGCACTACGTGCATACCCGCTTGAAAATGGCGGGCGCAGACAAACCAGCGGAGTTGATTCCCGTGGAGCTGTGCCGGCTCGCTGGTGCCTATGCCGATGGGGAAGTACCGGTGCTCAACCGGCTGATGCTCGCGGTGCTCGAGCGGGCAGCGGCGGACGGCGAAGGGGCGCTTGTCGTGCGCCAGTCGCATGTCGAAAAGGCTGCTGTGGACCTTGGGCTGGAACTGGAGGCTGAGACGCTTAGCGCGGATGGCCAGTCCCCGCAGGATCAGCTCGACAACGATCAGGCTGTGCTGGTGTTTTCTGCGGGTGGCGCTGTGACACACCAGGTCGAACTCACACGCGAGCGAATGGTCATGGGACGAGACGGTGACTGCGACATTGCGCTGGACAGCCGGTTCATCAGTCGCTTCCAGTGTCTGTTCATGGGCACGCCGCGGGGTTGGTATGTGCTCGATCTGGCCAGCACCAACGGGACCTTCGTCAACGCCCGCCGTATCCGTGAACACCTGTTGCGAGATGGGGATGTGATCGCGATCGGTCGTCATCAGGTGCGCTTCGTTCAGGGTGCAGACGTTCAGGAAGTCGACGAGCCGCCGCCGGAGTACCTGAGCACGGAGATGCTGGTCTCGCGCAACGCCCTGCGTGCCGCCAGAGCGGACGATAGCGGTTCTCTGGATCGTCGTGGGGGGGCGCCAGGCTGAACGAGGGCGGTGATGCTCGCCTGGACTGCAACTTATCAATAGCCGGGTTGCAGCTCCGGTGTCGAAGAATACTCGCCGCCAAGGTCTGCTGCGGGCGTGTCCTCGCCCATGCCGCCGGTCTCAACGAGGTGACTGGAGCGTCGGGCAATCGGGCTGCCGGCCAGCACCCGATCTTCGAGTCCAAGCAGGATGGGTGACGCACTGCGACGATAGATATTGACCTTGGCGTTGAAGACATGCCGCGACAGGCCGTGCTTGTCGGCGATGGTCAGGCGACGAATACCATAGTCTCCCGTTAAGGTACGTTCACCGGTGAGGTAACACTTGATCGCCTCGATGCGCTCGCCGGCGAGTTCCAGTCCGTTGAGCCGGGCGAGGTTCTCCTGGGCCAGGCGCATGAAACACACGGCATCGAGTTCCTCGCCATATTGTTCGCAGAGTGTCGGATCCTCGAGGCGGGCATGGAATTCTCCGACCATGATCTGCCCGGGCAAGGCCCGGTCGATCATTCGGGCGAGTTCGATCGTGACATCCCCTACGATGTAGTTGTATAGACTCGGATTGAGCCCTTCGGCCTGGTGGAACTCGTAACAGTCGCCGATGTGGAAGCCGGCCCGCAGCAGCGGAACGGCATTGGAGCGGGCTTTGCTGCGGGCAATGGCATTGTCGGCCAGCACGAGGTGCATGAAGTGATAGAGGTTGGTATTGGCCTCGAGGCCCTCGTCGCGATTCCAGATGTAGAAGCCGTCGCCGGTACACGAGCGCGTGAAATTGATGCCGATCTCTCGCTCCAGCATACGGCTGTGTGCTGCGTTGATCGAGTACGACAGGCTGTTGAGTTGCGTCATCTGCTCAAAGGGTGAAAGCAGGCTGAAGCCGACGATATCGAACAGCGCAACCGCGCGGCAGGACACGTAACTGATGCTGTAGCGCTTGACCATCCGCTCGATGATGGCGCGCTCGCGCGTGGTGCCGGACAATGGCCGGGGCAGTCGCAGGCGCTGGGGTGTAATGTCGAGCAGTCGAGCGACTTTGCCCTGACGCTCTGCGGAGAGTTCGCGCCGGCCGGTAATCAGGGCCTGAAGGAAGCTGCGCGACACGGTGCCGCGCTGCGTGTCGGGTTTGGCGACTGCCGCTCCGCCGGTGGCGGTATCGGCTGCCGCAGAGGCGGCAGCAAACTCCGCGACCGCGTAGTGAGGAACGATAAGCACATCGATTGCGGAGCCGGTGAGGGACCAGTTCAGCACGACGTTGGCACCCAGCCCCCATGCGCTATGCAGCTGACGATCCAGCAGCAGCAGGTTGCTTCGTTCGGCCAGAGGCATGTCGTCGCTGAGCAGCGAGAACAGCTCACCGGAGGCGCTATGCCACGCCTGATTGGGTGCTGCCGTGCCCGCGCTGTCGTACACGCTCATCGCATGTTCCTGACCCTGATGGCTCCCCTGGCACCAATCCCGAGCATACGAACACGTGCCCGGAACGGTGTTTTCTGGCAATACTACCATGGTGACGATCAACGACCTTCGGGAAGCCCTCACCTCCGGGCTGGACAGGTACCATGCAGACACTGACTCTCGCTCAGATCGATGCCGCCCACGCACGCATCGCAGCGCATATTCGCACCACACCGGTGTGGTGTTGGCAGCCCGACGAGGTGCAGGGCTGGCCTGCGGGCGGCGAGGTCTGGATCAAACTGGAGTTGTGGCAACGCACCGGCACCTTCAAGGCCCGCGGCGCCCTCAATACGGTGCTTTCCCTGCCGGCGGATCGTCTGGAGGCGGGGCTGGTGGCTGTGAGCGCCGGCAACCATGCCATCGCCACCGCGTATGCCGGGCGCGTGGCCGGCGCTCACGTCCGCGTGGTGATGCTTCGTCACGCCAACCCTGCGCGGCTGGAAGCCTGTCGCGCGCTGGGTGCCCAGGTGGAACTCGCCGCAGATGTGCACCAGGCGTTCGCTCGCGCGAGTGAAATTGCGCGTGAGGACGCTCGCAGCTTCGTGCATCCCTTCGAGGGTCTGGACATCGCGGCAGGCACGGCCACGCTGGGGCGCGAATTCATGGCGCAGGTGCCGCATCTCGACGCCGTGA
>JBGTIC010000451.1:0-3501 GCA_041745895.1 Gammaproteobacteria bacterium
TGGCCGCCAATCCGGCCTCCGGCGGTCATGCGCCGGGCCGACGTGCCGCCGCCGTGGTCGAGCAGGCGCGAGCTGAAATCGCTGCGTTGATCGGTGCGCAACCAGGCGAGATCGTGTTCACCTCCGGGGCCACGGAATCCGACAATCTGGCGATACTCGGCGTGGCGCGCGGCTCGGGCTGGCGCGGACGCCACATCGTCAGCAGCCGCACCGAGCACCGCGCTGTACTCGATGCACTGGCGCGCCTGGCACATGAGGGATTCGAGGTGACGCTGCTCGATCCACGCGCTGCCGGGCATGTGTCGCCCGAGGCGCTGAGAGCAGCGCTGCGCGAGGACACCGTGCTGGTCTCGCTGATGCACGTCAACAACGAAACCGGGGCGATCAACGATATCGCGGCACTGGGCGAGGTGTGCCGGAAGGCCGGCATCCCCTTCCACGTCGATGCCGCCCAGGGCATCGGCAAGTTTGCGTTCGACGTGGTGGCACAGGGGATCGACCTGCTGTCTTTCAACGCGCACAAGGTGCATGGCCCGAAGGGTATCGGCGCGCTGTATGTGTCCGAGATGGCACGCCGGCGCATCGAGCCGCTGGTGTTCGGCGGCGGGCAGGAACAGGGGCTGCGGCCGGGTACGCTCGCACCGCACCAGATTGTCGGGCTGGCGCGTGCGCTGACGCTGGCTGAGTCTCGCCGTGCGACCGAGACCAGCCGGCTTCGGGCCCTGCGAGCGGCCCTTTGGGAGGCCTTGCGCGGCTGCGAGGGCGTACTGTGCAACAGTCCGCTGGATGCGCACGGCTCGCCATGGATCCTGAATGTGTGCTTCGAAGGGGTCGAGGGCGAGAGCCTGCGTTATGCGCTGGACGGCCTGATGGTGGTATCTGGCGGCTCGGCCTGCAACTCCCTGCACGAGGAGGGGTCGTATGTATTGCGCTCGCTGGGGCGCTCCGACCAGCAGGCGTCGAGTTCCCTGCGTTTCAGCTTCGGGCTGGCGACCGATGCTGCGGGCCTGGCACGGGCGTCGGCCGAAGTGATCATTGCCGTGCGCTGGCTGCGCTCGATCGCGCCGGCACCAGCGCCGGCTCGCCTTGGTGCAAGCAAAGCCCCGGGTGCGGTAAACTGATGAGTCGAGTCGACTATTCTCCGCTGGTCCGGGAGCGGTTCAACCGGCTGAGCTATGCCGCTTCGCCCGACGAGGCGGCAGTCGCCAGCGGGTCGGCGGGTCGCATCGAACGAGGTGCAGCGGTGGAGTTGCTGGCCTGGTGCGATGGCCGGGATCGATTGGCACGGGTGCGGTTCCGGGCCTTCGGCTGTCCGGCGCTGCTGGCGGCGGCCGATCTTGCCGCCGAACGTCTGGAGGGACAGCCTTCGGCGGCATTGGGCCGCATTGACCCCCGGGCACTGGCCTCGGCGCTGGCGCTGCCGGCCGAAAAATTGGGGCGGGTGCTGCTGATCGAGGATGCAGCGCAGGCGTGCCTCGCGGCGTTGTCGCAGTCACATGGAGTTTGAGAATGGAGAGTTTGCCATGGCCATTTCATTGACCACATCAGCGGCCGAACGCGTGCGCAGCTACCTGTTACGCCGCGGGCACGGCGTGGGCCTTCGGCTTGGCGTGCGCAAGACGGGATGTTCGGGCTTTGCCTATGTCGTCGACTATGCCGATGAGGTCCGCGACGGCGATGTCGTGTTCGACGACGCCACTGGCGTAAAAGTCGTTGTGGAGTCGTCGGCGCTGGGCCTGCTGGATGGCACCGAGGTCGATTTCGTGCGCGACGGGCTCAACGAGGCGTTTCGTTTCCGCAATCCCAATGTCAGTGGCGAATGTGGCTGCGGCGAGAGCTTCAGCGTCTGAGAGACGCGATCACGTATTCATCTGAACAAGAAATCATTCCTATCCATTCCTGTAGCGAGTTACCCAAGGATCCACCATGACCATCGAAAGAACGCTGTCGATCATCAAGCCTGACGGCGTGGAGAAGAACCTGATCGGCGAGATCTACTCGCGTTTCGAGAAAGCCGGCCTGCAGATCGTCGCCGCGCGCATGATGCACCTGAGCACCGACCAGGCAGAGGGCTTCTACGCCGTGCACGCACAGCGCCCGTTCTTTCGCGACCTGGTCAGCTACATGACCTCAGGCCCGGTCATCGCACAGGTGCTCGAGGGCAAGAACGCGGTCGCCAAACACCGCGAGCTGATGGGCGCTACGGACCCCGCCAAGGCCGAGCAGGGCACCATTCGACGCGATTTTGCCGCGAGCATCGACGAAAACGTCGTGCACGGCTCGGATGCCGCCGAGACAGCAGCAGAAGAGATCCGTTTCTTCTTCGGCGATGAAGGCGTATGCCCGCGCACTCGCGGGCGTAGCCGCTGATCTGCGGACGCGAATGCCTTGGCCGCGACGATGACAACGCCGACCCGCGTCAACCTGCTCGGCCTGTGCCGCGGGCAGCTTGAGGCGTATTTCGTCGCCTGGGGAGAAAAGCCGTTTCGCGCCCGCCAGCTGATGCAGTGGATCTATCAGCGCGGTGTGCTTGAGTTCGACGAGATGACGGACATCTCGCGCAGTCTGCGTGCCCGCATGCACGAGCACTGCGAGATCGTGCTGCCGGAGATCGAAACCGAGCAGAGCTCGGCCGACGGTAGCATCAAGTGGCTGTTGAACATGGGTGCCGCCCAGGGCATCGAGATGGTTTACATCCCCGAGCCGGGCCGCACGACGCTGTGCATTTCCTCGCAGGTGGGCTGTGCGCTGGACTGTGCGTTCTGCGCCACTGCGCAACAGGGCTTCAACCGGAACCTCTCGAGCGCCGAGATCGTCGGCCAGGTGTTGCTGGCCAACCGCATCGTGCAGTCTGAGGGCCGGCAGATCAGCAATGTCGTGTTTATGGGCATGGGTGAGCCGCTGGCCAACTATCGCTCGGTGGTGCCGGCGACGCGCGTGATGATCGATGACCTGGGTTTCGGTCTGTCGCGCCGGCGCGTGACCATCAGCACCTCAGGGCTGGTACCTCAGCTCGATCGACTGGGCGAAGAGTGCAATGTGGCACTCGCCGTGTCGCTGCATGCTCCGGATGATGCCTTGCGCAACGATCTGGTCCCGATCAACCGGATCCATCCGATCACAGAGCTCCTTGCGGCCTGCTGGCGCTATGCCGGGCGGCAGACCAGTCGGCAGATCACCTTCGAGTATGTGATGCTCGACGGCGTCAACGACAGCCTCGCGCAGGCCGATACCCTCGTGCAGCTGCTGCGTGGTCGACCTGCCAAGGTCAACCTGATTCCATTCAATCCCTTTCCGGGGACACGGTTCGAGCGCTCGAAGGCAAGCGTCATTGACGCGTTTCGCGAACGGCTGAATGCACGCGGCGTGCGCACCACGACGCGTCGCACACGCGGTGATGACATCGATGCTGCCTGCGGTCAGCTGGCCGGCCGGGTGCTGGATCGCACCCGGGTGAGGCTCGGCGACAAGCCTGTTCGCGCGGTGAGCGCATGATCGGCG
>JBGTIC010000452.1:0-2912 GCA_041745895.1 Gammaproteobacteria bacterium
CCACCGCGCCGGTAACACCTACGCCGCAAGCCCCGGTTGGATGCCGCAGTCGTGATCGCCGCGACGGCCTCCACGTGCGCCCTGCCGCAAACCCGCATGCCCATCCCGTCCTGACAGCCCGGCTTCAGGCAGCGGGCCGCATGCCGATGACCAGCGCTGCGCCAGCCTGATGCTTGGTGCCTGTCCGGCTTCCGATGTGCGCACACCTCCTCAAATTCTTCGAGAACACGACCATGCCTGTCACATGCATTCCATTTCGTCCGATGCCTGGCTGTTTCCATCCACCACGAAAATTCTCCGGGCTCGCCTGCGCCCTCGCCGCCGCCCTGACGGCACCGCCTGCGCTGGCCCAGCAGACGCCACCCACCGACGCCGAAGAGGCCCCTGCGGTCACCCTGGACACCGTGGTGGTCAAGGGCCAGGCGCTCAACATCTCCGACAATGCCTTTTCGACAACGCGCATCGGCAACGAGGCGATCGTCGCCGAACGCGTCAGCGACATCGACTCGCTGTTCCGCCAGGTGCCGGGCATGACCGTGCGCACGATCGGCTACGGTGCGGTGGCCTCGTCCACGGTGATCCGCGGCTTCGGCGGCGGCGGCCATGGCGGCGACCTCGGAGTCGTGGTCGACGGCATCCCCCTCAACGAAGCCAATTCGCATGCCGACGGCTATGTCGATGTGCAGGTGCTGGTGCCGCTGGAGATCCAGAACCTCACCGTCTACCGGGGGCCGGTGTCTGCGTTGTACGGCAACTTCAACCGTGGCGGGCTGGTCGCCTTCGAAACTCGCAAGACCGGCGATTACGCCGAGCTCGATGCCAGTGTCGGCGAGTACGGCACGTACGATCTGCAGACCGCGATCGGCACACCGATCGGCCAGCGCCAGCAGTTCAATTTCGCCAGCCAGCTGTATTACACCGACAGCTTCCGTGCGCAGTCGCGCACCAATCGCCGGACCGCCGCGGGCCGTTACAACATCGAGCTCAGCGACAGCGTCGATCTGGCGTTGTCGGCCCGCGTGCACAAGTCCGATGCCGATGGCGCGGGCCGCATCACGCGTGCGCAATTCGAGGTCGACCCCTTCGGCATCGATCCGCGCACCCAGAACGACGCCGCATTCAAGGACTTCCAGACCGTTCGGGTTGATCTCAATACCTCCCTGAGTGACGACCTCAGGCTGCTGACATTCGCCTACAACACCAATCAGCAGTTCACCCGCTACTTCACCCGCCCGGTCAGGGCAGACACCTTCCTGCAGCGCGAGGAAACCTACGACCGCGATGTTTATGGCCTGGGCGCCAACTTGAACGGCCAGTTGCGATTTGCGGACCGGCCGGTCAATTACGTGGTCGGCGTGGAGGCGTTCAACGAGGTCACCGAGTTCCAGTTCTTCGACGGGCTGGACAACCGGGTGCGTATCCATCCGGCGCAGGACGACCGCGAGTCGGAAATCGAGAGCATTTCGGCGTTCGCCGAAACAAACGTCCGCCTGCACCGGTATCTGGACGCTTCACTGGGCGCGCGATACGACCGCTTCACCGGCCAGTGCCGGCGACTCGGTCGGGAAACCGGCAGCAATCCGTGCGCGACCCTCGAGGCGATCGACAATGTCAGCCCCAAGCTCGGGCTGAAATCGCAACTGATGCCGTGGCTGCAGGTGCGCGGCAGCTATTCCGAAGGCTTCGCGATTCCCGGCGGCTTCACCAAGTATGCGCCGGGCGCGCAATCGCTGGATCCGGTCGACCTCCGCCAGACCGAGTTCGGGGTACTGCTCAATCCCCTGCACAATCTCGAGCTCGACATCGTCGGCTACCGGATCCGCTCCAGCGAGGAAATCCGTACCGTCTCCCCCGGGGTGTTCGAGAATTTCGGCGCCACCCTGCGCACCGGCGTGGAGTCGTCGCTGCGCTGGCAGGTGTCGCCCTCGTTCGAGCTCAGTGGCGTCTACGGCTATGCCGATTCCGAAATCGAGCAGAACAACAATCCCGCGCTGCTCGGCAAGTCGGTGACCGGCGTCCCTGATCACACCGCCACCCTCAACGCTGAGTGGCGTCCCGTCAAAGGGTTGCGGCTGGATGCGACCTGGCGCTACGTCGGTGACACCTGGATGGATGCCGCCAACACCCGCGCCGCGGCCAGCTACAGCGTGCTCGACCTCGGCGCCTCGTACCAGCTCAACACGCGCACGCCGGTACGGCTTTACCTCGATGTCGGGAATGTCACCGACAAGCGCTATGCGACCGTGACCTCGCTGTCGTTTGGCGACGAGTTGCTGACCCCTGGCGCGCCGCGCCTGGTGCGGGTTGGCGTCCAGGTTGGTTTTTGATTTCGGCTGCGGTTCGCAGTCTTTCCTTCAACCCTGACATCCGATGCATTCGTTCACTCAAGGAGAAGATCCATCATGAATAAATCCGTCCTGTTAACCGCGGTTGTCGCACTCGCCGCATCGTCAGGTGCCCTGGCGCATACCGCATGGCTCGGCCAGGACAGCGCCCAGCCCGATATCTTTCATCTGCATTTCGGCGGCCATGCCGGGGCGCTCAACCCCTACCAGGCCAGCGGACTGAAAACCGTCGATGCGATCGATGCTGCGGGCAGCGCGCTGGAGGTCAGCCGCTCGGGCTGCGCCGACCTGGTGCGCCTGCGGGTCGCCGGCGAGCCGGCACTGGTCTGGTTGCATTACGACAACGGCATCCATTCCCGGGTTGCCGAAGGGCCCAGTGTCAGGCGGCCGATGAACGAGGTAGCAGGCGCAGTCAGTGCGACCAACGCGCTCAAGTACCACAAGAGCATCGTGCGCTGGGGCTCGAACGTGGTCGCCGCGCCGGTTGGGCAGCGCTTCGAGCTCGTTCCCCTGAGCGCGCAGGCGCCGCGGGCCGGTCAGCCGATGCGCCTGCGCGTATTGATCGAC
>JBGTIC010000453.1:0-11680 GCA_041745895.1 Gammaproteobacteria bacterium
TGTCGATGGCGCTGCACCGCGAGATCATCGCCGAACGCCTGCTGGGCAGTGGCGAGCAGCCGGCTTGGAGCCTGGTGCCAGAGGGCACAGCCAACTACACGACCCCGGCGATGGCACCGTGGCGCACGCTGACACCCGACGAGCGCACTGCACAGGCCAGGGCCCTGATGCGGGTCGCGGGTTACGGCCCGGCGCAGCGGCTATCCCTGCAACTGCGCTACCACACCTCCGAGAACGACCGACGCATCGCGCTGGCCGCGCAGTCAATGTGGCGCGAGATCTTTGTGGATGTCGAATTGGAGCGTGCCGAGACTGCCGTGCACTATGCTTCATTGCAGCAGGGAGATTTCGATCTGGGGCTGGCCAGCTGGCTGGCAGTCTACGACGACCCGCAGACCTTCACGCTACTTCTGGAGACCGCCAGTGGGCCCAACAACCTTGGCGACTACAGCAACGATAGCTATGACGCGCTGACTGCGCAGGCGGCCGAGCGTGTGGATCCGGCCCAACGCGCCCGATTGCTGGTTGAAGCCGAGGCGCATGCCGTGCGCGAACAGGCGCTGATTCCGATTTATCATCATGCTGCCCGCAATCTCGTGCGCGAGCATGTCACTGGCTGGCACGACAATCTCCTCGATGTGCATCGCAGCCGGTTTTTGGGGCTGAACCCTGAAGCGAGACGCTGAATAAATGTTCACTGGGATATCGCCCGCAATGCTCATGTCACTTTTTCCGTTACCCAGGATCGTCATGACCCCTTGTTCCCGCCGCACCGTCCTGCCCGCTACGCTCGCCAGCCTGCTGGCGCTGCTGCTGTGGCTTGCACCCTCCCCGGCCAGTGCTGACTCTGCCCCAGCCGAGCCCGCCGCGTGGTCGCTGTCGCAAGACCAGGGCACGGTGCTGCTGCTGGGTTCGATCCATGTACTTCCCGAGTACATGGCAGAGCTGCCGACCCGGGTACGCACACTCTATGAGCAGGCCGACACGCTGGTCATGGAGCTGGCAATGGATCAGCTCGATCCGGTGTCCTTCCAGGGGCATGTCGCGACCCTGGGTCGACAGCCAGCGGGCTCAAATCTGGCGGAATCGCTGGGTGATGCGAAATGGGCTCAGGCACAGGCTCTGGCCGCGCAGATCGATCTGCAACTCGATATGCTGGCCGGCGTGAGACCCTGGCTGGCCGCACTGACGGTGACACAGCTGCGACTGATGCAGATGGGCTTTTCCCCCGAGTATGGCCTGGAGGTGCAGATGACCGGCTGGGCCACTCGCGACGGCAAACCGATTGCAGGACTTGAGACGCCAGAAGAACAGATTGCACTGTTCGCAGACCTACCCGAGGACGAACAGATCGAGATGCTGATGCAGAGCCTGGCTGACGCGGTGAGCATCCAGCAGGACGTCGACAACATCGTCGAGGGCTGGATGCGCGGCGATCTGGCGCGCATGGAGCGCGAACTGCTCGACTCGGTCAGGGAATCCCCGGCGCTGTATGACGCCGTGGTGGTGCAGCGCAACCGCAACTGGATTGCCCCGATCGAGGCCCTGCTGGCGCGTCCGGGCACGCACCTGGTTGTCGTCGGCGCACTCCACCTCGTGGGCGAGCACAGCGTGGTGGCGATGCTCGAAGCGCGCGGCCACACCCTGCAGCGGCTGTAAGGGCCCGGGCAATCCCGCGGCGGGGAAAACACCGGTCTGTCGTGGCAACGCGCCCGGCTATTCGTCATGGCACTTGACTCAGGCGCTTGGCGCTCCGGTGAGGGTTGCGGCGCCCCCTGCGGGAGGTCGTTGGGGGAAATAAAGCGGACCGAAGGGAGCCATTCCGCCAAAGACCTCCCGCAGGGGGCGCCAGCCAAGGCTTGAGTTGAGCGCCACTACCGCTAGACCTCACTCATTTCGAAGTCTTCCTTGCCAGCCCCACAGTCCGGACAGCGCCACGACAGCGGCACATCCGCCCATGCCGTCCCCGGTGGCAGACCGGCGTCGGGATCTCCCACGCCCTCGTCGTACACGTAACCGCAGATCAGACACATCCATGTTTTCATTGGCACTCTCGACAACGCACAGGGTTTGGACCGGCGCATTGTCCCATTGATCGTCACCGCGGCAAAATGCGCCGTGACTCATCGCACTCGCAAGCTCAAGGAAGTTCCATGACCAGCACGCTTTTCGAACAGGCCCGGGAAGTGATCCCCGGCGGCGTCAACTCACCGGTGCGCGCTTTTGGCTCTGTCGGCGGGGAGCCGATATTCATTCGCGAGGCCCGCGGCGCTTACATGTGGAGTGAGGAGGGCCGGCGCTACATCGACTACATCGGATCCTGGGGGCCGATGATCCTGGGCCATGCCCACCCCGAGGTGATTGCTGCTGTTCAGCAGGCAGCGACCAGGGGGCTGTCCTACGGTGCGCCGACCGTGTCGGAGACCACACTCGCCCGGCGCATTCGTGATCTCGTGCCGTCGATGGCGCTGACGCGCATGTGCAGCTCCGGCACCGAGGCGACAATGAGCGCGATCCGTCTGGCACGGGGCTTCACCGGCCGCGACACGATCATCAAATTCGAAGGTTGCTACCACGGCCACTCCGACTCGCTGCTGATCAAGGCGGGCTCGGGTGCTCTGACACTGGGCGTGCCCAGCTCCCCGGGCGTGCCCGCCGCGCTGGCGGCCCATACCCTGACGCTGGACTACAACGACAGCGCACAGCTCGAAGAGGTGTTCGCCGCACGGGGCACAGAGATCGCCTGCGTGATCATCGAACCCATCACCGGCAACATGAACATGATCGCGCCGCTGCCGGGCTACCTGGAAACCTTGCGACGCCTGTGTACCGAGCACGGGGCGGTGCTGATCTTCGATGAAGTCATGACCGGTTTTCGTGTGCACGCAGGCGGTGCCCAGGGACTCTACGGCATCGAGCCCGATCTCACGACACTGGGCAAGATCATCGGCGGCGGCATGCCGGTCGGTGCTTTCGGCGGACGGCGGGACATCATGGAAAAACTCGCGCCGCTGGGTCCGGTCTACCAGGCCGGCACACTGTCCGGCAACCCGGTGGCCATGGCGGCGGGTCTGGCGACGCTGGAGGGCTTGGGTGCGCAGGGCTTCCATGACGCGCTGGCAAAGCGCACCCGCACGCTTGCAGAGGGACTGAAGTCCGCGGCCGATGATGCCGGCATCCCGATGTGCGTGGAGGCGATCGGCGGCATGTTCGGCTTTTTCTTCAGCGACGCTGGAAAGATCACGCGCTTCTCAGAAGTCATGGCCTGCGACCAGGCACGCTTCCGTGCATTCTTCCATGGCATGCTGGCACGCGGCGTGTACCTCGCACCATCGGCCTTCGAGGCCGGCTTCGTCTCCGCCGCACACAGCGACGCCGACATCGCTCAGACGCTGGAGGCTGCGCGCGAAGTGCTTGCCGACTTGTAACGCAGGCGCCAGCCATGCAGCAGCGGCTCGGTGTAGCCGCTGGGCTGCGCACGGCCCTTGAACACCAGGTCGGAGGCTGCCTGAAACGCAATCGATGCGTCGAACTCCGGCGCCATCGGCCGGTAGGCCGGATCACCGGCGTTCTGGTCGTCAACCACGCGTGCCATACGCTCGAGCGCGTCACGCACATCAGCCTCGCTGACGATGCCGTGATGCAGCCAGTTGGCGATGTGCTGACTGGAGATCCGCAGTGTTGCGCGATCCTCCATCAGCCCAACGCCGTGAATGTCCGGCACTTTCGAACAGCCGATGCCCTGCTCCACCCAGCGCACGACATAGCCGAGGATGCCCTGACAGTTGTTATCGAGTTCATCGCGCCGCGACTGCGCATCCCAGTCGGGCTGCGTGGCCACCGGAACATCGAGCAAGGCATCGAGCAGCGGCTCCGGCGGGGCTGCGGCAAGCTGTGCCTGGCGCGCGGCCACATCGACCTCGTGATAGTGCAGTGCATGCAGCACGGCGGCTGTTGGCGAGGGCACCCAGGCCGTGCTCGCACCTGACTGCGGATGAGCAATCTTCTGCTCGAGCATCGCCGCCATCAGGTCAGGCATCGCCCACATGCCCTTGCCGATCTGTGCGCGCCCTGCCAGCCCGCAGGCAAGCCCCACCTGCACGTTGTTGCGTTCGTAGGCGGCAATCCAGACGGCATTTTTCATCTCTGCCTTGCGAATCATCGTCCCGGCTTCCATCGCGGTATGAATCTCGTCACCCGTGCGATCCAGGAAGCCTGTGTTGATGAACACCACGCGCGAGGCGGCCGCCTCGATGCACGCAGCCAGATTGAGGGTGGTACGACGCTCCTCGTCCATGATGCCCATCTTGAGCGTGTCGCGGGCAAGACCAAGCATATCCTCGACTCGCGCGAACAGCTGGCTGGCGAAGGCCACTTCCTTCGGACCATGCATCTTCGGCTTGACGATATAGACGGAACCCGTGCGCGAGTTGTGCAGGCCACCGGTTGCACCGCGTGTCCGACGCAGATCGTGCATCGCGATCAGACTCGTCATCACGGCATCGAGAATACCCTCGAACACCTCATCGCCGTTGCCATCGAGCACGGCGG
This sequence comes from Gammaproteobacteria bacterium, assembly GCA_041745895.1. Lineage (GTDB taxonomy): Bacteria > Pseudomonadota > Gammaproteobacteria > Steroidobacterales > PWYM01 > PWYM01. The sequence continues at coordinate 4,552 of JBGTIC010000453.1, forward strand.
GGTTGGTCATCAGGTGACCGACATTACGCACGAACATCAGCGCCCGGCCATGCAGGCGCACGATGTCACCATCGGGACTTGAGTACTCGCGATCCGGATTGAGCCGGCGGGTGATGGTTCGACCCCCTTTGTCGAATCGCTCTTCGAGATCGCCGCGCATCAGACCCAGCCAGTTGCGATACACCCCCACCTTGTCCTGAGCATCGACGGCGGCCACGGAGTCTTCGCAGTCCATGATGGCCGACACTGCTGCCTCGACCAGCACGTCCTTGATGCCGGCAGCATCCTCGCGACCGATCGGGTGTTCGCGGTCGAACTGGATTTCCAGATGCAGGCCGTTGTTGACCAGCAGCACACAGGCCGGCTGCGCGGGGTCTCCGCGGTAGCCTGCAAAACGCGACGGATCGACAAGTCCGGTTTCCCGCCCGTCCTGAAGCGCCACGCGCAGTACACCGTCGTTGATTCGATAGGCACGGGCCGAAGTGTGTGAGCCCTCCGTCAGCGCCGCCGCGGTATCGAGCAGCGCCCGGGCGCGCGCGATGACCCTGGCCCCGCGTCGGGGATCGTAGGCCTTGCCCGGCGCCGCACCTGCCTCATCGGCGATGGCATCGGTGCCGTAGAGCGCGTCGTACAGACTGCCCCAGCGCGCGTTCGCGGCGTTCAGCGCGTAACGTGCGTTGCTGACGGGCACGACCAGTTGCGGGCCTGCCTGCATGGCGACTTCGCTATCCACATTGACTGTCGTGGCGCGAACTTTCGCAGGCACGGCTTCCAGATAACCGATCTCCTGCAGGAAGCTGCGATACGCGCCAAGACTGGTCACCGGTCCGGGACTGGCGCGATGCCACTCCTCGAGCGAGCATTGCAGCTGTTCGCGATGGGCCAGCAACGCACGGTTGACCGGTGTCAGGTCAGCCACCAGGACATCGAAGCCTCGCCAGAAATCAGCGGGGTCGACACCCGTGCCCGGGAGCGCCTCGGTCTCGATGAACTCATGCAGTTCGACTGCCACGGCCAGCCGGCCGCGCGCGATGCGTTGTTCCGTCATTGAATCGACTCGTTTAAGATGCCCGGCGGCCTCGCGGGCCACCGGGCATCGCGCGGTCAGAAGCGCGCCGTCACGCCGAGAAAGAAGTTGCGGCCGATCGGGCTGACCGGATAAGCCTGCTCGGTGATGAACGGCAGGCGGTCGCCAACGTTGTTGACGCCACCATAGACATCGATGCTGTCGCTCCACTCGTAGCCGAGCGTAAGGTCGTGCACGGTGAAGCTGCCCACGATGCCTGCATCGCCGAACAGCTGCTCCAGCGTCTCGATCTCGACGCCGCGAAGACCCTGCTTGCTCATGTAGCGCGTGGCCCAGCCGGCGCTGAACGGGCCGCTACGCCAGCTCAGGCCGATCTGTCCGGCGAGCCGCGGCCGCTGGATCTCGACGAGTTCGGGATCCAGCGCCGTGGGATCTGCCGGGTCGAAAAAGTAATCCAGCTCGTTCATGTAGGTACCGCCGGCCGTCAGCGCAAACTCGTGGCTGCCCAGAGCAAACTGGTAGCGACTGGTGAAGTCGTAGCCGGAGCCTTCGATGGCGCCGAAGTTCACCTGCGTCTGGCGCAGGAAGTTGAACCCGAGGAACTGCGGCGAGGTGGCGTCCCGGTTACGCGTGAACAGACCACAGTACTGGTTGTCCGGAAAGTTCACCGAGTCATAGCAGTTGCTGACGATGTCGTTGGACGACACCGCCGAGATGGCATCCTCGATCTCGATGTTCCAGTAATCCACGGACAGGGTCAGACCCGGCACGAACCTGGGCTGAAAGACGGCACCGATGGTGAAGGTTTTGGCAGTCTCCTCCTCGAGATCCGGATTGCCGCCGCTCACGCCACTGAAGCGCGCCGACAGGGGGTCCTGATAGCCGACCGGAATACCGTCGGCACGGCAGTTACCCTCACGAATCGCCCCGCGCGGGTCGCCCGAGGCCAGCAGCGCATCGATCTCGGCCTGGTCGCAGGGGTCGGTCGGACGGAAGAAGGCGCCCTGATCCGGATCGAACAGCTCGCTGATGTTTGGCGCGCGCACTGCCTCGGAGTAACCGCCTCGGAAGCGAACATCCTCGACCGGCGTCCAGGTCAAGCCGGTCTTCCAGGTGACCGTGCCGCCCACGGTGGAATAGCGGGAGTAGCGGGCCGCCGCGTCGAACGTGAGTTCGCGGAAACCCGGCCGATCGGCCAGCAGCGGCACCGACACCTCGCCGAAGACATCCCATACGTCATACGAGCCGCGGGAGTTGGCGACCTGGGACTCAGGGTCGAACACCAGCGCCACCTGTGTCAGCCCGAGTTCGCTGACGGGGGTCCCGGCAGGCCCGGCAGGCGAGTCGACTGGCAGGATGCCCCGGGCCAGCGGATCGAAGATGGTCCGGCTCTTCTCCTCGCGCCACTCCGCGCCCACCGCGAAACCGACCGGACCGGCAGGCAAGGTGAAGAACTCCTCGGTATTGCCGGTCACAAAGCCGCTGAACACCATCTGCTCCAGCCGGCTCTGCGTGCGGGTGGTGGTGGTGATGAAATCGATGGCTTCCTGACTGACGTTGCCGATCCCGAATAGGTTCGCCGGCTGGCACTGCCCGTCACCCGGGTTGAAGGTAAAGAAGCCCGGATCGAACCCCGGGATCCCGAAGGGCGTGGTCGGCGGCGGCGTCGGATCGATATCGGACCGGCAGATGGGATTGCCGGCGCCGTCGGTGGTCGCATCGACGGCGGCGAAGAACCGGTCGACGATCACGCGGTTGCGAGTGGAGGCCACCTGGTCGAACTGGCCGAAGTTCGCCGCCACTTCGTAGCGCCAGCCGTTGGTGAACTCCCCATCGACGCCGAGAACCATACGCACGGTTTCGCGCTGGTTGCGGTTGATGGCCGGCCCGAGCTCGGTGATGTCACGGGTCATCCACAACTGGCCGGTATCATCGGCAAGGTCCTGCAGCGGCGCGGGGATGAAGGGATTGTCCGGGAAGATCGTCAGCAGATCCCAGAAGGTGTTGTAGGGCGTACCGTAATCGACCGTCTGATAGCCATACTTGGCCTCCACGAACGCGCTGGCCGTGGGCGTCAGGTCATAGCGCGACAGCAGGTTGACCACCACCTTGTCCTCGGCGGGCCGCAGATACTCGGGATCGAAGAACACCGCGATGCCGTCGCCGCCGAACTGGTTGAACACGCCGGACACCGCGCCATCCTGGAACGGGCGCAGATTGCCCGCCGCATCGGTGGTCCAGCAGCCTCCCGCCGCGCCGAAGGAAAACGGGAAGTCGAAGGAACTGTTGTAACCGACGTAGGACTGCTCGCAGTCGGGCACGCCGTCGCCGTCGAGATCGATGGCGGGATTACCGAAATCACCGGGGGCGATCAGGCCGCCAGCCGAACTGATCGCAAAGGCGGGCTGGCGTCGGATCGCACGCGTGGGCGCGTTCTGCCCGCGCTCGATCAGCGCGATCTCCGCTGCAGTGAGCGTGGGCGCCGCGCCGAACGCGCTGGTGTAGGCGGACGTGAAGCCGTCAACAGAAGGGATGGCGAAGCCATAAGGGAAGCGGCCGGTATCCAGGGAGTACAGGGCCGCCAGATTGGGCATCGAGGCCGGGTCGATATCGCCCTGCTGGAAGCGGCGGTCGGGGTTGGGCAGATTGCGCGCAATGCCGTTGTCGCGGCTGAACCCGCGATCGCCAAACAACAGGCGGCCGCGGCTCTGGTAGTCGGCCACGATCGCGACGTTGCCCCGCCCGTCAGCAAAATTCGTGCCCCACAACGCGTTGACGCCGTACGTGCCTGCATCGCCTCTGCTTGAGAGCCCCCCCTGTACGTCGAACTCCAGGCCCTCGAAGTCATCTTTCATGATGAAATTGATCACGCCAGTGACCGCGTCGGCGCCGTAGAGCGCCGATGCACCGCCGGTCAGCACTTCGACTCGCTCGATCAGCGCGGCAGGAATGGAAGCTACATCGACTGAAGAGGTCCCGGCAACGCCGCCGACGTGACGTCGGCCGTTAACCAACGTCAGCGTGCGCTCGGCACCCATGCCGCGCAGCTGCAGGACACTTTGACCTACCGTCGTCCCTGGGAGCCCTGTGTTGAACACACTGTCGACGGACGATTCCGAGGAAACAGACGTGAGCAGTGCCGGAACCTCGCGCAAAACGTCTGCTGCGTTGAGCTTGCCGGAGCGGGCGATGTCTTCGCCACTCACCACCTGCACGGGGACGGGCGAGACGGCATTCGGATCACGCGCGATACGCGTACCTGTGACGACGATCTCTTCGAGCTGAGGGCGCGCGGTTTCCGCGGCCTGCTGGGAATATGCCGTATGCGACATCATGGCCATCGCGGCGGCCACGGCCACGGTCAGCGCGGGCGCGCTGCGCGCCGGAGTGTCGGCGGACTCTGCGTGGGGTGACACAAGGGCACTGAAACGTGACGAACGGACAACGGACATGACCACCTCCCAATGGCGTAGCGCCTTAGATATCTGCCGTGCCATGGCCGTCGGTGCTTCTACGCGTCGGCGGCATGAAACTGCAGTTCGATCCCCCGAACGCTATCTAACCCGGGGTGTCGCTGTAGCGCAACCCCCGAGAGGTCGAAAATTCGCATTTTTTTGGCTCGCGATCGCTTCTGAGTCGCTTCATCGCGGAAGAGCGGACAATCTTCAGCGTCGCGCCACCAAGATACGTGGTGCCACCGCCACAAGAAAAGCGCGTCTAGCCGTCTCGCTGCATGGCCTCGACGACCGGCAGCAGCGCATCGAGCCGGGCCTCGGCGTCTTCAAGTTCCAGCAGCGCCTGCTTGTCGGGCAGCGACAAGGGCAGCAGCTCGGCCAGGCGATAGCCCACCCAGCTTGCGTCGTCGTAATCCTTGGGGATGGCGTCGTAAAGCGGCCCGAGATCACTGATCACCGTCTCGAGCAGACGAGACAGACGCGCGTGGCGCTCGCCGAGCACCACCTTGGGTTCAGGCGCGAGAAAATCAACCACACCGAGGTTCAGGCCATCGGCCTGCACGCGGACCTCGCGCAGCGCGAAGCGCTCGTTGCCGTGGGCAGTCACCGCCAGCAGGCCATCCTCGCCCTGCCCCCAGTCGACGATGCTCGCCATGGTACCCACGCGCATGGTGCTGCCGACGCTGCCGGCCTCGACGCCTTCACCGATCAGCAACACGCCGAAACCGTGCTGCTGCTTCAGGCAGCGGCTGATCATGTCCAGGTAGCGCGGCTCGAAGATACGCAGCGGCAGCGGTCCGCCCGGAAACAGCACGGTATTCAGCGGAAACAGCGGAATCTCGACGTCGCTCATGGGGGCTCGCGCTCACGGGAGTGGGGTTCAATCCTACAACGCGAGGCGCCGGATCGTCAGGCCCGCGCGGCCGCTGAGCGGTCCGGCGTCGTCAGGCCTTGCGCCGCGCCTGCAGCGCCTGTTCCAGCTTGCGCGGCAGACCGCCGAAGCCACCGTTGCTCATGATCACGACCTCGTCACCCTCGCTGAGATCGACGGCCAGGCCTGCAACCATGGCATCGATATCCTCACCCAGGTGCAGCCGCTCGCCCAGCGGTGCGAGCACGCTGCGCGCATCCCAGTCCAGTGACGGCGGCACGTACAGATAGACCTGATCGGCCGCCTCGAGTGAGGCGGCCAGCTGGTCGGCATGCACGCCCTGGCGCATCGTGTTCGAGCGCGGTTCGAGCACCGCGACGATGCGACGATCGGGCTGCTGGCTGCGAAGCGCCGCCAGTGTGTGGCGGATCGCGGTCGGGTGATGAGCAAAGTCGTCGTAGATCGTCACACCCTGGATGCGCCCGCGCCGTTCGAGCCTGCGCTTGACGCCCTGAAACTCTGCCAGCGCCTTGAGCGCGATGTCCACCGGCACACCGGCGTGCCGGGCCGCCGCGACCGCAGCCAGCGCGTTTTCCAGGTTGTGCACGCCGGCCAGCGCCCACACCGCGTTACCGACATCGCGCCCGGACAGGGTGACGCCGAAACGCGATTTGGCGCCGATGAGTTCATAGGCACCGTGCCAGTCTGCAGTGCCGGACTCGCCCGCCGTGAAGCGCTCCACCGGCGACCAGCAGCCCATCGCCAGTACCTGGTCGACGTTGGCGTCGACACCGTTGGCTACTACCAGCCCGCGGCCGGGGACGGTTCGCAGCAGCTGGTGGAATTGCCAGTTGATGGCATCGATGTCGCGATAGATGTCAGCGTGGTCAAACTCGATGTTGGTGACGACCAGCGTGCGCGGACGATAGTGCACGAACTTGGCGCGCTTGTCGAAAAACGCCGTGTCGTACTCGTCGGCCTCCACAACGAAGAACTGGCCCTCCCCCAGCCGCGCGGAGACGCCGAAGTTTCGCGGCACGCCACCGATCAGAAATCCAGGTTTCAGTCCGGCGTATTCCAGGATCCACGCCAGCAGGCTTGCGGTCGTGGTCTTGCCGTGGGTCCCCGACACCGCCAGCACCCAGCGCCCGGCAAGCACATGGCGGGCCAGCCATGCGGGGCCCGAATCATAGGCGCGCCCGGAATCCAGCAACTCCTCCACCACGGGCTGACCACGTCGCATGACGTTGCCCACCAGCACGCTTTCGGCAGCCTCGGGAATCTGCCCGGCCGCGTACCCTTCATGGATACGCACGCCGAGCTTGCGCAGCTGCGTGCTCATCGGCGGGTAGACGTTCTGGTCGGCGCCACTGACGCTGTGACCTGCGGCCTTGGCCAGGGCGGCGATGCCGCCCATGAAGGTGCCACAGACGCCAAGAATGTGCAGATGCATAAGGGTCTCGATAGCCAGAGGTGCGTCGCAGACTGCCCCGTGGCGGCAGTCAGGTCAATTGGCTCACGCGGCGGGCAGCACCGCGCGGCGTACAGTGGTGTCGAGGATGATGACGCCTACGGCAATCAGTACGCCCGTCGCATAATGCGCGTTGAGCGCGCGCGAGAGGATCCAGCCACTGACGTCCACCGACCAGATCAGCAGGGCGAAGAAGGCCAGCGTAGCGAGCGGCGCCACGGCTTGGGCCTGCAGACCGGCGTGCATCCAGGTCGCCACCGGCAGCATGCACAGGCCCAGCAGTGTGGCCGTGCCAAGCAGCGCGA
>JBGTIC010000454.1:0-20849 GCA_041745895.1 Gammaproteobacteria bacterium
GCCACACATGTGGTCTGGCGCGGCGTGGCGCATCCGCTGACCGCGACTGCGCTGGTGATCGGCACCGCGGCCCAGGACGTCGATGCCACCGAACGCGACGGCGAGCGACACCTTGCCTTGCCGGCGGGCACTGCCGGAGTCTCTGCTCGGCATTGCCAGCTGCGAGTGCTCGATGATGCCGCGGTCATCACTGACCTGAGTCGCTACGGCACATTCGTCAACGGGCAGCGCATCGACGCCCAGACGCGGCTGGTGCCCGGTGATGTGCTTCGTTTAGGCATGCCCGGTGAGGAATTGCTGATGATCAGGCTGGCCTGAGCATGGCTCGCAAGCGACGCGAATTCTCGGTTTTCAACCTGTCCTTCCTGGACATCATGGCCTGTGGATTCGGCGCCGTGATCCTGTTTTTCATGATTATCAGTGCGCAGATCGCCCTGGAGAATGAAGATCGTCTGAAAGAGAGCATCGCGGAGATCGAGCGCCTCGAGAATCGGGTGGGCGCCGGCGAGCGACAGCTCGCGCAGCTGCGCGTCACGTTGAGCGACAATCTCACGGAAAGGGCCAGCACCCGCAGCATGGCTGAGGAGCTCGCCGCGGCGGTGCGTGATGCGCGCGAGAACCTCAGCGAGCGCGAGCGTCTGGCCCTGATGCGTCGTGAGGAGATCGACCGCCTGCAGGCCGAGCTGCGGGAACTGGAAGCCGAGTCCGAACGTCTGGCCCGCGAGAGTGTCACCGTTGAAGACGCTGGCAGCCAGATACGCGCGGTGCGGGGCGACGGCGAGCGTGCCTACCTGACCGGCATGCGCATGGGCGGGGATCGGGTGTTGATTCTGATCGACGTCTCGGCGAGCATGCTCGATACGACGATCGTGAACGTCATCCGCCGTCGCAATATGCCCTTCGAGCGCAAGGTGGCATCGGCGAAATGGCAGCGTGTGATGGCGACCATCGACTGGCTTTCTGCACAGATTCCCGAGGACAGCGAGTTTCAGATCTACCTGTTCAATACGCGCGCCTGGCCGCTTGTGCAGGGCAGTGAGGGTCAGTGGCTGACCGCTGCCAGTGATGCGGGCCGACTGGACGATGCGATCAGGAAACTGCGGGAGGTTGATCCGGGCGACGGCAGCAGCCTGCATCACGCCTTCGAGGTGGTCCGCAACATGAGTCCACGTCCCGACAATGTCTATCTGGTCACCGACAGTCTTCCTACGCAGGGCGCGACCCTGCCTGCGCGGCGAACTGTCAGTGGCGCCGAGCGTCTGCGCCATTTCGAGCGTGCGCTGCGGCAGCTGCCCACCAACACGCCGATGAACGTGATTCTCTTTCCGCTCGAAGGCGACCCGCGCGCGGCCCCCGCATATTGGGAGATGACGCTGCGCACCGGCGGCACCTTCATGAGCCCGACGCAGGACTGGCCATGAGACGCAGAAAGCGCCGCGCCACCGAGACCTTCAGCCTGTCGTTCCTCGACTGCATCTGCTGCGGGTTCGGTGCAATCATTCTGCTTGTGGTGATCACCAAGATGTTCGAGCCGAAGCTGCGCGACGAATCGGCCGATGAGGCTGAGACCCGTGTGATGTGGCTGAGTCAGCGCATCGAGGACATCGCCATCGACACCACCCGCACCGCCGAGCAGCTGAGCATCACCGAGACCGAGCTTGCGCGCGAACGCCAGCGGCTTGCTGAGCTTCGTCGCGAACTCGAGCGTATCGAAGGCTCCTATGATGACGTACGCAGTGCGGCCGTGATTGCGCAGGACCTGGAAGGGCGACTCAGTCGAGCCCGCCAGCGTCTGACCGAGGAGATGCAACGCCTGCTGGCAGACTTCCGCAAGCGACCGGAAGAGGCGCCGGTGGGGGGTATCCCTATCGACAGCGAGTACATCATTTTCGTGATCGACACCTCGCCCAGCATGACCGAGTACGCATGGGCGCGCATGATGCAGACCATGGAGGAGATCCTCGACGTCTACCCCGAGGTCAAGGGTATGCAGGTCATGAACGACATGGGCACCTACCTGATCACCCGCTATGCAGGTGAGTGGATCACCGATACCCCGGCGCTGCGGCGAGCGGTCATGGAGGGGCTGCGTAACTGGCGGCCGTTTTCCAACTCCAGCCCGGTGGAAGGTGTGGTCCACGCGGTACGTACCTATGCAACGCGCCAGCATAGTGTCAGTGTGTACTATCTCGGTGACGAGATGCATGGCCAGAATCTCGACCATGCCGCGCGACAGATCCAGCGGGCCAACCGCGGTCCCGACGGCCAGCCCATGGCGCGCATCCACGCGATCGGCTTTCCGGTGATCTACGACTATACCGGCAGCGTGCAGGCCACCGGACTGCGATTCGCCGTGCTGATGCGCATCATCGCCGAACAGAACAATGGCACGTTCGTGGCCCTGCACAGTGGGCGCGGGTGGCGCGCCGGGCGGTGACACCACTCACTTGAGGCCCGGCGCCCGGGTTCATGAATCCTCGGCACCCTCCGCATTGATCGACTCCAGAAAGCGCGATGGCTGGAACACGCCGGTCTCTGGCAGCCAGCCTGCGGCATCGAGCAGCATCCACACGCCCAGCAACAGGAACATGGATGAGGCGATGATGCGGATCGTCCGGAGTGGCAGTACGCGGGCGAAGCGATAGCCGATCAGCAGCGCGGGCGTGGTAACAAGCAGAATGCCCAGCGTGGCGCCGAGGATGACGATGATGATGCTGCCGGAGGCGCCCGCCAGCGTCACGACCGCCAGCTGGGTCTTGTCGGCCATCTCGAGTACGAAGAACGTGACCGCAGCGGCCATGAACATACCGCGGGCGGACATGGCGTCAGTCTCGTCGCCTTCGGATTCCGGGATCAGCACCCACACGGCCATGGCAATGAACGCAAGACCGATGAGCAGCGTGTGCCACTGCGCGGGGATCAGTGAAAACAGCCAGACGCCGAACACTGCGGAGACCGCCTGGTTGATGAACAGGCCTGTGGTCATGCCAAGCAGCACCGGCCACAGCCGCGGATAGCGGATGCCGAAGAGTACCGCGACGAACATCGTACGATCGCCGATCTCGGCGATGCCGACAGTCATGACGGTCAGCACGAACAGCTCCACGACTAGCGGCTCACTCGAACCAGCCCTCGCGCGCAAGTGTTTGCCAAAGCTCGCGCGTCACCTCGCCTGCGGCGCGCGACACATCGACCAGGTCATCTGGCACAAACCGGCCGTCGAGCAGCTGAACCCTTCCATCAGTCACGACCAGGCGCACGGACGCACCGTGTGCATACAGCAGATTGTTCAGTGGTTCCGGCGGCAGGGCGCCGACGCCGGTCAGCGGGCTGGTCACGTCTATGCCCACGAGGTCCGCACAGGCCCCCTCGTCGATGCGTCCGAGATCGTCGCGCCGCAATCCGCGCGCGGCGCCCAATGTGGCGCCACGAATCGCCTCTGCCATCGTCGGACGGGCCAGCGGTAGACGACTGTGCGCCTCGAGCAGCGCGTAACGGGCCTGACCGTAGAGGACCGCCAGCTTGAGGTTCTCAAGGAAGTCGTTGGAGTGGGTGTCGATGGCGATGTTGACCTGCATGCCTGCGCCCAGCGCCTCGGGGTAAGGCTGTGTCGCACCGCCTGCGCCGCCGGCCGAAGGGCAATGGGCGTAGATCGCCCCGGCAGCGCGGAAAAGATCTGCGTCGCGAGTGAAATCAAATCCGCTCATGTGGGCTGCAAACAGGGGTCCGTCCAGGAAGCCGTGGTCGGCGATCCAGCGCAATGGAGTGGTCTTCCAGAGCCTCTCCACCAGCGCGGATTCACGCCCCGATTGGGCCAGGTGCAGGTGAATGCCGTGGCCGAGTTCCGCTGCTGCGGCAGCGAACGCCTGCAAAGTTTCCGGCGTCTGCGTATCCGTGGCGTGCGGTGTCATCATCGGCTTGAGCAATGGATCGTTGCGCCAGCCGCGGGCGAATGTCAGGTTGGCCTCGATCTCGCGCAGGGTGTCAGGCACGGAGGCCAGAAGCGTGTCGTCGTCACGCCGGAACCAGATGGGAAAAAGGCGCTGGATGTCGGGAATCATGGCCCCCGCATAACCGCGCGCGCCATAGCGTTTCGCGACGCGCAGATAGGAGCGCAGCTGGCGCAGGCTCAGGCTCATTTCCAGCTGAGTGGTCGCGCCCGTCATGATCAGTTCGGCGAGGTTCAGCGCGGTGAGCGCATCCAGCGCATCATCGTCGAGGGCATCGACGAGTTCCAGAGGCCGGCGAAACGAACGTCCGGTCTCGATCAGACCTCGCGTGGGCGTGCCACCGGCCACATGGGTATGTCCTGAGATGAATCCCGGCACGACAAGCTGTCTGCGCGCATCGATCACGGGCAGACCGCGCACGGGGCGCTCGCGGATGTCCTCGATGCGTCCGTCGGCCACGACGATGACCGCGCCGCGCTGCAGCCTGATGTCGGTGCCTGCGTAGCGCAACGTCCAGCCGGTGTTGATCGCGTAGCGACCCTCAGGCGCCACGCCCGTTTGTCGTGGATGCTCGTGCAGCGCACGACCTGCTGCGGCATGTGTCGTGAAAGCGAGCGGTGCGGCGAGCGTTGCCTGCAGCACACGGCGTCTCTTCAGTGATGCGCCGGACGCATGCTGCGGGTTCTCCTGGGCCTCGCCATCTTCCGCATGTGCGCAGAAAAAGCAGCCGCCGGGGGCGTCGGATGAATCAGCGCGGTCGTCGCGCACCGGCACGCTCTGCCTCGGTAAGGCTTGCGGCGACCCGGAAGCCGATGACCGGGTATCGGGTCTCCACCGGGTCGCCACCGCGGCTGGTGAAGCGCACGTACCATTCGCCGGACGGAAAGCCTGCACCACGCATGCTGCGCCGCGCGCAATCACCGCCGAGCGCTGCCGTCACCGGCGCCCCGTCCGCCGGGTTACGGGTGTGATCGGGATGCCAGCAGTCTGCGGTCCACTCCCAGACGTTGCCCAAGGCATCGCGCAGACCGAAGGCGTTCGGCGCAAAGGCGTCGACCGGCGAACTGAATGAATGGCCGTCATCGCAGTCGATGAATTCGGCGCGGCCCGTGCCTTCGTGGTAGCGACGGTCCCCCACGTTGGCGTGCGTACACGCCTCTCCGATGGGCCAGGGCCGCGGGCCGGCGCTGCCTGCACGCGCAGCGTATTCCCACTGGGCTTCCGAGGGCAGAAAGTATTCGCGCCGCCCATCGTTGTGCATGCTCAGCCAGTCGACGTAGGCTTTCGCGTCTGGCCAGCCGACGCAGACCACCGGGTGATCGTCGGTCTGCACGCTGCCGTCCGGGAACAGGGGGTTTTGCCAGGAGGGTCTTGCGTCGGCACCCACCAGGTGTTGCCAGATGCTCACGCAGGGTTTCATCTCATAGCCGGTCGCCTCGATGAACGCGGCCCATTCGCGACGGGTGACGGCGGACACGCCCATGCCAAAGGCTGCCCCGATCGTCACATCGAGTTCGGGACCACCCCAGCCAAAGCTTCTGTCACGGCTTTGCGCTTCGGGCGCACCCATGACGTATTGGCCAGCCGGGATGATGACCAGTGCCGGACAATGTGTGCAATCCCGAATCACCTCGGTGGCACCCACCCAGCCATGTGCCGTCAGCGCAGCCAGCAAAGCCATGTTTTTCATCGATCGCATCGCCGCATCCTAAGCCTTTCTGGGAGATCCCGGCAACTTGCCGGCGCACGGACGGGACATGAGCCTGCTTGAGCTTGGCGCCCCGGCTGGTAGCATGATGCGCACCGCGCCATGGCGCACAAGGAGTGTCGTGTGCATGTCGAAAAAGATCGCCAGCGAGACGCAGATTCCTGCCGACGGTTGGAAGCACACCGGCGTGCAGGTGATCCCGGGGGACAGCCTGGATTCGAATACCGCGCAGACACCCGGGATGCATCGCGCTGCTGCCATCGATGCGGCCCGTGCTGGTGCTCGGCGGATATGGGCGGGCACGGTACACATACATCCTGGCGCAAAGACAGGGGCGCATCATCACGGTGCCCTGGAGAGCGTGATCTATGTGGTCAGGGGTCGCGCGCGCATGCGCTGGGGTGAGGCGCTGGAATTCGTGGCCGAAGCTGGCCCGGGAGATTTCATCTTCGTGCCGCCGTATGTTCCGCATCAGGAAATCAATGCAGCGGATGATCAGACGCTGGAGTGTGTGCTGGTGCGAAGTGACAACGAGGCGGTGGTCGTGAATCTGGATATCGAGTCGGTCGAGGCGCCAGAAGAGGTGCTGTGGATCGATCCGATTCACCGCACCGGGGGCTGATCCTGCGAGGGCATGCAGCCTTCAGGCGTGTGTTGAAGCTGCGGTCATGTTTCGCCATATTTGATCCGACGCTGGCCATGATCGGGCAGGGACCGGACAGGTGACTGCATTCAAATGGATCCCGCACATCCCGTGCCGATGGAGGATCCGAACAATGAATGCTACGAAGATCATGATCACGACGCTCGCCCTTGGTTGCCTGGTGATGGGACCTGCGCTCGCGGAGCCGACCAACACTGCTCAGGCGAGCAAGTCGGAAGCCCTGGGACTGGGCAGCGGTCTGGTGGTGGGCGCGCTGGCGGGCGGGCCTGTGGGTGCGATCATTGGTGCTGCCGCCGGAGCGATTCTCGGCGATCGGATGCATCGCGATGCACAGTCGCTCGCCCAGCTGGAAATCGGGCTGGCCTCCGAACGCTCCCGTCGTGGGGAACTCGATACGATGCTGGCCACCCTGCGCTCGGAGCTGTCGCTGCGCGAACGCATGCTCGCCGATATCGAGCAGACCCACTCGCGCATCGGTGAGACGCTGGAGTTCAGCGTACTGTTCCGGACAAACGACACCAGTCTTTCGCCCGACGCTGTGGCGCGCCTCGAGCGGCTCGGTCGCGTGCTCGCCGATATCGGCGATGTGGAGATCCGGGTCGAGGGTCATGCCGATCCTCGCGGCGAGGACCCGCTCAACGATGCGCTGTCGGCGGCCAGGGCGCAGAGCGTCAAGGCGGTGCTGTTACACGCGGGCCTTGCGCCATCGCAGGTCATCACCATCGCCCATGGCTCCAGGCGCGCCCAGGCCGACACCGGTGACGTGGAGGGTTATGCGCTGGACCGGCGGGTGGATATTCGCATGACACTCGATCCCTCAGGGCGGGCCCTGGCTCGCAACGAGTGAGGTGGCAGGGCGGGGCCGTACGCGGCCCCGCCTGTCATCAAAGGGTCTGCACCTGGACTTCAGGTCGCGCTAGAATGTGCGCATGAGCGACCTGGAAAGCAAGCGCTGCAAACCATGCGAGGGCGGTGTCGATCCGCTGTCCGCCGAGGAGTGCGCGCGTTTGCGCACGCAGATTCATGGGAGCTGGCAGCTGATTGACGATGGACGAAAGCTGCTTCGCGAGTTCACCATGCCCGGCTTCACCCGTCCGCTGGGTTTCGTCAACGCGGTGGCCTGGGTGGCGAGCACCGAGGGCCATCACCCGGACATTGAATTCGGCTACGGCTACTGCCGCATCAGCTGGACGACACATGCCATCGGCGGCTTGTCTGAGAACGACTTCATCTGTGCGGCCAAGACCGACGCACTGCTCGACTGATCGCGGCGCCGAGCGCCGAGAGCCCTTCGCACCTGATCGTCATTCGGCTCACTGGGCCTTTGGCGGCAATGGAAAAAACGCCGAAGTGCGGCGCACGTAGTCGCGGTATTTCGGTTTGGTCTCGGTCAGTGAGCGCTCGAGCAGCGCGACACCCGAGACCCTTAACAGGAAGTAGGTCATCAGGGCCGGTCCAATGGCGGTCCACCAGGCCGATCCGGTTTCCACCGCCACCAGCCAGATCCCCCACCACAGGCAGGCGTTGCCGAAATAGTTCGGATGGCGGGTGTAGCGCCACAGCCCGCGATCCATCACTTCACCACGATTGGCCGGGTCTGCCTTGAAGCGCTGGAGTTGTGCATCGCCGATCGCCTCGAAACCAAAGCCCACCAGCCAGACCAGCGTGCCCAGGGCGGCCAGCCAGCCAAGCGACTGCGGTGTCGGCGAGGCCTGACCGACCTGCACCGGCAGCGAGACGACCCACATGATCACGCCCTGAAGCATGAACACCACGATGAGACTGCTCAGCGCAAATCTACCGCCGCGGGCATCGACACGCTCGCGCATGCGAACGTAGCGGGCATCCTCTCCATGGCCGATATTGCGGGCGGCCAAATAGAGCCCCAGTCGCAGTCCCCAGACTGTCGTGAGTATGGTCAGCAGCCATTGACGAGGCGCATGACCTTCGGCGAGCAACAGACAGGCCACGGCGATGACCGCGAAGCCGGGCCCCCAGAAGATATCGACGATACTGACGTTCTTCAGTGGCAGGCTGATCAGCCACAGCAGGAACATGCACGCCAGTGTCAGCGCCAGGGTCGTCGGCAGCAGGCTGCTCAGGTCCATGCGGGGCTCTCCGTGGGGTGTGATCGGGTCAATGACAGCAGGTACGCGGTATCGATGCAATTGGATGATCCGCCGCAGGCTCGGGCAAGCGCCGCGACGTGGTATCGTGCGATCTCGGCGTCATGACCGACGGCCCGGCAGCCTGCCTGCCGCTGCGGCTGAGTCACGGCTGCCGGGAAACCATTCATACCAGGAGACCCCAAGATGGGAATACGCAGTTTGTCCTGCCTGTTGGCCACTTCGATTGGCGCAGGCCTTGTAGCAGGCGTCATGACGACCACGCCTTCATCAGCCGCTGAGAGCATCGACCTGAGCACCCCCGAGGGTGCCATCGCGGCTGCCCGCAAGATCCAGTGCTCGCTCAATGACGAACATCCAGTCACCTATTGGTGGCTGGGCGACATGTTTTCGCGTGTACCCGGTGAGCCGGATCGCCTGATCTTCAAGGTAGAAGGCATGAACGTTCGTCAGTGCGTGACGGTCAGCGACGATGTGCGCGGCGAAGGCTACCGGATGGTCAGCCGGGAAGTACTGTTCTATCTGGACCCGGAGACCGGCCAGGTCGTGGACGAGTGGGAGAATCCCTGGACCGGTGAGACCGTCGAGGTGCTGCATATCGACAATGATCCGGTCAACAGCAGGCCGACGTTTCCTTACGACACCGAGGGCAACCCCAGCGCGCGCTTCCGCGGCACCATCCAGGGAGACCTGTGGTGGCAGACGGCCACGGTCCCGCTGTTCTATCACAACGTGTTGGGCGGTGAATACCAGGACTACGTAGGCAACAAGTACCACGCCACGGAGATGTTCAACTTCATGGGTATCGTGTCCGAGCTGACGGACCCGGAACTGCACACCGTGAGCAATCACGTGGGCTGGGTGCGCACGTCTGACTGGCTGCCCTGGATGAAGATGCGGGGGCGCACGGGCACGGTGTATTTCCATACAGCCGGGCGCAAGCTCGAGCGCTACGAGGATCTCTCAGATCTTATGCTCGAGCAGATCGAAACACGCTTCCAGAAGTATTCCGAGCCCCCGTCGGTGGACGATACGCGTCCCAATGAGACCAGCTGGACCTACTTCAAGAAGCTCATCGACGAACGCCGTGCGCAGGAATAGGTTGTCGCCATGAAAAAGGGGGCGATCCCTGACGGATCGCCCCCTTTTTGTTTTGCTGCTGTGCCTGACTTCGTCTCTAGAAGTTTATGCGCAGCGTTCCCCCCCAGGTACGCGGTTCGGCCAGGAATGTGTTGAAGGTCTGAGTGCCGCCGGCGACGCTGCCCTGCAGCGGCGCATTGAATGCCACCTGCTGATATTCCTTGTCGAACAGGTTGCGACCCCAGAGTTCAAACTGCCAGCGTCGGTCCGAAGAGCCGACCCCGACGCGCGCATTCCAGACCGTGAAACCACCCTGCTGCTTCTGCGGCAACAAATCCGAACCTGAGTTCATATTGCCGGTAAAGCGCATGTCGACATGGAACAGGCCGGTCAGATTACCCAGCGGCTGCTCCAGCGTGGCAGCCAGCGATGAACTCCACAGCGGCGCATTCGTCAGGCGCTTGCCCGCCAGCGGCACCGGGCTGCCCGGCGGGCTGGTGATACCGCCACCGTACCGTGCGTCGGAGTAAGTCACGCCACCCGACAGGGTCAGCGCATCGCTGACGAAGGCGGCGAAATCAGCCTCGATGCCCTTTGTCGTGGCTTTCGCGACGTTGCTGACGATGAAGTTGATGCCTGTAAACGTGTTGAGCTGGAAGTCGTTGAACTCGCTGAAGAACGCAGCGAGATTCAGGGTCAGCAGATTGCTGAACAGCTGCGACTTCAGACCGGCCTCATAGGCATCAACGGTCTCGTTGCCGAACTCCAGGTCGGCAGCAGAGGGCTGGATCGGCGGTGCCAGGCCCAGCAGGCCGGGAATGGGGTTTGCCAGGCCGGCACGATCCAGGTTGAAGCCGCCGGCCTTGTAGCCGCGACCCATCGACAGGTAGCCGTTCATGTTGTCGGTGAGCGCATAGGCCAGGCTGATCGTACCGGTCCACTCCCGGTCGGCGCGCTTGTCGCGATACACCCCATCGACGAGCGGATTGAAAAACGGCAGACAGATCAGGCCCACGCCGCCCTGAATGGATGCCGGGGGCACACCGGCGCCGAACAGCAACGGCACCCGATTCAATGCCGCAAAGCAGGCGTTGTTTCTGGATTGCAGGGCCGCGAAGAAGTCTTTCGTCTCCTCCGTGTAACGGATGCCCACCGTCACGTCCAGACGGTCGGTCAGGCGTGCGGTGTTGTGTGTGAAGATCGCCCAGCTCTCGGCGCCCTGCCGGAACCGGTCCAGTTGGCCGCCGTCGCCGTCCACAAAGCTCGCCCCAGGCGGCAGGCCGGTGAACAACGACAGATTGCCGCCGAGCAGGCCGTTCGCAAAACCGTCGAAGTCGCGCCCCGTGCGGATTGCATCATCGAGTTGCAGGTTCTCGTCGGCAAAAAAGCCGCCAATCATCCAGTCTACGCGCTCGCCGGTGCCGGCGATGCGCAGTTCCTGGGTGAAGGTCTCGAAGCGCTGCTGATAGCCCTCGTTTGGCGGACGATACAGGATGTCGGCGTTGGTGAAATCGATATCCTGGGAACGATCGAGCTCCCACAGCCGGTGGGCCGTAATGGCAGTCACGGAGACGTTCTCGAAGTCCAGCGTGAACTCGCCGGACACACCCCACTCCTCGACGTCCTGCTGATAACCGCGGTCCGGGTTGACCGTGGTCTGGCGCCCGTAGGGATTCGGCGGCGAGACGACGCTGCCACCCAGGCCCTGGATCAGGAAGCGGGTGGGACCCTCGATGAGCGTGACCGCGGCGCAGCAGGTTTCGGTGCGATCCGCCCAGTCGCCAATGATGCGGGCGTTGAAGGTCTCGTTGGGCTGGAAGAGCAGTTGTCCGCGCACCAGCACCCGGTCGCGGTCGTTGTAGTCCTCGCCGGTAACCAGGTCTTCGATGAAGCCGTCGCGCTGGGTGAAGTTGGCATCGACGCGGAATGCCAGTGAGTCTTCGATAAGCGGGGCGGTGATGCCGCCAGCGGCGCGCACGTAGTCGTAGTTTCCGCCACTCAGATGGACATAGCCGTTGGTTTCGAACTCCGGCTGCTTGGTGATGACATGGATCAGGCCGGCTGAGGCATTCTTACCGAACAGCGTGCCCTGCGGACCGCGCAACACCTCGATACGCTCGATCTGCCCGAGGTCGGTCAGCGCCACGCTGTTGCGATTGCGGTACACGCCGTCGACGAACACGGCCACGGAGGATTCGAGACCGGCGTTGTCGCCCGTGGTACCGATACCGCGGATGCGTGCAACCGCGCCCGCTGCTTCACCGGCAGAACTGGTCATGACCAGACTCGGTGACAGCGACATCAGATCCCGAATGTCGGCGACGCCAGCGCGCTCCAGCTGCTCGGAACTGAACGCGGACACGGCAATCGGCACTTCCTGCAGCGACTGCTCGCGCTTCTGCGCGGTGACGACAATTTCATCGATGGTGGTGGGGCCCTGCGCGAGGGCGGCCGGGGTGGCCAGGACGGCAGCGACGGCGCTGGCGACACTCAGTCTGCGAGTGCTTGAGTTCACGAATTTGTTCTCCCGACTCCATTGTGAATCCCAGATTGTCGCGATATCGCAACGCCCCTGGGGCCAATGCCTGAAAGGTACATCACCGCGGCCCGGGTGGCAATCTGGCAGGGGAAAACAGGTGCCTTTTCGCTGCAATGCAGCAAGTAGTTCAGATGCATCGGGGCAACAGCGAGTGCCCCGGCGCAAACCCGAGCCTGTCGAGTGTGGCGTAGCAGCGACTCAGGCGCGCACGTAGGTGCCCGGGGCGTCCTCCAGCACCGTCAACCCGCCGCTGCCCGGCGCCCGCGCAGGCACCTGCTCACCGAGTTGGGGTGTCGCCCACGCGTGCCAGTCAGGCCACCACGAACCCTTGTGCTCGGTGCTGCCCGCCATCCATGCATCGAGTTCGCCGGGCGCCGCGTCGTTGGTCCAGTGACAGTACTTTCCTGAGGCCGGTGGGTTGATGACTCCGGCAATGTGTCCGGAGCCTGCGAGCACGAAGCGCACCGGGCCCTGGTACAGCCCGGCGGCCTTGAATACCGACGTGTAGGGCGCGATATGGTCTTCGCGGCTGGCCTGAAGGTAAACCGGGATCGAGATCATCCGCAGGTCGACAGGAACCCCGTTTAGCGCGATGCCGCCGGGCTGGGCAAGGCGATTGTGCTGATACATCTGCTGCAGGTAGAACATGTGAAGGGCGCGTGGCATGCGCGTGCTGTCGGCGTTCCAGTAAAGCAGGTCGAAGGGGTAGGGGTCCTTGCCCATCAGGTAATTGTTGATCACGAAGGTCCAGATCAGATCGTTGGCACGCAGCATGTTGAAGCTCGTGCTCATGGCCGAGGCATCGAGAAAGCCGGTTTTGGCCATCATGGTGTCGAGATTTGCAAGCTGCTTTTCGTCGATGAACACCTCGAGGTCGCCGGGTTCGGAGAAGTCGACCTGGGCTGCGAAGAAGGTCGCCATCTTGACGCGCCTGTCATCGGTGGCGGCCATGCAGGCCAGTCCCGAAGCCAGCAATGTACCGCCGATACAGTAGCCGATCGCGTGGACCTGATCGTGATCGCAGGCGCGCAGGGTAGCGTCGATGGCCTCGCTGATGCCCTCGTTGTAATAGTCCTCCCAGGTCTTCGCGGCGAGGCGCTCATCGGGGTTGACCCAGGAGACCACGAAGACGCTGTGTCCCTGAGCCAGCGCCCAGCGGATGAACGAATTTTCCGGCTTCAGATCCAGGATGTAGTACTTGTTGATCCACGGCGGAAAGATCAGCAACGGCACCTGAAACTGCGTGGGTGTCGCCGGTTCGAACTGCAGGAGCTGGAAAACCTCGTTCTGGAAGACCACCTTGCCGGGCGCGGTGGCGACATTGCGGCCGACTTCGAAGGCCGCCTTGTCGGTCATGCTGATGTTGAGCTTGCCGCTCTCGATGTCGAAATCGTTGAGCAGATTGCGCAGGCCCCGCACGACGTTCGCGCCGCGGGTCCGCACGGTCTCGCGCAGGACCTCCGGGTTGGTCAGCAGGAAGTTCGTGGGTGACATCGCGTCGGTGAGCTGCTTGGTGTAGAAGCGCACCTTCCTGCGGTCCGCCTCGTCGAGTCCTTCGGCCTCTTCGACCTGGGTCTGAACCCAGCGTGACGTTACCAGGTAGGACTGCTTCAGAAAGTCGAACAGCAGGTTCTCACTCCAGTCGTCGTGGCGGAAACGTCGATCGCCCGGATCAGGCGTGGCCACCGGCTCGACGTCAAGGCCAAGCGCCTTGTGTGCTGTGCTTTGCCACAACGCCGCGTAATCGCGGGCCAGGTCAATTTGCGCATCGAGCATCTGCATCGGGTTTCGTGTCATGGCCTGTGCGAGTTCCATGAACGCACCCCCAAGGTTCAACGGATCAAGACTCTTTGGCGACGCCGCCTTCATGAGCCCCTGTACCAGCTCGTGCTGCTGGGCAGGCATGCGCATGAACAGTTCGCCGAGCTCGGCGGTACTGTTGTGCTGCGGGGGCCGTACGCGTTCGTTCATGTCTCACCTTGGGTCTGATGGTTGTGTGGTCGTCTGGCCATGGTCGCCGGGCTCGCCCATACTAGCTCGATCGGGAGCACAAATCTCAGAGAGGGAGACTCATGACCCAGGCCGGAATGTTCGCCGAACTCAAAGGAAAAATCGGCCAGACGCTGATGGTCAGCGACTGGATGGAGATCGATCAGGCACGCATCAATGCATTCGCCGAGGCGACCGGTGATTTTCAATGGATCCACATCGATGCCGAGCGCGCCGGCCGCGAATCGCCCTACGGTACGACCATCGCTCATGGTTATCTGACCCTGTCGCTGTACCCGCTTTTGCGTCATCTGGTGGACGAGAGCACCCCGGCCTATCCTGGGGTCAAGAACGTGATCAACTATGGCCTGAACAAGGTCAGGTTTCCCAATGCCGTGCGCGTTGGCAACCGTGTTCGCGGGCACTTCAAGTTGCACGATGTTCGCGAAGTGTCCGGTGGCTTGCAGATTGTGGAGATCTACACCGTCGAGGTCGACGGGCAGGAAAAGCCCGCCTGCATCGCCGAGGCGATCATGCGTTTGTACCTCTAGCCATTATTGCATCGCGAGAGCCGTTGTGACACCTGCGGGTTTCGGTTGCCGTATTATGTCTACCCAAAAACCATTAAATCATAAAATTCAATTTGTTATATTTCTACTGCCCCGCTCGAAAATAGTTTTGCACCGCAAAACAACTGCTGCTATACTGCGATGCACAAATTGAGGTCTTTCGTCACTTACCCCTCACCGGAGCATATGAGATGAGCAACAATCAGAATTTCCAGAGCATCGTCGACGCCACGCAGGAAGCCATGGCGCCGGTAGCCAAGTACAACGAGTTCGCCGCGAAGGCCGTCGAGCGCATCGCACGCAAGCAGTGGGAAGTGGCCTCGGCCTGCATCGAGCTGGGCTTCGAGCAGTTCGGCAAGGTCGGCAAGCCCCAGGACGTGCAGGCGACCATGAGCGCCCACCAGGAACTGGCCTCTCGCTGGACTGACACCCTGACCCGTGGCTCCATGGAAATGATGGAGATCGTCCGCGAAAACCAGGCCGAGGCGCTGGAACTGTTCACCAAGCAGGCGAAGGAAGTCACCGAGAAGGCCAGCAAGGCGGCCAAGAAAGCTGCCTGAAGTCGCTGACGGCGACCTGGGGCGTGGAAAAGCAGCGGCGGCCATGGATGGCCGCCGTTTTTTTTGTTCAGCGCCGTTTCTCCAACGGTCGGATGTTCTTGTTCCGGGGCGCACCTGATCTAGAATGGGGGTTTGGCTGGAGAAGCGCGTGGGCGAACGCCTGATCAAGAAATACACCAACCGGCGTCTGTACGATCCCGCCAGCAGCCGACACGTCACGTTGCAGGACATTCGCGAGCTGATCGTCGCTGGCGACACGGTGCGGGTACTCGATGAGAAGACCGGCGAGGAGCTGACGCGCAGCATCCTGCTGCAGATCGTCTCCGAGCAGGAGCAGCAAGGCGCACCCATTCTGACGCCGGCACTGCTCACCCAGCTCATTCGGTTGTATGGCAATCCGCTGCAGGCCGCAATGGCCCGCTTCCTCGAGAGCAGCGTCAGCCAGTTCGGTGCCCAGCAACGTCAGTTTCTCGAGCAGCTCACCGGCAAGACCGCCGATGCGGATCTGGCCGGCATGGTGAAGACCAACCTCGATTCATGGCTGGGCATGCAGGAATCATTTCTCAACATGCTGGCCTCCATGACACCGGAAAAAGACAAGCGAAGAGATCGATGACACAGGTGTGCCGATGGGCCGGACGATGAAGGCAAGAAATCCCCGCACCGGGGCGCTGGATTACGATTTCACCGCCGCTGATGAGGCTGATGTGGCCTCGGGCTGTGCGGCGCTGCGTGCTGCGCAGCCAACTTGGGCCGCACGTACACTCGAGGAGCGCTTCGAGATCCTCGAGCGCTTTGCCAGCGCTGTGGAGCGACACCAGCCCGATATCGCCTCGGCTCTTTCCGCGGACACTGGGCGGTGGCTGCTCGCGGCATCAGAGTCGCGAGGCGTGCGCCCGGCGCTGGAGCGATGGCGGCGTTATGCGCCTGACGTGCTCGTCGAGACGCAAGGACAGTCGCGCGCGATTCCCAGCATCCGCTTCACGCAGCAGCTCGTGCCCTACCCGCTGGTGGGCGTGATCAGTCCGTGGAACTTTCCCATGCTGCTCTCGCTGATCGATGCGCTGCCGGCGCTGGTCGCAGGCTGCAGCGTCGCGATCAAGCCAAGCGAGGTCACACCGAGGTTCGTCGAACCGCTGCAACGGGCCATCGACGAGGTCCCGGAGCTTGCCAGTGTGATCCGGTTCTTCCGCGGCGACGGGCGCACCGGTGCGGCGTTGATCGAGCACGTCGACCTGATCTGCTTTACCGGCAGCGTCGCCACCGGGCGCAAGGTCGGCGAGGCGTGTGCACGCGCCTTCATTCCGGCATTTCTGGAGCTCGGCGGCAAGGACCCGGCGCTGGTGCTGGCCTCCGCCGATCCCGTCAAGGCGGCCGACACGCTGCTGCGTGCCTCGGTGCTGGCCACCGGGCAGGCCTGTCAATCTCTGGAGCGAATCTATGTGCACGAGAGCCTCTACGAGGCATTCATTGCGCGACTGGTGGAGAAGGCCCGCGAGGTGCCGCTGAATTATCCCGATATCCACAAGGGCATCGTGGGTCCGCTCATTTTTGAGCGTCAGGCGGAGATTATCGCCGAACAGATCGCCGATGCCGTGGCCAAGGGCGCGACCATCCGCTGTGGCGGTGAGATCGAGACGCTGGGCGGCGGCAAGTACGTGCGTCCGACCGTGCTCACGGAGGTCGACCACCGGATGCAGGTAATGACCGAGGAAACCTTCGGGCCGATCCTGCCGGTCATGAAGTTCGCCACGCTGGCTGAAGGGGTGCGACTGGCCAACGACAGCAAGTATGGTCTGTCGGCTTCAGTGTTTGCAGGTTCGCTGGAGGAGGGCGAGGGGGTCGCCCGTCAGTTGCAGGCCGGCGCGATCAGCGTCAACGACGGCTCGCTCACCGGTCAGATGTTCGAGGCAGAGAAGCACTCCTTCAAGCTCTCGGGGATCGGCGGTTCGCGTATGGGCCCGGCGGGGCTTGCGCGTTTCTTCCGCAAGAAGGCGTTGATGATGCAGTCGGGTGAGCCGCTGCCGATCGAGGTTTTCGCCGAGGATCAGGCCCGCGCCTGAACCGTCTCACGGCCGTAGCTTTCTGCCGACGGATCCACCCGCACCAGCTGCTTGCCGCGGTTCTCTCCCTCGTAGAGGCGCATCAGCGCACGCGGCATCTGCTCGATGCCCTCGAGTACGTCCTCGGCGTAGGTCAGCCGGCCTTGTGCAATCCACTGTGCCATCGCAGCCTCCGCGCGCGGAAACTCCGCCTCGAGTTCGTAGATGAAGAACGCCTGCATGCGCGCCATGCGCTTGTGCAGGCGCTGGTAGTTGCGCAGCGTGTAGGGCTGCTCTTCGTTGTCCAGATATTCGGAGATGCGCCCACACAGTACGATGCGGGCGTGACGTGCCAGGTGCAGCAGCGCAGTATCGAGGGTATTGCCGCCGACGTTGTCGTAGAACACGTCGATGCCATCGGGGCAGAGTTCGCCCAGCCGTTGGTCGAGATTCTCGCTGCGGTAATTGATGGCCGCGTCGTAACCGAGACGCTCGGTCAGCAGTCGGCACTTGTCATCCGTCCCGGCAATGCCGATCACCGGGCTGCAGCCCAGGTTGCGAGCGATCTGCCCGACGCTGGAGCCCACACCGCCTGCCGCGCCGGAGACGACCACGCAGTCGCCGGTTTTCGCTGCGCCGATATCGACAAGACCCAGGTAGGAGGTAAAGCCGGTCACGCCGAGCACGCCAATGGCCGTGGAGTAGGGGGCGATGCGCTGATGCACCTTGTACATCATCCACCAAGGCGAGCCGTCTGAGATCACGTACTGTTGCCAGCCGAGTTTGGCCTGGACAATGTCGCCGACCGCGTAGTCGGGATGACGCGACTCGACCACGACGCCAACGCCGCGACCGCGCATCACATCGCCGATCGCCAGTGGCTTTTCGAAGCCGGCACCGTCGAGCATATACTGGCGCATCACCGGAGCCACCGAAAGATACAGCGTCCTGATCAGCAGCTCGCCCTCGGCAGGCGAGGGGATCGCGCTTTCCTGCAGGCGAAAATCGGCTTCGCGCACGGCACGGCCCACCGGTCGCTGCGCCAGCACCCACTGACGATTGTTATTGCTCATGCCGGTTTCCCCCGTCAGCGTGCTAGAACATGCCCGTGGGGTCTGCGCCATCCGTCGAGCGACCCTTGCCGTCACGGCTGGGAATGAAGTCACCCGTGATCATCTGCTCGTAGGACTGGCCCGGGCCCACCATCGGATACACGCCGGCGTCGGGGTCGATGATGACTTCCAGAAAAGCGGGCCCCTCGAACTCGATGAACTCGCGGACCACGCTTTCGACATCTGCCTTCTCGTCGAGACGCCTGGCCCACGGAAAGCCATCGGCCTCGGCAGCCTTGATGAAGTCTTTCTTGTGCAGTGATTTGTCGCTGGCCGACAGACGCCCCATGAAGTAGAGCTTCTGCCACTGCTTGACCATGCC
This sequence comes from Gammaproteobacteria bacterium, assembly GCA_041745895.1. Lineage (GTDB taxonomy): Bacteria > Pseudomonadota > Gammaproteobacteria > Steroidobacterales > PWYM01 > PWYM01. The sequence goes on from JBGTIC010000454.1 coordinate 18,662, forward strand.
ATCGCCGAAATTGTTCAGTACCACCACCTTGACCGGCAGATCGTAGGTCGTCACGGTTTCCAGCTCGCCGAGGTTCATGCGGATACTGGCGTCGCCGTCGATGTCGATGACCAGTCTGTCCGGGGCGGCAAACTTTGCGCCGATTGCCGCCGGGAGGCCGAATCCCATGGTGCCCATGCTGCCGGAGGTCAGCCACAGGCGCGGAGAACGGAAATCGAAGTACTGGGCCGCCCACATCTGGTGCTGGCCCACCCCGGTGGCGATGATGGCCTCACCGCCGGTCAGGCGATTGATGCATTCGATCACGTGTTCGGGCTGGATGAGCGCGCTCTGGCGATCGAAGTTGAATGCGTAGGTGCGCTTGAGTTCGGCCACTTCCGCAAGCCAGGCTTCGTGGTTGCAGCTGACACCTGCGGCGTGGCCATGGCGCGTGAGCCTGACCAGCGCATCGGCGAGTTCGCCGACATGATGCCAGTCGACGTTCTTGACCTTGTGGATCTCGGAGGGGTCGATATCGAAGTGGGCGATCTTCTGCGCGCTGCGTGCAAACTGGTCCGGGACGCCGGCCACGCGATCATCGAAGCGAGCGCCCAGCGCGATCAGGAAGTCGCAGTCATCGACGGCGTAATTGGCATGTGCCGCACCGTGCATGCCCAGCATGTGCAGTGAGAGCGCATCGGTGGTATCCGTGGCGCCGATGCCCATCAGGGTGGTGACCACCGGGATGCGGAAGCGACGCGAAAATTCCCGCAGGGCTGTGGCCGCGTTGGCGTTGATGACGCCGCCGCCGGCATAGATCAGCGGACGTCGGGACGCCGCCAGGAGCCCGAAGAACTCTTCACACCGGGCCTCGCTGAGGCGATTTTCGGCCAGTTCGCGCAGCCTGCGACGATAGCCAGGCATCGGCAGGCTGCCAGCGCCCTCAAACACCCCCTCCCAGTTCTGCACGTCCTTGGGCACATCGATGACCACAGGCCCTGGCCGCCCGCTGCGCGCGATCTCGAAGGCGCAGCGCACCGTGGCTTCCAGCCGCGTCGGGTCGGTGACCAGGAAGACGTGCTTGGCCACCGAGCCCATGATCGAGGATACCGGCGCCTCCTGGAAGCCATCGGTACCGATGGCCGCCGTGGGCACCTGTCCGGTGATGACGACAATCGGCACCGAGTCGGCCATGCAGTCACGCACCGGCGTCACGGTATTGGTGGCGCCGGGTCCGGAGGTGACCATGACCACGCCGACCTTGCCCGAGGCACGGGCGTAGCCTGCGGCCATGAAGCCCGCGCCCTGCTCATTGGCCGGTACGATCAGCGGCATCGGCTGCCGGCCATCGCGGTGATTGTCTTCGTTGAATCTGAATACGGCGTCATAGGTTGGCAGAATGGCGCCGCCGGAGTACCCGAAGATGGTATCCACGCCCTCGTCGGCGAGTACCTGCACGATCATCTCGGCACCGGTCATTCTGGAGCCGGCGAGGGGATGACGCGTCTGCGGACTGGCCTTCGGTGCAGCCATGGTCTGGCGCCTCTTGCAAGCGAAAAAATCGAAAACGAACACGGGTCAGGAAACGGCACCAGAAGCGCCGGGATCGACCCGGAAGTCTCGGCGATATGATTTTGCATTGCAATAGTCGAGGCGTTGCGCGACCATCTGCGCCATGCGTCATGTCATCTCCATCCTGCTGCAGAACGAAAGCGGCGCGCTCAGTCGCGTGGCTGCGATGTTCTCCAATCGCGGCTTCAACATCGAGTCCCTGAGTGTGGCGCCCACCGAGGATGAGACCGTGTCACGGCTGACGCTGGTGACCTCCGGGCCTGACGAAGTCATCGCCCAGATCAGCAAGCAGCTGGCCAAGCTGATCGACGTGGTGGCGATGGCCGACATGACGGCGGGCGACCATATCGAGCGTGAGCTCGGTCTGCTGAAGCTGCACGTGGCGCCGTCGGCACTGGCCGAGCTGCGCCAGCGTACCGACAACTTCGGCGCGAGAGTGCTCGATGATCACCCCGATCACTTCACGCTCGAACTCACCGGCAGCGAGCAACAGCTCGACGGGTTCATTGCAGCGCTGCCCCACGGCGCGCAGCTGCTGGCAGTGGTGCGCAGCGGCCCGTTGGCAATCACGCGCGGTCCGCAACAGCTTGCCGCTCGCCTGGCCGGCTGATCCAGGGCCGGCGTATGGAAATTCCCG
>JBGTIC010000455.1:0-2564 GCA_041745895.1 Gammaproteobacteria bacterium
AGGCGCGTGAGCAGTTCGCCGAAGCCAGCCTGCGCGCGCCGTTTTCCGGTGTGGTCATGGATGTGCACGCAGAAGCCGGCGACTTCGTTTCCGCAGGACAGCCGGTCCTAGAGCTGGCCGACACGACGCGGCTGGAACTGCGCATCGAACTGCCCGCAGCCCGCGCGGCGGAGATGCGCATCGGCGACGAAGTACGCGTCCTGCGCAGTCGTGATGGCGCGCAACGGCGAGGGCGTGTGCGCGAAATCGGTGGTGCACTGCCCGGGCGCACACAACCGGTCATCATCGAGCTCGACGCGGCCGAGCAAACCTGGCTGGCGGGCGAAGCGGTGTACGCGCTGGTCGATGCCAAAGCTGCGCCGGCGCTGTTTGTACCGCTGGCCGCCATCGTGAACCCCGGTACCGGAATCAGCCGTGTCTATCGGATCGACGATGACCGTGCCGAGGCCATCGAGGTCCGGCCCGGGCTGCTTGCCGATGGCTGGGTTGCTGTCGACGGCCCGCTGCGCGCCGGCGATCAGGTGGTGATTGCAGGTCAGGCTACGCTGCTCGACGGCGAGGCGGTGAGCATCCTGCGATGAACCTGATGCTCGCGGCCTTTGGCCACCGCCGGCTGATTCTCGCGGCTGTGATGTTGCTTTCGGCGATCGGACTGGCCGCCTGGCTGATGATGGATCGTCAGGAAGATCCGTTCTTTCCCCATCGCTACGGGCAGATCCTCGTGCCGTGGGAAGGGGCCGAACCTGCGCAGGTCGCCCGACTGATCGTGCAGCCGCTCGAGGAAGAGCTTGCCGGCATCGAGGAACTCAAGGAGATCCGGGCAACCGCGCGACTTGGCGTCGCCGCGCTGATCGTCGGTATGCATCAGCATGTCTATGACACGGATGTGGTCTGGGAGCGTGTGCGCGCCGCGGTTGCGCGCGCCGAGCAGCGCTTCCCGGCCGAAGCCGGGCCCGTGCGCATCAACGAACGATCCATGGAAACGCACGGCGTCGTGCTTGCAATCACCGGCAGTGACGATCTGCTGGTGCTGCTGGAAGCAGCGCGCTCGCTGCGCCGCGACCTGTTCCGCATGCCCGATATCGCGCGCGTCGAAGTCCTGGGCGATCCCGGTGAGCAGTTGATCATCAGCCTCGACCCTGCCCGGCTGGCCAGTGTAGGCCTGGATACCGCGGATATCGCCGGCCAGCTCGATGCGCGCAATCGCACACGGGCCGGTGGGCTGCTCGCAGCCGGTGCCAGAAGCCTGGTGGTGTCGCCCACCGGCGAATTCACCGAACTGGCTGAGCTTGCCGACACGCCCATCCGCACCTCCGACGGGGTGCTGCTCCCGCTGGGCGAAATCGCGGACATACGACTCGCCACTGCCGAGCCTGCCACCACGCGGCTGTGGTTCGATGGCAAGCCGACGGTCGCGCTGGGTATCGTGATCCCCGACAGCCGACTCGACGCTGTGCGCTTTGGCCGTGAGTTGAGGTCACTGGTGGCGCGCCTGGGCGACGAGTACGCGCCGCTCGCGATCGAGGAGATGTTCTTTCAGCCTGCCTGGGTGGAGCGAAGGCTCACGGAACTCGGGCGTTCCCTGTTGCTCGGCGTGGTTATCGTGGCCGTCGTATTGCTGCTGGCGATGGGACTGCGACTGGGCGTGCTGGTCGCGAGCCTCCTGCCGATCGTCACGCTCAGCGCGCTCGCGGTGTTCGCCATCGGCGGCGGCATACTGCATCAGATGGCTATCGCTGGCATGGTTATCGCCCTGGGCATGCTGGTCGACAACGCCATCGTCATGGCGGAAAACCTGCAGTGGCACCTGGATCGAGGCGCGAGTCGCCGCCAGGCCGCCACCCAAGCGGTGCGCGAACTGGCCGGACCGCTTGCGGCAGCCACCGGGACCACACTCGCCGCGTTCACGCCCCTGCTGCTCTCCGGGGGCGACGTCGCCGATTTCACGCGTGCGATCCCGGTGATGGTGATGCTGATCCTGGTGATGAGTTACCTCTATTCGCTGCTTGTCACGCCGACCTGGGGCATCAGCCTGCTCAAGCCCCGGCCGCTCGACCGACACGACAGGTTTCTGGCGATCGGCGAACGGCTGGCGCGCATGGGTCAGTCCAGACCCCGTAGCGTGTTGATCGTGAGCTTCCTGGCACTGGCCGTGAGTCTCGCACTGGGCAGCCTGCTGCCGCGCGACTTTTTTCCCGACACCGATCGTAATGAGCTGATCGTCGATCTGCGCTTTCCGGAGGGCACGCGCACCGAACACACGGCGCTGCAGGCCCGCGGCTTCGCAAGCCTGCTGCGCGAACATCCCAGGGTTCACGCAGCGCACGTGTTCGCCGGCTTCAGCGGTCCGCGCTTCTACTACAATCTGCTGGAGATTCCTGCGGCACCACATCTCGCGCGTATCGTACTGACCACGCGAAGTGACCGGGATCTGCCGGAGCTGCTCGGCTTTGTGCGCGCCGCAGCATCACGGGCCGTGCCTGACGCCCAGATCACTGCGCGCCGGCTGGGGCAGGGTCCGCCGGTGGATGCGCCCGTGGAGATTCGCGTGCTCGGACGCGATC
>JBGTIC010000456.1:0-6236 GCA_041745895.1 Gammaproteobacteria bacterium
GCTGAGCTTTTCGCCCTTTGAGTCCACCAGTACGGGCAGGTGCGCATATGCGGGTACCGGCAGACCTAACAGACGCTGCAGATGAATGTGAGGCGCAGTGGCCTGGAACAGGTCGAAGCCTCGCACCACCTCTGTGATGTCTTGCCAGGCATCATCGACGATCACGGCAAGATGATAGGCGGGAAGGTCTTCCTTGCGCCAGATCACCACATCGCCGGATGTCCCATCGATGTCGATCGATGCCTCGCCCTGGAGCGCGTCCTCGATGATCACTGGCCCATTGGGGCTGCGAACGCGCAGCGCGGTTCGCACCGATGAGGGTGGGCAGCGATTGCGACAGGTGCCCGGGTAGCGGGTAGCGCTTGGTCCGGAGTCCGGGTGGTTGGCGATCTCGCGGCGGCTGCAACTGCACCGATAGGCGATGCCCTGGCGGTGCAATCGCGCAGCTGCGTCGCGGTAGCGCTCGAGATGTGCGCTCTGGCGCAATACGGCGCCATCCCAGTCAAGCGCGGCGTGTTCGAGTTGCCTGAGGATCTCATCGGCAGCCCCTGGGACTTCGCGCGGGGGGTCGATGTCCTCGATGCGGACCAGCCAATCGCCGCCTCGTTCACGGGCGCGCAGGAAGCTTGCGACCGCTGCGAACAGCGATCCTAAATGCAGCAAGCCGGTCGGGGAGGGGGCGAAACGACCGCGATAACGCGGCCGGGACTCCGCGCTGCAAGGGTCAGCGGTAGCGGTCGTCGCGCTCGCCATACTGGCGCTCGGCCAGCTCGCGACGTTCCTGGGCTTCCAGGCACAAGGTCGCTACCGGGCGTGCTTCCAGTCGTCGAAGGCCGATCTCCTCACCGGTCTCTTCGCAGTAGCCGTATTCACCATCATCGATACGCTGCAGTGCCGAGTCGATCTTGCGCAGCAGCTTGCGCTCTCGATCGCGCGTTCGCAGCTCGAGGCTGAATTCCGATTCCTGGGTGGCGCGGTCGTTGGGATCTGGGAAATTGGCCGCCTCATCCTGCATGTGATGCACGGTACGATCGACTTCCTCCATCAGTTGTCGCTTCCACGTCAGCAGGATCTGGCGGAAGTGTTCGAGCTGCTTGGCGCTCATGTAGCCTTCGGACTTGCCGGGCTGGTAGGGCTCGAAACCATGCATGGGGCCGACCAGCAGTCCTGCGCCGGCGCGCGGCTTGCGCCGCGTCGGGGGACTGGGCGGGCGCGTGTCCTTCACGGCAGCCGGTCGCTTGGCGGGAACGGGCCTTTTGGCGGGGGTAGGCCGTTTTTCCGCCGCGGGCGTGGCCGCGGCCTGGGTCTTTCGGGGTGCGGTCTTGGTCGCGGCTGGTTTCTTCGCGGTTTTGGTGGCGGCTGCCGACTTTTTCACAGGTGCCTTCTTCGCAGGTTTCGACGATTTTGTAGAGGTGCTGGCCGCGGCGGGCTTCTTTGCTGCGACCTTCTTTGTTGATGTGGTCTTCTTCTTTGACGTGACCTTTTTGGCCGGCGTCTTCTTTCCGGAACTCAACTTCTTCCCGGCGCTTGCCTTGCCGGCGGCAGCGCGTTTCGGGCTCGCAGACTTCGCAGCACTTTTCGCCGGCGCCGCTTTCTTGCTGCCGGCCTTGCCGCTCGCCTTCTTCTTGCTACTCACCTTTTTCACCGCACTCTTTTTTGAGGAGGCCGCGCGGGCCCGGGCGCCAGCGCCAGCAGCCGGGCGCGGCTTCTTGGCGCTGCTGGCCTTCTTGCTGCCAGCACGCTTTCGTGAAGCCGGCTTTTTTGCCGCCGCCGAAGCTGCCTTTGTCGCACGAGAAGCTTTCTTCTTCGCTGCCATGACGACCCTCCAGCCGGGTTCACCAAGCCGGGGATTATACAGCCGGGAGGGCCCATGGGAAGGGTTTCGGGACCGCCCCTACGGGACTGTCCAAGTGCTTGATTGGGCGGTGTCAATCAGGTTGTTGGGGCGGGGGGCAGGTTGACCGGATCGGTGGCTTGCCAGTTCGGGGCTCGATGCTCTGCGACCACATGGGTATAGATGCCACCGCGCACGTTGAAGTCTGCCGTCAGGCGCATGAATCGTGGCGCGGTGGCGGTGACCAGGTCGTCGAGGATCGTGTTCGTGATCGCTTCGTGAAATGCGCCTTCGTCACGAAATGACCAGACGTAGAGCTTCAGCGACTTGAGTTCCACGCAGCGTGCCTCGGGGATGTACTCCAGAAACAGCGTGGCGAAGTCCGGTTGTCCCGTCTTCGGGCACAGGCAGGTGAACTCCGGAATTCGCATGCGAATCACGAAATCCCGGCCGGGACTCGGGTTTGGAAAGGTCTCCAGCGCGCGGCTGGGTGCGCTCCCTGCACGTGTCGTCATGTTTGCGTCGAATCCATGTGTCGGCGCCCGGGGACGGATCGTCCCCGCTGCTGATTTACTTTACACTACCGAGCCTGCAGCGACCACGCCCGCCGGCGTGCAGGCGCGCCACAACGCCCCCGGAGTACACGCGTCGAAATGCGACTGAGCAAGATCAAACTGGCTGGCTTCAAGTCCTTCGTGGACCCGACCACGGTGTATTTCCCTGGAAATCTCATGGGCGTGGTCGGCCCCAACGGCTGCGGCAAGTCCAATATCATCGATGCCGTGCGCTGGGTCATGGGCGAAAGTTCTGCGAAGAACCTTCGCGGCGAATCGATGGCCGATGTCATCTTCAATGGCTCGAGCGCGCGCAAGCCGGTCGGCACAGCTTCCATCGAGCTGATGTTCGATAACTCCGATGGCACCGTGGGCGGGCAGTACGCACAGTATGCGGAGATCTCGATCAAGCGCGTGGTCTCGCGCGATGGCACGTCGGATTACTTCCTTAACAACACCCGCTGTCGGCGCAAGGACATCACCCATATATTCCTGGGCACAGGGCTTGGTCCACGCAGCTATTCGATCATCGAGCAGGGTATGATCTCGCGGCTTGTCGAAGCTCGGCCAGAAGAGCTTCGCACGTTCCTGGAAGAGGCGGCCGGTATCTCGAAGTACAAGGATCGCCGTCGCGACACCGAACACCGCATTCGCCATACCCGTGAGAATCTTGAGCGACTCACCGATCTTCGTGATGAAGTGGACAAGCAGATTCGTCATCTGCAGCGCCAGGCGCGGACTGCCGAACGCTACAAGGAGCTTCGTGCCGAGGAACGCCAGGTGGGCGCACAACTGCTGGCCCTGCGCCTGGCGCAGATGGATCAGTCAATCGCCGAGGTACGTGGTCGACTTGAGAGCGCGGAAACTGCATTTCAGGCGGCCGTCGCAGACCAGCGTGCCCATGAAGCCGATATCGAGAAGTCGCGTGCCGAGCATGCCGAGCGCAGCGACGCGTTCAATGAGGTACAGGCCCACTACTACCGTGAAGGCTCGGAGATCGCCCGTCTCGAGCAGACCATTCACCACGGCAAGCAGATGCGCCAGCGTCAGCAGGCCGATCTCGAAGAGGTGCAGAACGCCGTGCGCGAGCTGCGCGAACACATCGAGCGCGACGAGGCGGATCTGCATGAACTCGACCGGGTGCTCGCCTCGTTGGGTCCAGGGCATGATCAGGCAAGCCAGGCCGAGCAGGCTTCCGGCCAGGCATTGACCGAAGCCGAGGAGGCACGTCGTCGCTGGCAGGAAAGCTGGGATGGTTTCAACCAGGAAGTCAGCCGCGTGCAGCAGACCGGCCAGGTCGAGCGTGCCCGCATCGAGCAGCTTGACGGACAGATGCAGCGCCTGGTTGCGCGTCGGGAGAAGCAGGAATCAGAGCAGGCTTCGATCGATGTGGCGTCCATCGAAGGTGAGGTCAGTACGCTGACGCAGCAGGCGCTGGATCGGCGTGCTGCGCGCGACAAGGCCCGCGAACATCTCGAGACGCTGGACGCACAGATCGCCGAGCAACGGACGCGCGATACGCAGTTGTCTGTCGAGCTCGACGGGCTGCGCAGCGAACTGCAACAGGCGCGTGGGCGCATGGCCTCGATGGAGGCGTTGCAGCAGGCGGCCCTGGGGAAGACCGACGAGAAGATTACCCGGTGGCTGCAGGGTCGGCAGCTCGACACCCTGCAGCGGCTGGCTCAGCTGCTGCGGGTAAAAGACGGGTGGGAGAGGGCGGTAGAAACCGTGCTGGGCGATCATCTGCAGGCCGTCTGTGTCGATGGCGTGGATCCGCTGGCCGCGGCCGCCGGCGAGCTCGCAGACGTCAATCTCAGTTTTTTCGAACTTGGCGGTCAGACCGGGCAGGTCGGGGCGGGTACCCTGGCTGACAAGGTTGAAACCGATCATGACCTGGGATCATTGCTCGGTGCGGTTCACGTAGCTGACAGTCTTGCCGCAGCGCTGGCCATGCGCGCAGAGCTGGCGCCCGGACACTCGGTCATCACCGCTGATGGATTGTGGTTGGGTCGCGACTGGTTGCGCGTTCGCCGCAGCAAAGACGCCAGCGTTGGCGTGATCGCACGCGAGGAGGAGATTCGTCGACTCAAGCTGAAGATCGACGATGGCAGTCGTCGGGCCGAGGACATTGCCGGCCGGCACGAGCAGGTGCGAACTTCGCTTGCCGAGCTTGAGCAGCAACGCGGCGACGCACAGCGTGATGCCGCCACGCAGTCCGAGACCCATGCGGCTTTGCAGGGACGCCTGGACAGCAATACGGCTCGTCTCGAGCAGGCGCGCCAGCGCCTCGAGCGCCTTGCGCAGGAAAGTGTCGAGCTGGGCGAGGAGATCGGTGCGATCGATGAACGTCTGCGTGCAGCCCGAGGCGAGCTGGAGAAATCTTTGGCGGAGATGACGCGCCTGCAGGACAAGCGCGATTCTCTGGGAGAGATGCGCGAGCAGGTCGCCGGTGAGCTGGCGCGCAGCCGCGAACGCCATGAGGCGGATCGCCGCGCCGCTCAGGAGATCGCCATTCGCATCGAATCCAGACGCACGGCGCGTGACTCGGCGACGGTGAACCTGGAGCGCATGCGCGGTCAGTTTGCCCAGTCGGCGACTCGCGAGCAGGATCTGACCTCGCAGCTCGAGGCCGGCAGCGCGCCCTTGGCGCAGCATGAGGCTACGCTTGCAACCATGCTCGAGACGCGTGTGCAAACCGAGCAGCAGCTGGGATCGGCAAGGCGCGCGGTCGAGGCCGTCGAGCTGCAGCTTCGCGAGCTCGATCAGAAGCGATCGGAAGCCGAGAGTCGCGTGGGCGAGGCCCGCGAGCGAGTCGACGAGATCCGCCTGAACCTTCGCGAACTCACTGTGCGCAGGGAATCACTGCTGGATCAGTTTCGCGCCACCCAGCTGGTGCTGGCCGAGGTGCAGGCGGGGCTGCCCGAGGAGGCGCACGTCGAGGCGTGGGAATCACATTTGACAGCCCTGGGTGAACGGGTTCAGCGACTGGGGCCGATCAATCTCGCGTCGATCGATGAACTTCGCGAGCAGTCCGAGCGCAAGGAGTATCTGGACGCGCAGCACGCAGATCTCTCGGAGGCGCTGGAGACGCTCGAAGGTGCCATTCGCAAGATCGACCGCGAAACGCGCACGCGCTTCAAGGAGACTTTCGATCGGGTCAACCAAGGCTTGGGTGAACTGTTTCCCCGCCTGTTTGGCGGCGGGCATGCCTATCTTGAACTTACGGGTGATGACCTGCTGGAGTCCGGCGTCACCGTCATGGCGCGACCGCCGGGCAAGCGCAACAGCAGTATCCACCTGCTTTCCGGTGGCGAGAAAGCCCTCACGGCCGTGGCGATGGTGTTTGCCATTTTCCGCCTTAATCCTGCACCTTTCTGCATGCTCGATGAGGTCGATGCACCGCTCGATGACGCCAATGTCGGGCGCTTCTGCGAGATCGTCAAGGAGATGTCAGAGAAGGTGCAGTTCGTGTTTATCACCCACAACAAGGCCACCATGGAGATGGCCAGTCAGCTGGCGGGCGTGACGATGAACGAGCCGGGCGTATCGCGGCTTGTTGCAGTCGACATCGACGAGGCTGTCAAGATGGCGGCGATGTAGGCATGGACGAGCTTCGATGGGCACTGCTGCTGCTGGGCATCATTGTGGTACTCGCGGTGTATCTCTACTCGCGACATCAGGCGAATGAGGCCAAATCACGTCTCGACCCAGGCGGCAAGGACGGTGACGATCGTTCTGAGCCGATGATTACCGGCGAGGATCTCTGGGGTGCCGACGAGGACGCGGACACCGCCCTGCCCGCGGCGGCCCCCGCACGCGAGGTGCCGACAGAACCGCGGCGGGCACCC
>JBGTIC010000457.1:0-2060 GCA_041745895.1 Gammaproteobacteria bacterium
CCGGCCTGATCCGGCGCATGTTACGTGCTGCCGTCCGCGGCTGCGCCTCGCAGCATGCGATAGCCACGACCGCGCAAGGTCTCGATGGGCTGGCGCGTGCCGTCAGGATCGAGCTTGCGGCGAAGCCTGCCAATGAACACCTCGATAGTATTGCTGTCGCGATCAAAATCCTGAGCGTAAAGGCGCTCGGTGAGTTCGGTTTTCGAGACGACCTCGTCTGCGTGCAGCATCAAACACTCGAGCAGCCGATATTCGAAGGTCGTGAGTTCCACGGCCTGACCGTCGATGAGGACCTGTTGACTGCGGGTATCCAGGCTGACACCGCCGCAATTGATCAGCGGCTGAGCCCAGCCGCCAGCGCGTCGCACCAGCGCCTGCATCCGCGCGATCAATTCCTCGGGGTGAAACGGCTTGACCACGTAGTCATCCGCACCCGCCTTGAGGCCGGCGACCTTGTCCTGCCAGCGATCACGCGCGGTAAGGATGACGATCGGCAGGTCGTGGCCAGCCTCGCGCAACCTGCTGATCAGATCCATGCCCGACAGACCCGGCAATCCGAGATCTATGACGGCGACATCCACCGGAAACTCACTTGCCTGGTAGAGTCCCTCGCGCCCGTCGGCCGCTTCATCCACCACCCAACCCCCCTCGCGCAACGCATCGACCAGACCGCGGCGCAGGGGCTCGTCATCCTCGACTATCAATGCACGCATGAGAGAAGCCTGCCCCTTGTCTGCGAAAATCGTCTACGAAATCCGGCCGGTTTCAGCATCAACGACCCAGGTGCGTACGCGGCCGTCCTCACTGAGCACGCGGATACGATGCACACTGCGACCGCCCCGCCGAGTCGTCTCTGCACGCAGCACCCGACCGCCACTGCGCTCCCGGACCATTCGCACCGCCTGGTCGAGACTGACATTCTCGCTGTACGCCTGCGCCACCGGGGCCACGGCCCCGGTCCAGCCGCTGCCGGCCTCCGCCGCTGCCGCAGTCAAGCCTGGTCCGAAGGGACCAAGCATGACTGCAAGCAGCAGGCCGGAGAGGCTGCGGGCGTAACGCTGACGCGAACAACTGCGGGCCATGGCAAAGTTCTCTGGGATGTCGGGTGTTGCCGCAAGGGTGAAACCAGACACACGCAAAATCAAGCAGATGCTCAGCGTGTGGCCGGATGGACGTCGACGCGCACCCGGATGTTACGACCCGGGGGCTGTGCCGTGCGGGTCACGAACTCGCGACCTGCGTAAAGATAGGTCACATCGTAACCTTCCAGGCGCTGCTCCTCGTAGTAGCTGCTGCGCACTTCGCACCGCTCGACACTCACCGGCCGCGTTTCGGTGTACCCGCTATGGCGCGGCGAATAGGCCGGCGCGCGGTTATGCGCCCGCTCATTGGCCACGGCTGCGCCGACCAGGGTGCCCAGCAGGGTCATACCGTCGCGTCCGCTGCCACTGCCGAACTGGCGCCCGATGACGCCGCCCACGACACCGCCGGCGATGGTCGGCCCGGCCGTGCGTGCCCGCCCATTGCTACGGCCGTAGCCATGTGCGCCGGGATAGCTGTGATGTACCGTCTGGTAGCTGGTTTCCTGCCAGCACTCGGTGCGGGGCTGTTCCACGCGGACAGTCCGCAGGATGGGCCTGGCATCGACCACCGGCGCGTAGTCGTAAATTGCACCGCCCGAAGTCGTATAGCGGGGATCGGCATGCACGTTGGCGGCGCAGCCGATCAGCCATGCACTCGCCACGGGTACCAGCATCAGACGCATTGCGGCATTCATGTTCAGATCTCCTGTGCAGGGGTCGCGACCAGCGTCACAACCTGGAGACAAGGCTAGGCCAGCCGATCTGAACTCTGGCTGAACGTCAGATCACGAACATGCAGGTGATCAGCAATGCCGCAGCGACCAGCAGCATAGTCCCGACGCTGACATCACGATGCCAGCGCTCCATGCCGCGAAGGCGCCGGTTCAGCGCCGCGCGCAGATGCCGGCCCGTTACACCTGCGGGCCGCGGCAGCTGTCGAAGCGCGCAGGCCTTCCGTGACACCCACCCAAGCACCCG
>JBGTIC010000458.1:0-2268 GCA_041745895.1 Gammaproteobacteria bacterium
GGTTCGGGTTCGACCGGCTCACCGGGCTCGCCGGGCGCCTGGTCGCAGGGCGACACGGGGACGGTAGTGTTGCGAGGCGCGGGCGCTCCGGTAACGAAGTCTGCACCGTTGTTTGCGGTATCGACGCAGCCGTTGCCCAAGCGCAGCGCGGCGGTGGAATTGCTCAGGGTCGGCGCCGGTGAGGCGCCTGCGAAGAAATTGGCACTGCCGTAACCGACGAGATCGACAATGCGCGCGAGCTGCTCCGCGCTGCACGGCGTGCTGCCGCCGTTGCAGCCCAGTCCGGCGGTACCCTCGACCAGCGCCACCTTGCCGGAGGCGCCGGCCATGTTGATGGTGCCGATCGCATCGGGTGCGGGCAATGGCCCACCGTTACTGCCACCCGCCAGCTGAAGCAGAAAGTATTGACCCGGTGCAAGCTCGATGGCGGGCAGCGCGACAAGCTGGCCTGCGTTGGCGCCGAAGGCCCCTGTGCCGGTGGCGCTGGCGTACTGAACCGACAGCCCCGCCAGAGAGGCAGACGTTGCGCCACGATTGAGCAGTTCGACAAAATCATTGGTCAGAGGCGCCCCGGAGTTGCCTCCGCCGCCGTAGACCTGACTGATCACTACCTGCCCGTGCGCGACGGAGGCCCCCAGACACAAAACGAAACAGACGATCCATTGGCGCAAACCGATCATGAACTCTCTCCAGCCAGGCGGGTGGCACGAACAGGTGCCGCTTGTGCGCTCCATGACGCCAGCGTGCTGTTGCAGTGGAATGACGCTGGGATGACCACCCAATGAATTCGCTGTGTGCGCGCGGTGGGCTGACCGACAATGCAGGAATAGACTCACGTTAACGGTTCCGGAACATAGAGGATGCGTGTATGAATCAGGCTCTCGGACGCATGCAGGCCCTGCGCGGTGTGTTGTTCCGCCGGATCGGCACGGTGCTGCTCCTGCTGTTTCTAGCCGCCAACCTCTCTGTCACCCATGCCGAGCTTCGCTACCAGATAGTCGAAGGTCAAAGCGGCGTGCCACTGAACGTCGTTTCGGTCGGCGACCCCAACAAGCCGTCGCTGCTGCTGATCCACGGCATCGGACAGAGCCATGTCTCTTTCGAGGCGCAGCTGAGCCCACCGCTCACCGACGAGTTCCATGTCGTGACTTTCGACCTGCGGGGTCACGGCAATTCCGGCAAGCCGTGGGACGAAGAAGCCTACACCGACTCTGCGAGCTGGGCGGGCGACGTGCGTGCGATCATCGACGCATTGGCGCTGGAGCGGCCGCTGCTTGTGGGTTGGTCCTACGGCACGCTGGTGGTCGCCGACTATCTGCGTGTGTACGGCTCGTCCGATCTCGCCGGCATCGTGCTCACCGGCGCCTACGGTGGACTTACGCCACCGCCACCGCCGCCGGAACCCGAGATGGCCGAACTCTTCGCCCGCAATCGCGCGCTGCAGCTGAGTTCCGATCCGGGGGAGAATGCCGAGGCCGCACGCACAGTCGCAGCGATGCTGACCAGTATAGACATGGGCGAGGCCTGGCGCCTGCGCGCCGCACAGATCGCGATGATGCTGCCAGCCTATGCACGCACTCACATGTTCAACCGCTCGTACGCCAACAGTGACGTAATCTCGAAAATCAACGTGCCGCTGATGCTTGTCGTCGGCGGCAAGGATGGCAGTACGCCGGAAGCACCGGCGCGTGTGCTCGCGCAGACACTGGAATCGCAGGGTACGCCCGTGACCGTCTCCGTGTACCCGGAGGCGGGGCACTCGCCGTTTGCCGAAGCGCCAGAGCGGTTCAACAATGAACTCGCGCGGTTTGCGCGTGAGTCGTTGCGACATCAGTGATCCGGGAGAAGCCCCGCACCGCGACTTTGCGCGGAGGTTACGGCAAACTCCAAAGTCGCCCCCACGGGATGCCGCCATGACCTCGTTTCGTTTGCTGTTCACCTGCACGCTCGTATTCCTGCTATGCACACCCGCTGCCGCCGACATCCGGCCCCTGCAGTATGACGATGTGTTCCTGCTCGAGGCGGTCCGCGAACCGGCGCCCTCGCCCGATGGCGAGCGCATCGTGTTCGTGCGCAACTGGATGGACCGGCAGCGCGATCGCAGCCGTCATGCGCTGTGGATCGTCAATGCCGACGGCTCCGGCCTGCAGCCGCTCACCGCTCGGGATATAGACGCCCGAGCCCCGCGCTGGTCCGCGGACGGCGACCGCCTGGCCTATGTCGCCGACGGCCAGATCCACGTGCTGTGGCTGGACACCGGCCGCAGCA
>JBGTIC010000459.1:0-2226 GCA_041745895.1 Gammaproteobacteria bacterium
GGCGCCGGCCCGCCCAGCGAGAGCCCCGGCTGGCCGACGGGATAATGATCGGCGGCAGCCCCTGCCTTCACCTGGCCGGCAGCGGCCTCGACACCCGGCCCCGTCCCCGGACGCATCGCGGCCAGGGCCTGCTCGATACTGCGAAATACGAAATCATGGGCGCGCCGACCGTCGCGGAAGCGCACCTCGTACTTCGCCGGATGGGCATTGACGTCGACGCGCGCGGGATCCATGTCCAGGAACAGCACGAAGGCAGGCTGCCGACCATGGTAGAGCACATCCCGATAGCCGTGGCGGACCGCATGGGAGATCAGCCGGTCCTTCAGCGCGCGGCCGTTGAGATAGAAATACTGCAGATCGGCCTGTGCGCGCGAAAACGTCGGCTGAGCGATCCAGCCCCACAGGCGCATGCCCTCGGTCTCGCGCTCGATGTACAGGCTTTGGGCGGCGAACTCATCGCCGCACACTGCCGCAATGCGGCGCAGGCGCTGATCATCGGAGGGTGCTGCCGGCAGACTCAGCACCGTGCGCCGGTTATGCGCCAGCGTAACCGCGGTGTCGAAGCGCCCCAGCGCGATGCGCCTGACCATGGCGTCGAGGTGGCCGAATTCGGTGCGATCGGTGCGCAGAAAGCGCCTTCGCGCGGGCGTGTTGTAGAACAGGTCGCGCACCTCCACGCAGGTGCCGGGAGGCTGCGACGAGGGCATCGGCGGGCCGGTCGTACCGCCTTCGACTTCGATCGACAGTGCGGTGGGCGCCGCAGCCGTGCGCGACGTCAGCGACAGCCGCGACACCGACGCGATGGAGGGCAAGGCTTCGCCGCGAAAGCCCAGCGAGATCACATGCTCGAGGTCGTCGAGCGAGCCGATCTTGCTGGTGGCATGGCGGTCCAGCGCAAGCGCAAGTTCATCTGCCGGGATGCCCGCGCCATCGTCGCGCACGCGGATCAGCGCACAGCCACCCTGCTCCACCTCGATGTCGACGCGCCCGGCACCGGCATCGAACGCGTTCTCAAGCAGCTCCTTGACCACGGAGGCTGGCCGTTCGACAACCTCTCCGGCGGCAATCTGGTCGATGAGTTGAGGCGGCAGGCGGCGGATGGGCATGCGCGCATTGTTTCAGATGCGCAGCAAGCAGAAAAGCGCGAGGCTCAGCCGCCGGAACTGCCCGGGATCGACAGCACCTGCCCGACGCGGATGCGATCGCCGTTCAGATTGTTGTGATTGCGCAGCACGGCAAGCGGGACATTATGACGAGTCGCGATGCCGCTGAGCGTGTCGCCTCTGGCCACGACATAGCGCGCCGGCACCCGCAAGCCCTCGCTGCGCATCCGCGCGATATAGGTGTCGGGGGGCGGATTGTCGTGAAAGTATTTGCGGATACCGACCAGCATCGCATCGGCCAGGCGCCGCTGATGAGCGCGATCGGACAGACCCCGCTCCTCGGCAGGGTTGGAGATGTAGGCGGTCTCCACCAGCAGCGAGGGAATGTCCGGCGATTTGAGCACGACGAAGGGCGCACGCTGCACCTGGTCACGACGCATGCGCGTGACGTGCCCCATCTCCCGGATCATGCTCTGGCCGACCGCCGCACCCACGGAAAGTGACGCGCTCTGCGAGAGATCCAGCAACACCGATGCCAGCATGTCGTCCTTGTCGGCCAGCGTCACACCCCCGATCAGGTCCGAGGCGTTTTCGCGGGCGGCGACGCGACGGGCCACCTCGTCGCTGGCACCGCGCTGGGAGAGCACGTACACCGTGGCACCGCTGGCCGACTGGTTGTGATAGGCATCCGCATGGATGGATACGAACAGATCTGCCTGGTGTGCACGCGCCCGCTCGATGCGACCGCGCAGCGGAATGAAGTAGTCGCCATCGCGGATCAGCACTGCACGCATGCCGGGTTCAGCGTCGACGCGGCGGGACAGTTCCCGACCGATTGCCAGCACCACATCCTTTTCGCGCGTGCCACCACGGCCGATGGCGCCCGGGTCCTCGCCGCCGTGACCGGGATCGATCGCGATGACAAGATCCCGGCCGCGGCCTTGCGGAGCGGGCAGGCGCTTCACCGGACGGGCCACCTCACCACGGGGCGCAAGATCGATGACCAGGCGGTGGCCATAAGTTTCATTGGGTGCGAGCAGGAAACTGCGCGGTTGCGCTGAGCTGGCCAGATCGAGTACCACGCGCAGCGCGCCGTCCGGCTGCCTGGCGCTGCGCAGCGCGC
>JBGTIC010000460.1:0-2181 GCA_041745895.1 Gammaproteobacteria bacterium
GACGCGCAGGTCCAGGTTGAACTCGCGTCGCAGGCGCTCGCGCTCGGCATGCAGCTGCGCCAGGAGTGCACCACCCACGGTGCCCGGCCCGATGATGCCGATGGAAAGCGTCTTGGCCGACAGGTAAAAACTGGAATGCACGGCCCGCACGGCGCGTGCGGCATCCTCGGTATCCACCACGGCCGAGATGTTGCGCTCCGAGGCACCCTGGGCGATCGCGCGCACGTTGATGCCGGCGCGCCCCAGTGTGCCGAAGAAGCGCCCGGCCACACCCGGCAAACCGGCCATACCATCGCCGACCACGGCGAGAATACTGCACTTGCGCGACACGCCCACCCGGTTGACCAGGCCCTGCTGGAGTTCGCTGGCAAACGCGCGCTCGACCACGCGGCGCACCTGTTCGGCGGAGGCCTCCGGTACGGCAAAGCAGATCGAGTGCTCCGAGCTGCCCTGCGAGATCAGGATCACCGACACGCCGGCTGCGCGAAGGGCGCCAAACAGGCGATCGGCGGTGCCCGGCACACCGATCATGCCGGCGCCCTCCAGGTTGATCAGCGCCACACCGTCGACCGCGCTGACGCCCTTGACCCGCTGACCGGCGGGAGGATCGGCAGCCACGCGCGTACCCCGCCCGGTCGGGTCGAAGGTGCTGCGGATGCGGATCGGAATACTGTCACGCACCGCCGGTGCCATGGTCTGAGGATGCAGCACTCGCGCGCCGAAATAGGCCAGCTCCATGGCTTCGCTGTAGGACAGGTCGGTGATCACCGCCGCTTCGGGCACCCGCCCGGGATCGCCGCTCATCACGCCGCTGACGTCGGTCCAGATGTTGATCTCGGATGCACTGAGCAGCGCGCCGAAGATCGAGGCGGAGTAGTCGCTGCCGTCTCGGCCCAGCGTGGTCTGCAGACCCTCGGTATCGGTGGCGATGAAGCCGGTAATGACCACGATGCCCGCAAAGTTCGCCAGTCCGCGCTCGGCAAGCCTGCGCTGGGTCTCCTCCCAGCAAACCGCCGGCCCCATCTCTCCGGGCTCCACGATGAGCACCTGGCGGGCGTCCAGCCAGTCGACCGCCAGTGACAGATCTTTCCGGGTCGCCAGATACGCAGTCATCAACCGGGCTGACCAAAGCTCACCGAACCCGCCGACCAGATCACGGCTTCGTGGGGAGGCGGCACGCACCAGCAGCAGCGCCTGCAGCACATGGCGGATGTCGTCACAGTCACGCTCAAAGGCCGCCAGTACCGGACCGCGCGCCGACTCATCGAGCAGCTCCTCGACGATGCCCTGATAGCGCATGCGAAGCTCCGCCAGCGCCGTATCAGGTGTCTCGGTGCCACGAGACGCCGATGCCACCAGGCCCAGCAAGGCATCGGTGAAGCCGCCGATTGCAGACACGACGATGCCCAAGCGGCCGCGCTGCTGCGCCACGACAATATCGGCCACGCGCCGAAAACGCTCGGCCGTGGCGAGGCTGCTGCCGCCGAACTTGTGAACAATCCACTTGCTGTCTGTCATGCCAAAGGCCGTCCTGCAGCCGTGACGCAAGGCGCGACCCGGCTGCGCGTCATGTCGGGGGTATCAGGTCGATGGTCGACGCAAAACCGCGTAAGACTACCGTGGATACAGCAGGCTTCGCAATTGCGCGACATCCAGGGCATGCATGCGCGCCTGCGCACGCGCCTGGGGATCGTCGCTGCCGTAACCGTAGGCCATGAGCACCGAGACGCAGCCGGCGTCATTGGCCGACTGCACGTCGGCCAGCGAGTCACCGACCATCCAGGTGCGCCCGGCGGCCACGCCCAGGGCCGAGGCGGCTGTGACCACCGGCAGCGGATCAGGCTTGCGTCGCGGCAGGTCATCACCACAGACAGTCGCCGAAAACAGCGGCGCCAGCCGCAGTGCCTCGAGCAGCGGCACGGCAAACTCCCGCGGCTTGTTCGTGACCATGCCCAGTGGCATGCCATCATCAAAGAGGCGCTGCAACAGCTCGACCATGCCAGGGTAGACGCTGACGCCGTCGCCCAGACACTGGTGATAATGCTCGGCAAATCGTCCGACCAGGCGGGCCTTGGCGGCGTGATCGTCCGGGTCCAGGGCAAACGCGCGCATTGCGCGCGTAAGCAGCAATTCCACGCCACCGCCGATCCAGCCGCGCACGACGGGCGCCGACTGCGCGGG
>JBGTIC010000461.1:0-8993 GCA_041745895.1 Gammaproteobacteria bacterium
CGCAGCACGCCTTGCGCCAGCGCCGGCATGCGCGCCATCGGCGCGTCGGGAACAGGCTCCTGCACATGCTTCAAAAGCACCGCCAGGGGTGTCTCGGCGTTGAATGGCACCTCGCCGCATTGCCACAGGTACAACATCACCGCCAGCGCATACAGATCGCAGGCCGGCCCGATGGCCAGCCCCTGGGCCTGTTCCGGCGCCATGTACAGCGGCGTACCGAGCACCGAGCCGGTGCCGGTCAGTGCAGTCCCACCCTCGATCAGGCGGGCGATGCCAAAATCGGCCAGATAGACTTCGCCGCCGTGGCCGATCAGCAGGTTCTGCGGTTTCAGATCGCGGTGCACCACCCCTTGCGCATGAGCGTAGTCGAGCGCGCGGGCCACCTGGCGGAACAGCGCGATTCCCTCATCCAGACCCAGTGGTCCGGCCTCCAACCGATCCTGCATCGTGCCGCCCGGCACCAGACGCAGCGCCATCCAAGGCACGCCATTCTCGATGCCGCTGGCATACAGAGGGACGATGTTGGGATGTTCCAACCGCGCGATCAGCCGCGCTTCGCGCTCGAAGCGCTCGCCAAAGCCAGGCTGCCGGGTCAACTCCGACGGAAGCACCTTGAGCGCCACTTCCCGGCCAAGCTGCGGATCGACCGCACGGTACACGGCCGCCATGCCACCGCGCCCGAGTGGCGCGATGACAGCATAGGGACCAAAACTCTGTCCCGGCGTGGGTTGGAGCATGTCGGGCCCCCCTGCGCGACGCAAGCGCCGCCGACCCCCGGATTCTACGTGCCACCGCAGCCATTCAGCCAGCCCGGGAATCGGCGGCGTGGCAGAAGCCCCTGCCTCGCTCGCGAAGGCGAGTAAACGAGGACTGACGATCCGGATCGTCTGTCGGGAGCTCTGAGCTAAGCGCATATCTGTTGGCGCATGCCGTTGCGCGCTGTCTGGGGTTGCGCGAGCAACTCGGAGTGAGGGTGCTGATTGTGGACGCTTTGCACGAGAATGCTGCCAGCTTCTATCGCGCCTATGGCTTCCAGCCGGTGATGGCGAAATCGCAGACGTTTTATCTGCCGCTAGGCAACCCGTGATGACAACAGAGCACTCAGCCGCGCGGACTGTCCCGCTGTGTGCGCAAGTCCTTCCTGTGCGGCGTCGACAGGTCAACCGGTCAGAACTTCCAGTCCGGACGTTTCATGGACGTGCGTTGGGAGGCCGTCGAGGGCACGTCGTGGTGCGGTTCGCGGACTGTTTGGCGATGAAGGCACAGTTGGCTCTACGTTGAGTCGACAAACAGGAGCAGACTAACAAACGCCGCGCAACCACGTCCGATCGGGTTCAGCGGCGCTCTCGATCTGCTTCGGAATGAACGAGGCGATCGTGCGCAGCCGGGGTTGGCCGCAGTGGCCACGGCGATCGGGCGGCATCGACGGTGATGTTGGTCGTCTGAAGGGTTCGCGGGGCCTGGCCAAGCTCTGCCGCTTCCGATGCGTGGCTTTGACTTGAGGGCGGGGGGAACTTGCGCTAGCGTGGCGACATGAGCCATTTGCACCTGTCCGTGTTGCCTTCGGCGCAACGTGCGTTGTGGGATGAGCTTTCGAGCGTACCGGATGGCTTCGTGCTCTACGGCGGCACGGCGATCGCGCTGCAACTCGGACACCGTCAATCGGTCGACTTTGATTTCTTCGCCAGAGCCGACATCGATCCACAGCGATTGATGGACCATGTCGACTTTCTCGCGGCGTCGGAGCCGCTGCAGGTGGAAGCCAACACCCTGACCGTGCGCGTGCAACGGCAGGGTCCCGTGTTGGTGTCGTTCTTTGGCGTCCCTCGCCTTCCGCTGTTGCGACCGCCCATCGTCCATACGCAGCCCCGGATAGCGGTGGGCAACTTGTTGGAATTGGCCGGAATGAAAGCCTTGGTCGTACAAAAGCGGGCCGAAGCGAAGGATTACCTGGATATTCACGCATTGCTTACACAGACGAAGCTCGAACTGCCCGAGATGCTGGCAGCAGCGGCGCACCTGTACGGGTCCAGCTTCACCCCGGAGATTACCTTGAAGAGTCTGTGTTTCTACGACGACGGCAACCTCTCCACAGTGCCGGACGGGATTCGGCGCGACCTGCTGCGAGCGATCCGGGCTTGCGATCCACGCTCGCTTCCGCAGCTGTGAAGCCCACCCGCATGATCAAACTGCCACACACCGAGCAGAATCTGGATCTCGCCCGTCGACTGGTCTGGTTCGAAGCCCCTGAACAAGCATTGAATCACCCAATCCGTTTTCTCGCCTATGCCTTTCGCTACGGGCGGGCCAGCGATATGGCGCAGCTACGCAGCTATCTGAGTGACGAGGACTTTCGCTACGCATTGCGGAATGCCCCGCCAGGGATAATCGATCCCCGCTCATGGGAGTACTGGCACCTGATGTTCGATCTCGATCCAGAGCCAATGCCGCAGCGTCGTTTGCCGACGGCATAGCCGGTAGGCCGTTGTACCCGATCGACGCCGTGCGCGGACAAAAGCCGCACAGCCACATCCGATCGGGTTCAGCGGCGCTCTTGATCTGCTTCGAAATGAACGAGGCGATCGTGCGCAGCCGGTGAGACCCGCGATCAACCTGGCAGCGACCATCGAGACAACGCGGCGCGGGCCACATCGGCCTGCTTCCTCCGACAGCGCATCCGCGAGACCGCGCGCAAGCTTGGAAGCAGGGTCCGCATTCGCATTTGCGAGGACATTTCCTGCAACGACGCCCACGCCAGCCCGACCCATGCCGCGCAATGCTCACTCGCACGCGCAGATCGCGGACGACTCGCAGGGGGGTGCTGCGGCTGCTCTGCAACTGCCGCCGGTGTAGCCCTCGCCAGTACACCATTCATGACAATCAAAGGTGTCGGGATGCCCGGTATCGTCGATGTGTTTGTGCAGTTCTCTCGCGCCCGGATTTGACTCGACCAGGCGCCCGTCAGGCAGACACGCCTCTCCAAACATCCGACCGTTGGGCCGGCCCTCGCTGTCGGTGCCGATATGGCAACCGGCGACTCCCGGAGCCATTCCATCGGAGTCCATCCACCAACTGGTGACACCCTGCTTCCAGTCGCCTGGCTTGAACTCGAAGGTACCTTTGGCGCCCGCGGTCCCCGTGGCGCCGGATGAAGGTTCACCTGCAGCATGAACGGCCGAGTGGGCCGCCCCGCATTCGCAATAAACCGCGATACTCTGGTCATTGAGGTCCTCTGCAAAGGCCGGCGTATCAGCCGTGAAGGTAAATTGCACACCGTTCTCGTTCCAGAATACCGCCTTGCAATGTTCCGTCATCTTGACCGACGAGATTTTTTTCAACCAGGAGGCGTCGCGAAACTCTCTCACTTGTCGGTTGCTGATCAAGGTGCGATTGTCGTCGGTGAATCGCAGGAGATCGTTGTCCTGCACCACGCCGGCCTGCCCCTCGTAGTTGAAATGCTCGGAAATCGTGCATTCGGCATTGGCCACACCCGCGAATGCGGCCATCCAGAACGCCCCGGACAGCAAAGACACTACAAGCTTTGACATTTTCCCTCCAACCGTTGATGACGTAGAATCCAGTCGCCTTCCAGTGCGAGCAGAATCTGGCGCGAAGTGCATAAGGCACCGGTCTCCCCCAGGCCGAGCGCGCCGCACAGCAGTCCCCCGGCGCTTTTCGCCGCGACAGAGCGCACGCGTCGTAATGCTGTCGCTGATCCCGGCGTTCGAAAAGTGGGTGTCCCCGACTTCCTGCGCCTCCCCGACTTCCTGCGCCGACGTGGTCTGGGCGAAGCCGCCGCACAGCGCGAGGGTGCCGAGTTGGCTTGGGTTTCGAGTGCTCAAAGTACTTCCCCTGGTTTGAGTCTGGTAACAGGACCTGCAATGAGCAGGTGCATGGGCGCCGAGCGCTTGGCAGCGCTTCGAACGCCAGTAGGGGACGCGCAAGAAGGCGAGCAGGAGGATCATTGCGGACGCCTCTTTGTGCTCAGCGGTTGCGGACCAGGAGCATTCAATCGCGGAGGCGTGGCGTACCGAGTTGATTCAGCGTCGCGCGGATCTCCGTGTTGGCGTCGTGCGCGCCGCTCCATGGTCTCACGCACGAGCACGATTGAGTTCGATGTGAATCGGTACTCGGATCGGGCGAGAGCCAGGCACCCACAGGGTTCCCCGATGTAAGCTCGCCGCCACGCCCGTAAGCCGATTCTTGCGCCATCAGTCGGTCGCGAGACTGCGCGAAAGCTCGGGAGCGGCAGCGATCAGATCGGACCGAACTTCGGCCTTTCAGCCCCGAAAACCGCCAAAAACTCGCAGCCCACCTCAGACTCGACCCAAACATGCGGTCATCCCAGATGACTCCCGACAATCAGTGAATCAAAAATCGATGTGTCCTCGGTCCCCGCTCCGGATTGAACCAGCTACCGGATAGACCTGCGCTGATCAGATCCGCGCCATCAACCGCGTCTCTCAGTTCGGTGACCCAGTATCCGGGACGACGCTGGCATCGCTCAAGTCGACGCGATAGATCATCGAAAGATTGGAGTGACCAACAATAAGGGTTTGTCCGTCGTCCGAGGCTACGATGGCGTTTGCTCCGCAACAGAAGGTTTCGTCGTCGATATCGAATTCTGCCGGCAGCATGATTTCTTCGACGCCGTCAGCATTGGCCGGGAGTCCGCCATCGCTGTCCAGCGGCAGCCGATAGATCACCGGCCGCTTTGCATCGGTGACATACACCGCATCGTCGGTAATCGCTCGGGCGAACCGCAACAAAGGTGCGACATTCTAAGCTGTGAAGTGGCGAGAACGGCGCACACCGCGTAGGCTCGTTGGATGGCTGGGCAGTCAACTGGCGTGCCCTGAGCCGTCTAGTCTATCCCCTAAGCTCACGGTCACCATGAAAAGTGCGAAAAATACCCAGTCCCAGCCGATCGCCCGCCTGGGGGAGCTTACGCAATGGTCAGAGCCAACTAGCTGCCGGTCATGGTTTCCATTGGATCGTCCGAGTAGCCGAGTGCGGCGACCTGCTGGCGCAGCGCCGCCAGGGCCAGGGTCGCGGCATCCAGGGTTTGATCGTCGAGGGCGTGGATTGCAGTGGAGATTACGCCGCTGCGCGGCTGCGGCGCGCGGTCGCGGAGCTTGCGCCCGGTGGGGGTGGCTTGTAGTTGGGCGACGCGGCGGTCGTTTGGATTGGGTCGTGAGCGGATCAACCCTTTTTGTTTCAGCCGCGAACACAGGTTGCTGGCGGTGGTGGCGTGCACACCGAGGCGTTCCGCAAGATCGCCCGGGCTCACGCCCGGATCTCGCACCACTTCATCCAGCGCCCACAGCAGAGCGGCACTGACCCCCGTCTCGCGTTTGACCGCGGCGATATGTTGTCTGGTGGCGCTGAAGATCACCCGCAGTTCGCCGAGTAGACGCTGCTCTCTGAGTATTCGTTCCATGCCTTGGTCGGCCTTGTTCTGGGATTTCAATGCGTGGCTCGGGGAGCACTCCACGCCCGGCGCGCACACAGTTTACTATTGCGCAAATATTTCTACAAATGCTATGGTGCACTGTGATTTCGGTGGAGTGCAAGGTCAGCGCTGCACGTGAGCCAGAGTCGGGTTTGAATGCAGACTTTTCTCTTTCGCTACATTCAGGACACGAGCGCTCCCGCCACTGCAGGCCAAAGGAGAACGCATGAGAAAATTCAAGATCTGGACCGCTGGCGTGGTGTCCATCCTGCTGCTGATCGTGGTGATTCAGAACACTGGCGAGGTCGCGGTCAGCTTCCTCTGGATGGGCGCACAAATGCCGATGCTGCTCATGCTGCTGCTGGTCGGCCTGCTCGGTGTGACGCTCGGGGTTCTATTGGGCCTGCTCTATGCCCGTCGGCGCGACCAGGCAAAGCTATGAAGCGGCTCTCGCATTGACTTGAGCGCCCACGTTCGTCTTCGTCTTCGTCGCATAGCAACGATCGCGCATGGAGCACGGGCGCTTTTCGACTGGCGCATGACGCACCCGCTTGAATAGCGGCGACGGTCAGAAATCCGGACACGGGGTTGTAGCGTCGCGCGCCCCGCCAAACGCCCTCAACGCTTGCAGAGGAATCCCAATGTCACCATCGATCCCTACTCAGCCCTCTGAGGCCAACACAATCAACACCAACGCACAATGGATGGCGCGACGCGTTGCTGCCGTCCCGCGCGGGGTTTCGACCATGCTGCCGGTGTTCGTTGAACGCGCGAAAAACGCCGAGCTGTGGGATATTGAGGGGCGTCGCTACATCGACTTTGCTTCTGGTATTGCCGTCCTCAATACCGGCCACCTGCATCCGCGAGTGCAGGCGGCTGTGGCAGCACAGTTGGACCGATTCAGTCACACCTGCTTCCAGATCACGCCGTATCCAGAGTACGTCGAACTTGCCGAGCGCCTGAATGCTCTGGCGCCTGGGCCGAGCGCGAAGAAGAGCATCCTGTTTTCGAGCGGCGCGGAGGCGGTTGAGAACGCGGTCAAGATCGCCCGCGCGTATACCCGGCGCAACGGCGTGATCGGGTTCTCCGGCGCATTTCACGGGCGCACCATGATGGCCATGGCGCTGACCGGCAAGGTGCTGCCCTATAAAGCTGGCTTTGGCACCCTGCCCGGCGAGGTGTATCACCTGCCGTTTCCGATTGCATACCACGGTATCAGCGTCGCACATGCGCTGCAGGCGCTGGAAACTCTGCTGCATGCGGACATCGATCCGGCACAAGTGGCCGCCATCATCATCGAGCCGGTGCAGGGCGAGGGCGGTTTCTTTGTGGCCGCGCCGGAGTTTCTGCACGCCCTGCGGCAGATTTGCGATCAGTACGGCATCGTGCTGATCATCGACGAGGTGCAAAGCGGGTTCGCCCGCACCGGGCGCATGTTTGCGCACGAGCATGCCGGCATCGAGGCCGACGTGATGACCGTGGCCAAGAGCATGGGCGGCGGCTTTCCGATCTCCGCAGTGATTGGCAAGGCAGAGATCATGGACGCGCCCGCGCCGGGAGGCCTTGGCGGGACGTATGCAGGCTCACCGATCGCCTGCGCCGCGGCGCTTGCAGTGCTCGACGTGATCCAGGACGAGCGCCTCTGCGAACGCGCCGAAGAACTCGGTCAGAATCTGCGCGCTCAGCTCCAGGCGCTGCGCAGCGAACCGGCGTTGACGCCATTGATTGGTGATATCCGTGGCCTGGGCGCGATGGTCGCAATGGAGCTGATTGAGGACGCTGACCCAGCACGGCCCAATGCGGCGCTGACCCGAACCCTCGTTCAAGCATGCGCGCAGCGCGGCCTCGTGGTGCTCCCGTGCGGCGTGCGCGGCAACGTAATCCGTTTCTTGATGCCGCTGACCATCAGCGATTCCTTGATGAACGAAGGTGTCGCCATTCTTGCCCGCGTCCTGCGCGAGCTTGCGGCGTCGTCTGCCTCCGGCTAGACCCGTAACGTCCCATCCGAACTGCGCCCGTCATCAGACAAGGAAATCCATGACCCATCCCTTCGCTATCGCCGGTGTACAGATGCCCGTTCCCGCGCTCACCAGCAATCTGGACGCGATGCTGCATCGCATGGACGTGGTGATGCTGCGCTTTCCCTGGACTCAGATGATCGTGTTCAGCGAGCTCGCCATGTGCGGCCCGGTCGCCAACCATCCTGTGCAGCTTCCGGGCCCCGAAGAAGCGGCGCTGCAGGCAGCCGCCGCCAAGCATCACGTCTGGCTGATATCCGGCTCTACCTTCGAGCGCGGTGCGGACGACAAGCTCTACAACACGGCATCGGTGATCGATCCCGCGGGCTTGGTGGTCGCACGCTACCGCAAGATGTTTCCGTTCATGCCGTACGAGAAGGAGGTCACCGGCGGCAGCGAGTTCTGCGTGTTCGACATTCCAGGACTGGGACGCTGCGGCCTCTCGATCTGCTACGACATCTGGCTGCCGGAAACCACGCGCACGCTGACCGCGATGGGCGCTGAAGTGCTGCTGCATCCGGTGCTGACCGGCACCATTGATCGTGATGTGGAGATCGCCATTGCGCGCGCCACCGCGGCGCAGTTCCAATGCTACGTATTCGACATCAATGGGCTGGATGCCGGCGGCATTGGCCGCTCCTGCATCGTCGACCCGACGGGCACCGTTCTGGCGCAGGCCGGCGGAGGTTCGGAGACCTTGCCAATCGAGGTCGATTTTGACCGCGTCCGACGCCAGCGCGAGGCGGGCGTGAATGGCCTCGGCCAGCCATTGAAAAGCTTTCGCGACCGCAATGTCGACTTTTCCGTCTATCGGCGCGAAGCCGGTGTCGATCACTACCTGCACTCGCTCGGCCCATTGCAGATGCCGGCTCAGGGCGGACAGGCCGGAGTTGGCGTGCCGGCGCCGGAGATCTGCGCGCCGCTGCAGCCCAAACGCTAGGCCGACTGTCCGATCTTTCAACCCCGATCCTTCAACCCCACCGGAGCCGCACCGCACCCACTCACGCATTCGAGGAGCCACCCATGACCAGCAGGACGAGCAAGCCACCCAAGCGCAGCCGCAACGACCAGGTCGTCGCTGACCCCGTGGACATAACGCCAAGCGCAACACCGGCGAAACCCGCGTCGCAGGCTGCCTCCGCTGGAAGTGGCTCGCTCAGCGACTACTACTCGGCCTCACAGCTGCGTAACGACCGCTGGACAGCGCTCAAGAGTCTGGCCACACAACTCGTTGGCGGCGCCCGCGAGCGCAGTCGGGAGCAGGTGCGCGGCAAAGTGGATGCCTTGCTGCGCTCGCTCGGTCCGGTTGAGGCCTATTGGGCGTTCCCCGGTCGTCGCGGCCTCGAACAGTTGAACCGGCTGCTTGGCCGCAATGACCTGGACGATTTTTCGCGCACGGTGACGCGCATGGTGCGCTCGCTGCAAAGCGGCAGCTATCGACGTCGCCTGGGTGAGTTCACCGCCGATCCCGATCACGAAGGTGACGAGGATCAGGACCGCATCGAGACCCAGGAGCAGCGCGT
>JBGTIC010000462.1:0-14936 GCA_041745895.1 Gammaproteobacteria bacterium
AGCATGACCTGCCGGCGCAGACAGAGTTTCTCCGTCGGTACGATAAATTCAAGCAGGACATCGAAAACTTCATCGACATGCCCGATGGCACGATAGACCTTCTGTTTCGTTTCCTGCACCAGAACAGTGGCCGGCTTTCCGCGCGCGCGCGGGAGAAGGAGTTCAGGGAACTGACGGATCAGGAATCCGAGCGCGTCGAAAGGGTCTACCAGGAGAATTTCATGGTAGAGGAAACGTAAGGCCAACCGGTGTGCGGCCGCCAGCACTGGCTGTTGAGGCCGGATTATGCGGATGCTCACCATAGATCAGATCAGCAACCGATACCGCGTATGCCGCCGCTCCCCGGTTCGTGCGAGCGCACCCATTGCCACGAGATCTTGCAGATCCCGGGTCGTGGTTGCACGCGATGTTCCGGTCATGGCGATGTAGTTCTCCACG
This sequence comes from Gammaproteobacteria bacterium, assembly GCA_041745895.1. GTDB lineage: Bacteria > Pseudomonadota > Gammaproteobacteria > Steroidobacterales > PWYM01 > PWYM01. Next base: position 439 of record JBGTIC010000462.1, read on the forward strand.
CTGAGACCCCCTTTGAACCCGTCCGGCCCTTCACGGAACATGCGTTCGACCACCTTGGCTTGCCGGTCGTTCAGCCGGTCGCGGAACTGCTCGTAGAAAGTGTTAGCCGGACGGCAAGGGTGCCCTGGGCGACTGGGGATCTGGAGGAAGCCGCAGGCAAAGCGCTGGCCTGACGAACAGGAAGCGGATAGAAGGCGACGCGGCGGCCTTCGATGCGGCGAACTACGATGCCGCCTCTGGCGACCTGACGGTGCGCAACGTGGCCTAGGCGAGCCTGATCGTTGGCCTGGACAACATTGGCGGCACGACGGCCGACCTTGGCTTCGGGCAGTCGCTGGTGATGAACGTCTCGAGCGTGAGCCTGGCGGTCGTGCCGGCGGAGAGCAGGATCGACTCGGTCTCACTGGCCGCGCCCCAGTCGGCGACGCTGGCGATTGCGGCCATGGACCGGGCGCTGGAGATGGTCAACGGCCAGCGCGCGCAGGTGGGCCCGCTGCAGAACCGCTTCGAATCGGTCATCGCGAATCTGCAAACCACCTCCGAGAGCCTGACGACGTCGCGCAGCCGGATCAAGGACGCTGACTTCGCCACACAGCCTGGTTCGCGATCAGATACTGCAGCAGACCGGCACGACCATGCTGGTGCAGGCCAACGCGCTGTCGCAGAACGTGCTCAGCCTGCTGCGTTGATTCACTCGCGCGTCACGCGCGACGGTCTACACCACACCATCGTACGGGTGCGCAAAAGCCTGGACACCAGCTTTCCGAGCGCCAATGCGGCGGTCAAAGTTCTGGAAGAACTGGGCATCGTCATTGGAGATGACCGACCAGAAGAAGAATCAGGTTTACAGCTACCAGCCTTACATCGAGCTGTTGTCGCGGTGATTGCGGACTGGATCGTCCGCGTACTCTCCACCAGCGAGGCGCTGGTGCGCGACATACCGGATCGGTATGAAGGCTGTGTCTACTAAGTATTTTACGACGATGCCTCCGCATCCTAAAGTCAAGCGAAGCGCACCGAGAACCCTGAGCGAAGATTTATCAAGGCGTTGGACGACCGTGATGCCCGCAACACCGCTGCCTGATTTGGTACCACAATCGTTCTGGGCCGCCCTGTTCTTGCCATATACCGCCAAGCGTGCTTGTCGTGTCGCGCTCGTGGTCGGCACTCTCCTGATCGGGATCCACCAGGGGGACGTTCTGCTGCGAGGAGACCTGCCACCAGTGTGGAAAATGCTCCTCACGTACTGCGTGCCCTACTCCGTGTCTTCTTACTCCACGGCGATCCTGATGCTGCAGCTTCGCCGGTCACGCTCCTGACGGCCGCCCGGAAGGCTTCCAACTTCGAATCTGGGGCGACTCGCAGGAGGGAGACGATCAAACTAGGCTGGAACGCGGCCCCTAGCCGCTATTCGGCTGGGCGGCGGCCAGACCATGCGTCCAAAAGCAGATCGCGGATACCGCTTTCTTCGATCGGGCGGGGATTCCAGTAGGGGCTTTTCATGGCGATGCTGACGGCGTCGTCAATCGCTGTTCTCGCCATTCCAATGTCCCTGAGAGCCGTCGGGGCGTCAATGCGCGCCGCAAGATCGTACAGCGCTGCGCACACACCGGAAGCTTCGACCCCGATCGCGCGGGCCAACACCTCCATCGCTGCCGGCACCGCCGGCGCGTTGTGAGCAAGAGCATGCGGCAGGACAATCGTATGCGTCTCCGCATGAGGAAGACCGAACGACCCCCCCAACACGTGACAAAGCTTGTGATGCAGAGCGACTCCGCCTGCACCCAGACATACGGCACACAACCAGGCACCGAACAGTGCCTCGGACCGCGCGCCCAGGTTGGCAGGATCGCTCTTGATCTCTGAGAGACTTCGAAACAAAGCGGCGACGCCTTTTTCCGCCATCATGCTTAGGATCGGGTTCCCGTTACGCGCGTAAAGCGCCTCGACGGCGTGCGCAATGGCATTGATGCCACTGGTTCCCGACATGACAGCCGGCAAAGTCAGGGTGAGTTCGACATCATAGATGACCGTCTCCGGGAGGACCTTCCGGTCGCTGATCGTCGTCTTGAGTGCCGCGTCTGTCTGGCCGAGAATGGGCGTCATTTCAGAGCCAGCATACGTCGTTGGCACCGCAATCTGCGGCAGATCCGTGCGCAACGCGATGGCCTTCGCCAGTCCGATCGTCGATCCCCCGCCGATCGCGACAAGGCAATCGACGCGTTTCTCGCGCACGACAGCCAGGGCGCTTTCGGTGACATTTACCGGTGTATGCATGACTGCCCCACAGTAAACGCCAGCGGCCAGTTCACCTGCGATCTCGGCCACATACCGGCCTTGGGCGGTCTGCTCCGCGGTAGTCAGAACAAGCGCGCGGCTTGCGTCCAGACGACGGATCTCTTCAGCGACCCGCTCGACAGTACCGGCACCGAAGACGACACGGGCCGGCAGGCCAGTGTAGATAAACGGCTCAATCACGTCCGCGGATCCACGCTGCCGTTCGACACGCCTAGTACCTGTTCGCAGAGCGCCAGGGCGTGACTGGCGTTAGCGCGCCTGTGTTCCTGCTCCTCGGCGAGATCCGCCAGAAAGCCATGGTCGGAGCCCTCGAACACATGGAGATCCACGGCCCGATTGCGCTGGGCGACCTGTTGCAGGCGCGCCAGATTTTCGGGGCCCAGCGACGCATCCTGAGTTCCGACCAGCACTGTATGTCGCTTCTCGACCTTTTCCAGATAGTCGAAGGGCACATCCAGGGCATTCTGATTCGCCAGACCTTGCGGAAACGGATAGAAGGCGACGAGGTTGCAGGGCACGTTGCGGCGCGCCAGCTCAAACACGTACAACCCACCCAGACAGAATCCGACAACCCCGGTGATGGCCTCTGTACTGACAAACTCTGCAAAGGCATCGACGAACTCCCGGTCGCGCAGCCGGTGTCTTCTCTCGAAAGCGGCCTCACGGCTCGCCTTTGGCAGGTCGCCAAGCCCAGCAAAGGTATCGATCAGATAGACAACACACGAACGCGCTGCGAGATGAGCGGCGAACCCCTGGTAGAAAGGATTGGCGCCGTAAATGTCCGGCAAAACTGCCAGTCTCCGGGATGCGCCCGAATCTCCGAACACGGAGGCCTGAATCTGCTTCGCGTAGGGCCGGAAGGACGGGACTTTGGGAAATGCTGGGGAGGCCACTCCATGACACATGGTTTGCGATTGCTCCGCTATTGTCTATGACGTATTGCTTATGACACCGGGTCCAGGCGTATGTCGATGTTCAGAATTGGGATACCGTCCTCTCCCTGCGTCAGGTCATAGGTCAGATCCTCGAATACCGCGGAGACCGGATCCTCGTTCAGATAGCTTGCTCCGTTGAAGTAGGCTTGAGTGGTCAACGGCAGAAAGCCCTCTTTGTGATACTTCTGGTGAACATGCATGGTTCGCATGCCCTGCCTCCCCAGTAGTTCAACAAGCAGGCCCGTAGGCCCATGCCGCTCTTTGGTGATCGAATACTCCTTCGGCATCGATCCGAGTACCGAGTAGCGCCCACCCTTGTCTGTCTTGACCTTGCAGCGGAAGTACTCCTTGGGGAAGTCTTCCGAATAGCCACTGTATCTGCCGTCCGGATCGGCCCACCAGAGGTCGACATCAACTCCCGGGATTGGATTTCCTTCCAGATCACGCACAGTCGCCTGAATTCGCAGCGGCTCGACTGCGCCGCGTACCTTCGCTGCGTCCTGGACGTACGGCGCATCCGGCAGGAAATACGGGCCCTCTACGTTGGAGCGGGTTCCCTTTCGGTGCTTCATCTCAATGTCACAAACACGCTGGCAGAGCAGCATATCCATCAGGAGACCCAGCTCGCCCGCCTGCCCGGTCTTGATCACATGAAAAAATCCGGCGCGGTACTCGGCGAACGTAACGTCGTGTTTCTCAAAAACCTCAGACACCGCATCTACGAGGTCTTCTACGATCGCCTTGACGCGAGTATTGGCACCTGAATGGTCATTGACGACGGCGTTCATCTCATACCCCCTGTTATGTCGATGCGCATGACCGAACGTACATGCGCTGCAATTACGTTGCACCTGAATCTACCTGCGCACGCACGATACGCGCCAATACCTTTTGGTCGGCCTCTTGATACCGGAACGATATTGCTCACTCGCTGCGCTTCGCCTCGTCCTGGTAATGGCGCAGGGCCTCCAGGAATGAACGCAGAACCGGGGACTGGCGCTCGGCACAGTAAATGCAGTGCACTGGAATGGTCGCCTTGGCGCGAGCGATCGAGAGAAACTGGATCCCGGGCCAGGTCATGGCCGCCGTTGTCGCGGGCACAAGGCAATAGCCAAGACCCGCGGCCGTCAGCGCCAGGGCCGAGGTGAGATCCTCGGCCGTGTGGCCGACGCGTGGCTTCTGGCCCAGGCGCTTGAAGTAATCAAGAACGGCGTCGGCGAAGTTAGGGCGATCGGCTGTCGGAAACAGGATCAACGGTTGATCCTGGAGATCTCCCAGACGCATCGTCGCGCCGGCCGGCTCCGATCGGCCGGAAATTGCGATCATGGGTTTCTCGACCTCCACGAGCATGGACACCAGGTCGGGCTCATTCGGGTAGTAGCGCGCGAATCCGACGTGCAAACGGCCGTCCCGCAGCGCGTCGACCTGGTGCTGCTTGGTCATTCGGTGCAGGGAAATCGAGACTCTCGGCGAGCGCGTGCGGAAGTATCGGAGGATCCTCGGCACCGTGCTGTAGATCGGCGACCCCATAAATCCCACATCGAGGCTGCCTATTTCTCCCAGGTGTGCCGACCGGCTGCGATCGATCGCAAGGCCTGTCTTGGCAAGAATGCTGCGAGCCTCTACCAGAAACACTTGGCCCGCATCGGTGAGATCTACGCCCTTCGGAGTGCGTACGAACAGCGCACCGCCGATCTCCTGCTCAAGCTTGTGGATCTGACGGGTAATCGGCGGCTGTGAGATGTGGAGCTTCCTGGCGGCCGCTCCGAGATTGCCCGCCTCCGCAACCGCCACGAAATAACGAATCTGCCTGAGCTCCATCCCGCCCTCCCGTCGACGACTTACCCCATAGAAAGCAGCAGACTGCTCCGGCCGACCGCGGATCGCGCTGGCCCGAGCATACCGGATCGGTATGAAGAGTGCCCCAAATAAGTATTTTACAGCAATGCCTCAGCGGCCTAAATTTGCCCCAGCCGCGCCCTGCCCCGTCCTCGACAAGAGCCAGTGCAGCCGGCGCCCACGTCATCTCATTGCAACTTCGCATGAGGCACGAGCAACGTAATGAACAGTGTCAGGATCCGCTCCGTCGAGTGCGTCATCGTCGATCTTCCGCTGAAGCGTCTGCAGCGCTTCTCGGCGCTCGGAGCAAACGATCAGAGCTTTGTCATCATCTTCATCCGCTCTGACGAGGGGGCCATCGGCATCGGTGAGGCCGTCACACCCAGCGGCCCTTGGTGGGGCGGCGAGAGCGTCGAGTCAATCAAGCTCCACATCGACAGATATCTCGCACCGCTGCTGGTGGGCGCGGACGCCTTCGCCGTTGAAGAGTTGCGAATCAAGATGGATCAGCAGCTGCACGGCAATCATTTCGCGAAGGCCGGCATCGAGATGGCCGTGATGGATCTGATTGGAAAGACCATACAACAGCCACTCTACAACCTGTTTGGTGGCAAGGTACGTGAATCATTGGCCGTCAGCTGGCCACTTGCGACTGGCGATGCCGACGCCGAAATTGCCGAGGCCGAGGAGAAACTCGATCTCGGACTCCACCGTGTCTTCAAGCTGAAGATGGGGGCATTGCCACCGGAAGAAGACGTCGCGCGGGCTTGCAAGATCGCCCGTGCGCTGGAGGATCGCGCCAGCGTGAGGGCGGATCCGAACGAAATGTGGAGCGAATCCGTCGCTAGCTGGGCGATGCAGCGCCTTGCCGATGCAGGGCTGGAACTGATGGAGCAGCCGCTCCCCCGGTGGAACCTCGCTGGCTCGGCGCGTTTGCAACAGCGATTCGACATGGAGATGATGCTTGACGAGAGCATGTGCTCGGTACAGGACATGCTCAAGATCGGCTATACCTGCGCCGCACGCAGCGTGTCCCTGAAGGTGATGAAAAGCGGGGGCCTGCGTAACACGAAGGCAATCTCCGAGATCGCCAGCGCCGCAGGCATCTCGGTCTACATGGGAACCTTCCTCGAGTCTTCGTTGGGCACAGCTGCCAACATGCAACTGTGCGCGACGTTGTCGAACCTGCCGTTTGGCGGGGAGCTCATTGGACCACTGCTGCTGGCTGACGACCTGTGTGAGAAGCCGGCAATTTACAAAGACTTCAGGCTGTGGCTGGCCGAAGACGGTCCAGGCATAGGCGTAACGCTGGACAAGGACAAGCTCAAGCACTACCAGCGCGACCGTTCCCAGGTAGTTCAGGCTGTAGCTTGAAGCGACCACCATGGCGCTGACGGCCGGGATGTATTTTTGGGTGAGCCTTGGGACCACCAATGCTCTTCGGGAGGGAAGATGGCGAACTCCGAGAACATGATCGAAACCGACGTGCTGATCATTGGCACTGGACCTGCTGGCGCAAGTGCAGCTGCGCTGCTGTCGACCTATGGCGTGCGCTGCATGGTCGTCAACAAGTATGGGTGGACTGCGCGCACACCGCGCGCGCACATCACGAACCAGCGGACGATGGAGGTGCTGCGGGACCTCGGACTCGAGGGCGAAGCCGTTGCACAGGCCACGCCGGCAGAGTTGATGGGGGAAAACACCTACTGCACAAGCCTCGCAGGCGAGGAGCTGGGACGTATCAAGACCTGGGGCACACACCCGCTGCGGCGCGCCGACTACGAGCTTGCCAGCCCAACGTCAATGTGCGATCTCCCGCAAAATCTGCTCGAACCAATCCTTGTCCGCGCGGCGGCACATCGAGGCGCGAAAGTGCGCTTCGATACCGAATACATGAGCATGCAGCAGGACGCCGAGGGTGTAACCACAACATTGCTCGACCGTACCACAGGAGCCGAGTTTTGCGTGCGCTCGCGATACCTGATCGGAGCTGATGGCGCAAATTCAAAAGTGGTCGAGGATGCCGCGCTGCCGGTCACCGGCGAGATGGGACTGTCCGGGTCCATCAACATGGTCTTCGAGGCCGACTTGAGCAGATATGTCGCTCATCGGCCCAGCGTACTTTACTGGGTCATGCAACCGGGCTCCGATGTCGGCGGCCTTGGCATCGGCGTGGTACGGATGGTTCGACCCTGGAACCGCTGGCTCGCCATATGGGGCTACAACATCAACGCCGGAGCGCCCGAACTCACCAATGAGCTTGCCACCAGCATCGTCCACAAGTTGATCGGCGATACCACCGTACCGGTGCGAATCGACTCCACGTCTACCTGGACCGTCAACAATGCGTACGTGGCGCGCAACTTCAACGGGCGGGTCTTCTGTATGGGCGACGCCACGCATCGCCACCCGCCGACCAATGGTCTGGGCTCCAACACCTCGATACAGGATGCCTTCAATCTTGCATGGAAGCTCAAGCTTGTGCTCGAAGGGCGGGCCTCCGAGGAGCTTCTGCAAAGCTACGATGCTGAGCGCACCCCGGTTGCCGAGCAGATCGTCAAGCGGGCGAACAAGAGCCTCGGCGACTTCCCGCCAATCCTTCAAGCGCTTGGTCTGTTCGACACCCAGGACCCTGAACAGATGCACCGAAACATGGCCGCGCGAAAGGCAGCGACGCCGGAAGGCGCAAAGCAGCGGGCTGCCCTGATCAAGGCGATCGATTCAACGCATTACGTCTACAACGCACATGGTGTGGAGATGAATATGCGCTACACGTCCTCTGCGGTCATCCCGGACGCAACGCCCGATCCAGGTTTCCGCAGAGATGCAGAACTCTATCACGAGCATAGCAGCCGGCCAGGCGCGCCTATTCCGCATGCATGGCTGGAACATCATCGCAAGAAAGTCTCGACGCTGGATTTATGCGGCCGAGGAGAATTCTCGCTGATCACCGGCACGGGTGGCGAGGGGTGGGTCGAGGCGGCGCGGGAAGCCAGCGAAGCCTTCGGTGTCGCCATCAATGTCCACATTATCGGACCGGGCAAGGAATACGAAGACCCATACGGCGATTTTGCCCGTCTTCGGGAAACCGAGGAAAACGGTGCACTGCTCGTGCGTCCGGACTTCATCGTCGCCTGGCGTGCGATGGAACTGACGGCGAATCCATCGAGCGAGCTGTCGTCGGCAATGGGACGGCTGCTGCACAGACAATCCAATAGATGATCTGGTTTCACCGGGCTCTGGATTCCCGGCGAAATTGGTCAACGACTTAATACTTGGGGGGGATATGGGATCACGTTCAGTTTTATCTGCCGGCATCGCGCTGGCGATGGCCGCTGGCGTCAATACCGGCGCTAACGCCCAGGTGCTTGACGAAATTGTCGTCAGTGCGACCAAGCGAGAGGAGAGTCTGCGCGACGTACCCGTGTCCGTCGCCGCCATCACAGCCGACACCATCGACACGATGGGTGTCGTGGACATGTCAGAAATCGCCATTTATATCCCGAATTTCGAAGCTTCCGTTTCGACGATTCTGCCCAACCTGTACATACGCGGCATCGGTACCGGCACCTCGCATTCAATCGAGCAGTCGGTTGGTCGATTCGTCGATGATGTCTATATCGGCCGCGGTGCCGCCAGCATGCTCGGGTTTCTCGACGTCTCGTCGATCGAAATCCTGCGCGGCCCGCAGGGGACGCTGTTTGGCAAGAACACGCTGGCAGGGGCGATGATCATTCGCACCGGTCAGCCGACCGCTGTCTTTGACGCGGACTTCAATGCAGCATACGGACGCTACGCCACACAGGGCGGCTTCTACGACTTAAGCGGTCATGCATCTGGGCCCCTGGGCGACAGCACGCGCGCTCGCATAGCGGTGCGCTATGCGGACAGCGACGGATACGTTCGTAACCGCTTGAACGGGCCGGACGGCGGAGAACACGAGGAATGGGGTGTTCGGCTGAAACTCGAGCAGGATCTGGGCGAGAACACCACGATCGATCTCAAGCTTGAATACGGCAGGCACAGGGCCGTAGGTAGCACGACACTGGAGATTGTGGCGGCACCTGAAAGCAACCCGGGATTGGAGAACGTGTTTCGCTTCCTGTCGCCGGACTGGGTCGGTGCACTGGACTGGAACGCCGATTACGCCTGTGCCGACGACCCACCTGTCGTCCATCGCCTCCCGGGCTTCTGCCCGGATCGAGACCAGGAGGTCCGCGCCGCGGTAGGCAAGGTCTCGCATGGCTTCACAGCCGGAGAGTTTCTCTCCATCTCCGCCTACCAGGAGTACGAGTATGTGGATCGCTTCTATGCTATCGACATGGGTATCGGCGGCGGTGCCTACATCGCGCTTCGTGATGAGGAATACCAGGCGTTCTCGCAGGAGTTCCGTTTCACCTCCGACCCGCTCGGCCCTCTGGACTTCATTACCGGTGTCTACTTCGAGGACGCCGATCTCTATCGCTTCAGCAACACCGATTTCGACCTGACGACCTTCCCAGGCGCGCCGCTTCGGATCCAGCAGAATGAGGTCTTCGACCAGAATACGCGAACCTACGCCGTATTCGGCCAGATTCGCTACCGCATGACGGAGCGGCTGACGGCCTTGCTTGGTGCACGGTATACCGACGAGAAGAAAACCTACAAGTTCGATCGCTTCTACGAGCCGTTCGGAACCCCCCATGACAGGAACACTGTCAACAGTGTCGGCCCAGGCCCATTCGGACCACTCGAGGCGGCCATCGACCGGCCTGAAGAGACACGCTCTGAATCAAAGTTCACGCCCTCGTTCACCGTGCAGTACGACCTCTCCGATACGGTGATGGTGTTCGGTACGCTGTCTCAAGGCTACAAGGCAGGCGGATTCAGTGACAGGGTGACTGCAAACCCGCAGGACTCGATTCAGTATGAACCCGAGGTCAATAATTCAATTGAGCTCGGACTCAAGGGCCTGTTTCGCCAAGGATCGCTCGAGGTCAACGTGTCGGCGTTTCGCATGGCGATCGACGATCTTCAGGTATCGGCATCCGTGCCGGGCACCTTTACTTTCCAGGTCCAAAACGCAGCTGAGGCGATCAGCCAAGGCATCGAGATGGACGCGCGCTGGGCGTTGAGCCGCGACTGGCTGATCGGCGGAAATCTGGCCTACACGGACGCCTATTATCGAAGCTTTCCCCGTGCGGCCTGTACGCCCGGCCAGGCTGCGCTCTCCGGCCCAGGCTGCACCCAGGACCTGACCGACCGGACACTGATCTTTGCGCCCAGATGGAAGGGCACGGTGTACGGTGAATATTCCACTTATCTCGCGAACCGCTGGGAACTGCTCGGCCGCGCGGACATCAGCTATTCCGATGAGTACTACACCGAGACACCGCTGAGTCCGGGTGTCTTCCAGGGCTCTTACCAGCTGTACAACGCAGCGGTGTGGGGCACGAGTCCGTCGCAGCGCTATCGCATCGGGCTTGTGGGCCGCAATCTGGGCAACAAGGCCGTGCGGCGCTTTGGTCTCGCAAGCCCGGGATCGTCGATCTATCTTGGCGAAGCGAATCAGCCGCGACGCGTGAGCCTGAACTTTTCCGTCAACTTCCAGTAGCGGCGATCTGGCACAGCGACCCAGCCGGTGAAAAGACTTCCACAGATCTCCGCAGCAGAGGCGGCACAGCTCGTCCGCAGCGGAGACCGGCTGTTGGTCGGCGGATTCGGCATGACGGGCAATCCCGTTCACCTGTTGCATGCGCTTGCCGAACGACCAGAGGTGCGGGACCTGATCTACATCAGCAACAACGTAGGAGAAGCCGGCATGGGCGGCGGCAGGCTGCTGCGCAACCGACAGATCCGCCGGGCCGTTGGCTCGTTCTTCAGTAGCAACCGGGAAGTCGTCCGCGCGGCAATGGAAGGTGCGCTGGAAGTCGAGCTCCTGCCCCAGGGCACACTCGCCGAAGCCCTGCGCGCCGGGGGCGCCGGCATCGGCGGATTCTTCACACCGACGGCCGCAGCCACGGCCCTGGGCGAACACCTGGAGACCAGGGTGATCGACGGCGTCAGCCAGGTATTTCAACCGGCAATACGTGGAGACATTGCATTCATTCGCGCGTGGCGGGCTGATACCGCGGGCAATCTTCAGTACAGAATGACCGAACAGAACTTCAATCCAGCGATGGCTACCGCAGCCAGGCTTGTCGTTGCCGAGGTCGAGGAGATCGTCGAGGCGGGCAGCCTTGACCCGAATCACATTCATACGCCCGCCTGCTTCGTGGATTTCCTGGTCCAGGCGCCTCTGCGCGTCGAGCACCTGGGTTCGTCAGCAAGCGGCTCAGCCGGGGGCGATGAAATAGACGCAGCCAGACTGCTGATGGCGCGCGCCGCGCTTGCTGAATTGAGGCCCGGCGAGGTGGTCAACCTGGGCATCGGCATTCCGACCCTGGTAGCTGATCTCCTGGAACCGGCTCACGATATCACGCTGCACACCGAGAACGGCATGCTGGGTGTCGGCCCATCACCGCGCAGTGGCGGCGCTCTGGACTACCCCGTGAATGCCGGAAAGCAGCCGGTCTCGGCAATCCCCGGCACGAGCTACTTCGACAGTTGTGCCTCCTTCGGCATGATTCGCGGCGGCCATGTCGATGCCGCGATCATGGGGGGGTTACAGGTTGACGAGCAGGCCAATCTCGCCAACTGGGCCGTTCCGGGCAAGCCCGTACTCGGCGTTGGCGGCGCGATGGACCTCGCCTGCAGCGCCAGGCGGCTGATCGTCACAATGACGCATACAGACCGGGATGGCGCGCCGAAAATTGTCGAAAAATGTACATTGCCGCTCACAGCCAGCGGGGCTGTAGATGTCCTGATCACCGAAAAGTGTGTGTTCCGGTTCGATGATCAGACCATGCGACTTACCCGCCTCATGCCCGGCGTCACGCTCGACGACGTCCGCGCATCGACGCTGGCGCGTTTCGAAGTCGTCTTGAAATGAACACCGGTCGACCCGCCTACATCTGCGACGCAGTCCGGACACCCATCGGACGATACGCAGGCGTGCTTTCGTCGATCAGGCCTGATGATCTCGCGGCGGTTCCTCTGTCGCAGATTTTCGCGCGTCACGCGACGCTGAACGCGCGAGACATCGACGACGTGATTCTCGGCTGCGCCAACCAGGCCGGCGAGGACAACCGCAACGTCGCGCGTATGGCGGTCCTGCTCGCCGGACTGCCGGAGTGCGTCCCTGCGATCACCGTAAACCGTCTTTGCGGCTCCGGCATGTCGGCCGTGGCCATGGCTGCAAGCACAATCGCGGCAGGCAGTGCCGATCTGATCCTCGCCGGCGGTGTCGAGTCAATGTCCCGCGCGCCGTTCGTGATCTCCAAAGCCTCTCGAGCCTTCGATCGTTCAGCCGAGATGTTCGACACGACCCTCGGATGGCGGTTCATCAATGCGAAGCTGGCCAGTCAATACGGCGTGGACTCGATGGTAGAGACCGGTGACAACGTCGCGAGGAAGTTCCATATCTCACGCGCGGACCAGGATCTGTTTGCTTACCGCAGCCAGAGAAAGGCTGCGCACGCGATCGAGCGCGGTGACTTTTCCGCTGAACTGTGTCCGGTCACGGTCATGTCACGCAAGGGCATGCCCATCGAGGTCATCCAAGATGAACATCCTCGGCCGGACACCACCGTCGAGAGACTTTCGCGCCTGGCTCCCGTTACCGGGGCTGAGGGTACGGTGACGGCTGGCAATGCCTCTGGACTCAACGACGGGGCCTGCGCGTTGCTGCTTGCCTCCGCCGACGCCGTCGAGAAACACGGGATCGCCCCTCTTGCAAGGGTCGTGGCGAGTGTTCAATCCGGCATCGCGCCGAGCATCATGGGTGTCGGACCGATCGAGGCATCGAGGAAAGTTATGGAGAAGTCGGGTCTTGCGCTCGACGACATGGACGTCATTGAACTCAACGAAGCATTCGCATCGCAGGCGCTGGCGGTATTGCGAGCGTTGGACATTGCGGACGACGACAGCCGGGTCAACCGCTATGGCGGTGCGATTGCGCTGGGGCATCCGCTGGGGATGTCTGGCGCACGGCTGGTCACGAGCGCTGTCCATCAGCTCGTCGGGCAGAATCTTCGCTATGCCCTGTGCACGATGTGTGTCGGTGTGGGCCAGGGCGTGGCGATGGTGATCGAGAATACTGCTCTTGCAACGCAGTATCCGCGATGATGCGACCGTCCTCCAGGGTCACGATGCGGTCCGGGTTATAAGCCGAATAAAGCACCTTTTCGCTGGCTGCTGCCCGCGCCTCACCGACGCCGATACCTGCGTGCGGCGCTCGCTGCCGCGCACTGATCGTCGCTCAGTGGTGTCAGGGCACCCGAATTCGCCGCAGCAACTCGCCCGTCGGCGCGCTTTTCACGCCCGCGCATGCCACCCGCCCAGCCGGCATCGAGACCGCACCATCATCGGCGCAGCCTGCAAAGCGTTGTGGCGAGATCATCCCGGTGAATCGAGTGCATCGAACAAACCGCGCTGCGGCGGCGCCCGGCAGGGCGGGGGCCAACCCGATGAGTCGGTGGTCTTCTTGTCCAGGTGGGCGAGGATCTTCTCGATCACCTGCGGATCCTCGATGCAGGCGATGATCCGCAGCGCCCCGCCACAGGCAGCGCAGGTCTGGATGTCGATGCCGAATACCCTTTTCAGATGCTACGCCCACGTCATCGCCGCGCGGCGTTCGCCCGGCGTCGGCGGCTCTTCTGTGTTTGTCTTCGCGGTGTACTCAGTGCCCCTGCCACGCCTCGCCGGGGTGACCCGCGCGCGGTAGCGGCTGTTGGGCGCAAACACCCCGTGGAAGCGAGTGAGGTTGACCCGCGGCTTCGGAACCAGGGCGGTCAGCCGGGCAATGAAATCCAGGGGCTCAAAGACGACGTGCGTCGTGCCGTCCCGGTAGGGTGTATTGAGCTGGTAGCGGACGTTGCCGTTGGGCGTGAGCGACAGCCGCTGCTCCGAGATGGCCGGGCGGCTGATGTAGCGACACAGCCGCTCGAGCTTGTGGCGCTGGTCTGCTTGTGCCGCAACCCCGGCGTGGAGCGAGAACCCGGCCACCTGGCCGACCCCGCCCTCGAAGGCCTCCTCGCAGCCCGGCAAGGTCTGCAGCGTGAACACCTTGCGGCCCTAATGCGGGCCGACGCCTGGTCAGCGAAGCCGATGCAGCTCCCAGACCACCCGCGCGGCGGTGCGCGCGGTGCGTGCGTCGATGTCGTATCGCGGATTGAACTCGGCGACATCGGCAAGGCGCCACTGACACCCGTGCGTACGCGCAAGCGCGTGAATCCTGTGCAGGCAGGCGATGATGAAGTCCGGCGAGATCCCCAGCGCTGCGGGTGCGCTGACGCCCGGCGCCACGGCCGCCGGCATCGCATCAAGGCATACGGTCACATACAGCTG
>JBGTIC010000463.1:0-3572 GCA_041745895.1 Gammaproteobacteria bacterium
TCTCGCACCCCGGCGTGACGCCATCGCCTGTCGCCGCATCGCCGCGCGGTCCTGGCTGCCCTGGAGTGATGCACCCGACTCGCCATCGGACAGATATTCCGCCAGCGATTTGACCGTCGGGAAGCGGAACAGATCGGTGATGGCCAACGTGCGCTCAAGCGCCTCATTAAGCCTGCGATGCACCTTCACCGCCAGCAGTGAATGCCCGCCCAGATCAAAGAAGTTGTCGTCGATATCGATGGCCGGCAGCTGCAGCACCTCCTGCCACACCGCCAGCACTTTGGCCTCGATCTCGCTGGCCGGCGCGCCGCCCCCCGCCGGGGTCGCGCGTGCCTTCGGCGCCACGTCCATCGGCGCGGGCAAGGCCTTGCGGTCGATCTTGCGGTTCGGCGTCTGCGGAAAGCGCTCCAGCGTAAGGAAATGCGAGGGCACCATCGCCTCGGGCAGATGCTCGCGCAGGTAGTCCTTGATCTCTCGTGCCGGCAGTTCTGTTCCGGCATTCTCGGGCAGCAGGTAGGCCACCAAGCGCACGTCGCCGGGCACATCCTCGCGCGGGATCACCACCGCCTCACGCACGCCGGAAAATTCCGTCAACGCAGCCTCGATCTCGCCGAGTTCGATGCGGTGTCCGCGGATCTTCACTTGGTGGTCGATACGCCCCAGAAACACCAGCACGCCATCATCGCGCCAGCGAACAAGGTCGCCGGTGCGATACATCCGTGCTGCATCCGACTTGGCGAAGGGATCGGGCACAAAGCGCTCGGCAGTGAGCTCAGGGCGCCCCAGATAACCGCGCGCCACCCCCGCCCCGCCGATGTAGAGCTCGCCGGCCACGCCCGGCAGCACCGGCTGACGGGCCGGATCGAGCACATACACGGTATTGTTGGTGATCGGCCTTCCGATAGGCACGATCTCGTCATCGGCTGTCACTTCGTGCACAGCCGACCAGATCGTAGTCTCCGTGGGCCCGTACATGTTCAGCAGCCGGCCCACACCGCTTTCGCGAAGCTGTCTGGCCAGTGCGGGCGGGAATGCCTCACCGCCCACCATCATCACCCGCAGGCGGCCAAGCGCCGCGCGCGCGGCCTCGTCCTGCACCAGCATGCTCGCCAGCGAAGGCGTGCACTGCAGGTGCGTCACCGCGAAGCGGTCGATCTGTGCGGCGATCGAGTCGTCGCGCTGCGTGGCATCGGCGGTCGCAGCGGCCACCGGCGGCTGGGCCAGCTCGCGCACACGGTTCAGATGCGCCAGGTGTTCGAGGGTGAGGTTTTCGTCCACGCCGAAGTCGATCAAACAGGCAATCTCATCTATTCCTAAGCCCTTCAGGTCGTCGACGATGCCCAGCGCGCGCTCGGCGTCGCCGAACAGCCCGGAGGTCTCGTAGTAGCGCTCGAAGGAATACTCCAGCAGCCCTTCCATCTCCTCTTCGTTCAGCGAGTCCAGATCCACATCCACACTGGTCGAGCCGTCCGCGCGCTTTTTGAACGCCGTCCAGCTCGAAGCAAAGCCCTTGACCAGGCCCAGCGAGGAACCCAGGTAGCTCATCATCGGCCGACGCACGGTGTCGCGCACCGACCCGTTGTCCTCGCCGACGAAGGTGTGCAGCATCAGCGTGACATGGCCGTGGCCCTCGTGGCCGGCCTCGCGCCAGGCTTCGCGATAGGCGGCGAGTTTGTCGGCGAGTTCCTCCATCGACTGACCCAGCAGGTGGGTGAGCACCCCTGCGCCCATGCGCCCTGCCGCCTTGAAGGTATCCGGCGAACCGGCAGCGGTCAGCCACATCGGCAGCTTCGCCTGCACCGGTCGCGGCAGCGTGCGGATCGGGAAGGTCTTGCCCATGGGGCCGGGGAACTCCACCTCCTCGCCGCGCCACAGGCGCTGGATCGCATCGATGCCCTCGAACATCGCTTCCTTTTTGCCATGCGCCTCCGGGGCCAGCACGAAATCGCGCGGCGCCCACCCGGAGGCGAAGGCGATGCCCACGCGACCGTTGGAGAGGTTATCGGCCATGGCCCATTCCTCGGCGACGCGCGCCGGGTGATGCAGCGGGCCTACGACACTTCCAGCGCGGATGGCGATGCGCTCGGTAACCATCGCCAGTGCGGTGCTCGTCAGCGCAGGATTGGGATAAAGGCCGCCGAACTCATGGAAGTGACGCTCCGGTGTCCACACCGCCGCAAATCCGTGGCGATCGGCGAACTTGGCACCCTCCAGCAGCAACTTGTACTTGTCCGCACCGGCGGTATCGGCGCTGGAGAAATACATCAGGCTGAACTCGATGGCCTTGTCGGCATGCTTGCCGTGTCGCACGGTACCCGCGGCAGCGCGCTGCTGGTCTTCATGCAGCACCACGCGCAGGCCCCGCGACAGCGTCCACAAAAGCTCCAGCACCGAGATGTCGAATGACAGGCTGGTCACGGCCAGCCAGGTGCCTGGCGTATCGCCTTCGGCCAGCGGAATCTTCGCATCCATCGCGGTGAAGAAGTTCTGCACATTGCGATGTTCGAGCATCACGCCTTTGGGTTTGCCGGTGGAGCCGGAGGTGTAGATGACGTAAGCCAGGTTTGACGAGGCCACACGACCCGGCGGGTTGTGCGCGGGCCGCCCGGCATAGACCTGCTCGTCATCGAGCATTACCGAGTGGGCGCGATGGCCGCCCAGCAGATGCTCCAGATGAGACTGGGTGACCAGCACGGGAGCGGCGGCATCTTCGATCATGAACGTCAGGCGGTCGCGCGGATACGCCGGATCCAGCGGCAGGTACGCGCCGCCGGCTTTGTGAATGGCCAGCAGGCCGACGATAAGTTCGATGCCGCGCTCCGCGCACAGGGCAACCGGCACATCCGGACCGACCCCCAGACCCAGCAAATGGTAGGCCAGTCGATTCGCCCGTTCGTTAAGCTCGCGAAAGCTTATCGCGCGGTCACGAAACATCAGCGCCTGGGCATCGGGCGTGCGCGCCACCTGCGCCTCGAAGGCCTCGTGAATACACAGGGATTCGGGGTAATCGCAGTGCGTATCGTTCCACTCGGAGAGCACGCGATGGCGCTCAGCGGTCGAGAGCAGCTGCAGTTCTGAAAGCTTCGTCTGCGCGCCATCGGCCATCTGCTCGAGCAGGCCTACCAGTCGGGCAAGCACCTGGCCGGCGCTGCGCGCGTCAAAGCGCGGTTCATCGTAGGCAAGCTTGAGCACGAGGCCGCCCGGCTCGCCATAGGCGTAGAGCGTCAGCGGGTAGTTGGTGCGTTCGATCAGGCGGAAGCTGCGGGTGGCATAGGCTTCACCCAGCGTCTTCATCTGCGAATCGAGGATCATGCGATCGAACACGATCAGGCTGTCGAACAGGGGCTGGCCGTTCCCCACCTCGGAGTAGCCCTGCACTGCCATCAGAGGCGTCTGGTCATAGGGACGTATCGCGCGTTCACTGTCGCGCAACTGGACAAGCCAGGGTCCCAATGCGGCGTCGCCGTCGATACCAACGCGCACCGGCAAAGTGTTTATCAGGCAGCCGACCATGTCGTTGGCCCCGGCCACGGAGCCTGCGCGCCCGGCGCGGGTCGCACCGAACACCACGT
>JBGTIC010000464.1:0-1684 GCA_041745895.1 Gammaproteobacteria bacterium
GGCCAGCGGCCTGAACCCCGCGACGAATGCGGCCAGCCAGGCCTCATCGGGCCTGGGCATCGTCAGCGCCAGCAGGGCCCACAACGGCGTGGCACCCATCGCCGCCAGATCGCTGAGACTCACGGCCAGTGCCCGATGACCGATGTCGCGGGCATCCGCGTCTTCGTAAAAATGCGTGCCGCTGACCAGTGTGTCTACGGTCATGACCAGGTGACGGTTCGCAGGCGGCGCCAGTACGGCGGCATCGTCGCCGACACCGAACACTACGCCCTCACCCTGATCCATGCCGGTGAGCAAGCTGCGAATGAGCGCGAACTCCGCCGGCGTGCCCATCAGTCGTCCGCCGGCCTCCTGGAGTCATCCTGCACCTCGCGTCGGGCGCGATCGAGCAGCGCATTGACGAAGCGATGACTGTCCGTCGTGCCGAATCGCTTGCTCAATTCCACGGCCTCGTTGATGACCACGCGCTCAGGCACGTCGGGACGCTGGGTGAGCTCGAAGAGCCCGATCCACAGGATCGCCCGGCCTACAGGATCGAGTTGATCCTCGCCGCGTGTGGCGTGCAGTGCAATCTGCTGGTTGAGGCTGTGCTGACGCTCGATGACGGCGCCGAGCACCGCATCGAAATACTGCTGGTCAGCGGTCGCGAAATTGTCCCGCTCCGTGAACTGGCGACGCAGTTCATCTGCGTCGTGACCGGTCAGCTGGTGCTGATAGAGTGCCTGGATCAGGAACTCGCGGGCACGCCTGCGGGCCTTCAGCCCGGCGGCACGAAGAGAGGCCATCGGGCGGACCCTACGGGGCCAGTCGTCGCAGCAGGTTGGCCATCTCGAGTGCGCTGAGCGCAGCGTCGGCACCCTTGTTGCCCGCCTTGGTACCCGCACGCTCGATGGCCTGCTCGATGGTGTCGACGGTCAGCACACCGAAACCGACTGGCACACCATGCGTTCGCTCCGCCTGACCGATGCCGCGCACGCACTCACCGGCGACATACTCGAAATGCGGCGTGGCCCCGCGGATGACCGCGCCGAGTGCGACCAGCGCATCGTAGCGGCCGCTTTGGGCCATCCCGGCCACAGCCAGCGAAAGCTCCCAGGCACCTGGCACCCGCACCACGTCGATGGCACCTCGTGCCACGCCGTGGCGACTCAATGCGTCCACCGCCCCGCGCAGCAGGCTCTCGACGACAAAGTCGTTGAAGCGCGCGGCCACCACACCCACACGCAAGCCCTCGCCGTTGAGGGCTCCTTCGATGATATTGATGTCGCGCATCTGCGGATCCTGGTTTTGCGGTTCGATGGTGCATTATCGCATGCCTGACCGCCCGGGCGCGTGAACCAGGTGCGCATTGTGTGTCGACCCCGGGCGCGGATACGTCGGGCTAGTCGGGCTAGTCGGGCTAGTCGGACTCGACGTAGTCGACGACCTCGAGACCGAACCCGGAAATGCCATGCATCTGTTTTGGCGCGGAAAGTACACGCATCCTGCGCACGCCGAGGTTGCGCAGGATCTGCGCCCCGGTGCCATAAGTGCGCAACACCTCGCCACGGTCGCGACGCGAGTCGTGTTCGGCACCCTCCCCATCCGGTGAGGCCAGCGAGGCCACCGTGCCCATGAGCTCGCGCGGGCTCTCCGGATTGCGCAACACCACCACGACGCCGGCAGGCTCGGCGGCGATGCGCCG
>JBGTIC010000465.1:0-8084 GCA_041745895.1 Gammaproteobacteria bacterium
CGCTGCACCCGCACCACGGGCGATGACGCGGCGCCGGCGGCAACGCTGAGGACCTGCGCCGGCGCAAGCAGCTCGACGCGCTCGCAGGCTTTCAGCCGATCCCACAGAATTCGCCCGAGCACCCTGTTGATGATGGTGTACCCGAGCGCAGCGACACCTTCATCCTCTGCACGAATGCGCGTCATGCCCATACGGCCGCGCTCCGAGACGTGGATCGCCTTGATGGGCGTAACCTCCGCAGCGATCTCGTCCCACAGACCCAAGCCGGCGAGAATGCGCTGGCTGGCATTCGACAGCGCGGTGCAGCGATCATCGAAGCTGGGGGCCAGGTCACCGCCGGCCGGCTGATGCTCGACGACCGTCACCGCGCTTCCAGCCTCAGCCAACGCGAGTGCCAGACTTGCGCCCACCATGCCGCCGCCGACGATCAGAACCTCGCGCGCGCGGTCGTTCATGCCGCGTGTCCCGCAGCCTGCCCGGCAGCCATCACGGCCTCGATCTCGTGCGGGTCAACCGGAACGCCGTGGGTGAGCACCTCGTGACCGTCCCGTGTGACGACGACATCATCCTCGATACGCACGCCAATGTTCTGCCAGCGCTTCGGAACACCCCGCACCCCGTCAGGGATATAGATGCCGGGCTCGATTGTCATCACCATCCCCGGCTCGAGCAGGCGGGCGTGCTCCTCGACGCGATAGTCGCCAACGTCATGCACATCCATGCCCAGCCAGTGGCCTGTCTTGTGCATGAAGTAGCGTTTGCAGGCCTCGTCACGAATCAGCGTCGCAAGGCTACCCTCCAGCAGCCCCAGACGCTTGAGCCCGCGCGTGACTGCGCGCACGGCCGCATCGTGCGGGTCGTTCCAGTGGTTGCCGGGCTGTACCTGAGCGATCGCTGCCTGGTGGGCCTCGAGCACGATGTCATAGATGGCGCGCTGAGCCTCGGTGAAGCGTCCATTCACTGGCATGGTCCGCGTGATGTCACAGGCGTAATAGTCCAGTTCGCAGCCCGCATCGATGAGCAGCAGATCGCCATCCTCGACCCGCGCATCGTTGGCGATGTAGTGCAACACGCAGGCGTTCGCGCCTGCGCCGACGATCGGCTGGTAAGAAGGCGCCGCACCGTGACGTCGGAACTCATGCAGGAACTCGGCCTCGATTTCGTACTCCATCATGCCGGGACGTACGCTGCGCATCGCCCGCAGGTGCGCCGACACGCCCACCTTCGCAGAGCGTCGCATCGCCGCCTGCTCCGATCGACTCTTGAACAGGCGCATGTCGTGCAGCAGGTGGTCCAGCGACACGAACTCCTGGGGTACCTGTGTTCCGCTGCCGCGATTGCGCAGCGTATTCACCCAGCCGATCACGCGAGAATCGAACTCCGGATGGATACCCATCGTGTGATAGACACGTTCGCAGGATTCCAGCAGCCCGGGCAGGATGTCGTCGATGTCGTCGATGGGAAACGCGTCGTCGGCGCCATAGTCGGCCACCGCGCCATCCTGGCCGGCACGCGGACCATCCCAGGTCTCACGCGCCGGATCCCGCTCACGGCAGAACAATATGTACTCGGCATGCCCCCGGCCGGGAATCAGCACCGCCACCGCATCAGGCTCGGCAAACCCCGTCAGGTAATAGAAGTCACTGTCCTGGCGGTAGGGGTACTCGACGTCGCGGTTGCGCAGGCGGGTGGGCGCTGCCGGCAACACGGCTGCACCGCCCCGGCCGATCATGCGCAGCAGCTGGCGGCGGCGCCGGGAGAATTCCTTCTGGCCAAGCCTCGATAACGTCATCTAAGATCCCATCCGTGGTCAGGAAAGTCGCGCAGGCTGTTCAGGCGCCGTGCCGGAACGCAGTACGGCAAGTTCCTCGTAGGCCATCAGCACACCGACCTTAAGGAACTCCACCAGTTCTGCAAAAGCCGCCTCAGCCACTTCGCTGTCATCATCCTCATCGGGTTCAAACGAGGCGCGAGAAATCTCGGCAAGGTCACCCATGAACTCGGCAACGTGCGGGGCGCTGTGCCGGGTCTCGAGCAGGCGCGGCTCGGGCACACCGCAGCAGGCCAGTCCATGAAGAAATCCGGTCGACCAGAGCGCCAGCGCCTGGGCGCGTCCTGCCAGCGCTTCGTGGTCGGCGGGCAGCAGGGGCTGAAGTGACATATCGCCAGTCTCGAGCTGTGTCATCACGCTGGCATGCAGCGCGGCAAGCTCGCGTGCAGCTTCCAGACGTGCCGGGCTGTGCGCCTCACTGCCACTCAGCGCCTCGGCCAACCATTCGGAAAGGCTGGCCTCGCCACGAAGGCAAAGTCGTCCGCAAAGACTGCCGTGCAACTCCGCGGCATCGGCTTGCGTGCCTGCCCGCGCCAGAGACGCCGCCATCTGGTCGTAGTCCATCCCGATATTCTAGCACCGGGGAACGGTGGCTTTATTGACCCTGCTCGGCGCGTGGCTCTATAGTCGCGCCATGAGCAGTGAGCGTGCACGCCATCCCTTCGAGCTGGAACTCGAGCGTTTCGAGCGAAGGCTCGACGAGCTTGTGGTGATCTGCGGACAACTCAAGGAGGAGAACCGGTCACTTCGCCAGCGCCAGGAAGCGCTGATGTCGGAGCGCGCCGGCCTGCTGCAGAAAAATGAACAGGTGCGTGCGCGCGTTGAGGCGATGATCGGACGGCTGAAGGCGTTGGAGCAGGGATCATGAGCGAAACCACGACGCAGGTGAGCGTGCGAATCCTGGAAAAGGAGTACCAGATCTCCTGCCCGATCGAAGCGCGTACCGACCTGCTCAATTCGGCAGCCATGCTCAACGGCAAGATGCGCGAGATTCGCGACAGCGGCAAGGTGATCGGACTGGACCGGATCGCGGTCATGGCAGCACTCAACATGGCCAACGAGCTCCTCAAGGTGCGCGGACGCGACGAGGAGATCGAGACGAGCCTGGGCAACCGGCTCAAATCCATGCGCGAGCGCGTGGAAGTTGCCGTGCAGAAAGGACGTCAGCTGGAATTCTGACAGCCGAACTGATGTACCATGGTCAGACTGGCGCCTCCTGCAGTGTTCGACGTGGGCCTGGAAGTCTTTCGACCCTAATACACCATCTAGGGGTTGTGCCCTGTCGGCAGCTTTGTGCAAAACCGCCTCGTGCGGATAGCCTGTGCTGTCACGGCTTACCCCACCTTCCACTCTGGTTCGAGAGCGACGGTTTGCGACGGCACAGGCGGGAGGCGCCTCTTTATTCCAATCTCTCGCCAGCCTGGCAGCGCCCCTGTTGAGCGATCGTCAGACGCTGCGTCGTGACTTGCGCCACCGGCGCCGCACGCTCGGCAGCGCCGAACGCCAGCGTCGTGAGACATTGCTGTGCAGGCACGTGCTGCGCCTGCTGCGCTGCCGCAGCCGGATCATCGCCGGATACCTGGCCTTCGATGGTGAACCCGACATCCAGCATGCATTGCGCGCCGCGCGAGGCCGGTCTCGCAGCGTCGCCTTGCCAGTCATCGAGTCTGGCCGCCCCGGCACCATGCATTTTCATCGCTGGACAACGCACACCGAGATGCGCCTGAATCGCTACCGTATCGCAGAGCCGGCCACCGCCAACGCCCGAATCGATGCGCGTCATCTGGACTTCGTGTTCACCCCACTGGTCGCCTTTGACGCCACGGGCACTCGCTTGGGCATGGGCGCCGGTTATTTCGACCGACGTTTCTCATTCCTGCGTGAACGCAAAGTCTGGCGGCGCCCGCGGCTGGTCGGCGTCGCCTTCGACTTCCAGCAGGTGGCCCAGCTCCATCGCGCGCCGTGGGACGTGCCCCTGTGGGCGGTCATCACGGAGCACGGCTTGCGCCGTTTCGACTCATGACATTGTCCTGGAGATAGAGCGTGGCTTACTGGTTGGTGAAATCGGAACCGGAAGAATTCAGCATCGACGACCTGGCACGACGCCCGGCAAAGCGCGATCACTGGGATGGTGTTCGCAACTACCAGGCGCGCAACATGCTGCGCGACCAGATGCGCAAAGGTGACCGGATTTTCTTCTATCACTCCAATTGTGCCGAACCCGGGATCGTCGGTATCGCCGAGGTCGTACGCGAGGGCTACCCTGATCACACGGCCTTCGACCCCGCGGACAAGCACTACGATCCGAAGAGCGACCCGGACGATCCACGCTGGTACATGGTAGACATCCGATTCGTACGCAAGCTCGCAAGAACCCTGAGCCTGCAGGAGCTGAAAACGCATTTCACAGGGCAATTAAAGGGTTTTCAGTTACTCCAGCGCGGTAACCGCTTGTCCGTGATGCCGGTCAGCGAGCAGCAGTGGAAGTTCATTCTCTCGCTCGAATAGATCACATCGCACGCATGACACCGTGCATTCGTCGTTGCGAATTTTCCACTTCGACACTTCGTTGAACATGAACCCATGAGCACGCGAATCCGAACCCGTCGTGACGCAAGTCTCATCACTTGCTTTAAGTCTCTGGAAATTTTGATCTTTTGGTATATACTCGCTCGTGGACACACCCAACTCGTTGGACACGGAGACTACCCATGGCTAAGAAACCTGCTTCAAAAAAGAAGACCTCTACGAAAAAGAAAGTGAGTAAGAAGGTTGCCGCGAAGGCTCGCGCAGCCAAGCGCGGCGGAAAGAAAGTTGCAAGGAAGGTCGCGCGCAAGAAGCCGGCGAAGAAGAAGGCAGCCAAAAAGAAGGTTGCCAAAAAGAGAGTAGCGAAGAAGAAGCCGGCTAAGAAAAAGGCTGCGAAGAAGAAGCCAGCCAAGAAAAAGGCAGCCAAAAAGAAAGCAGCCAAAAAGAAGCCAGCCAGAAAAAAGGCCGCCAAAAAGAAGGCAGCCAAAAAGAAGGTAGCCAAGAAGAAGCCGGCTAAGAAAAAGGCCGCCAAAAAGAAGGCGACCCGCCGGAAGACTGCTACGCGGAAAAAAGCCGCTAGCAATACGGTGATCGCCGGCTGAAGTCTGGCCGCTGTGATTGGGTTCCGGTCAGCGCCCTGTTCGGCGCGGCCGGGCCGGCAAGAGTGCCCGCATGATGCGGGCACTTTTGTTTCCACAACTCGCCGGGAGGCGGACAGATGAAACAGGACGAACTCAAGCGGGCAGTCGCCACGGCGGCGCTGGAAGAACTTCGAGACGGAATAGTGCTGGGGATCGGTACCGGCTCCACGGTCAACCACTTCATCGATCTGCTCGCGGCACATCGCCACCGGGTGCAGGCAGTGGTGTCGAGTTCCGAGGCGTCGAGCAAGCGGCTCAGCGCGATCGGCCTGGAACCAGTGGAACTGTCGTCGGTGAACGACCTGGATCTTTATGTCGATGGCGCCGACGAGGCGACCAAGCATGGCCACCTCATCAAGGGCGGGGGGGGTGCATTGACGCGCGAGAAGATCGTGGCGGCTGTTTCGCGCAAGTTTGTCTGCATCATTGACGAAGGCAAGCTCAAGGGTGTACTCGGAAGTTTCCCCCTGCCAGTTGAAGTCATCCCGATGGCGCGCGCGTATGTATCCAGGCAGATGGTGAAGGCCGGCGGCAGACCGGTGTGGCGAAGCGACTTCATCAGCGACAACGGCAACCACATCATCGATGTGCACAATCTCAACATCATGAATCCGATCGAGATGGAAAGACGTTTCAATCAGATCGCCGGTGTGGTCACGGTGGGACTGTTTGCGCAGCGCGGGGCCGACGTCGTGCTGATCAGCTCCTCGGCAGGGATTCGTCGGATCGAGCCATGAGCACGGGCCTGGCCAGGCGACAATAAAAAAATCCCGCCTTTGAGGCGGGATTTTTTTGCCCGGTATACCGGGGGGGGAGTTGGCTGGGGGACCAGGATTCGAACCTGGGTTGGCGGAGTCAGAGTCCGCAGTCCTACCGCTAGACGATCCCCCAATAAACCATGAATCAGCGCTTGGAGTACTGGGTTGCCCGACGCGCCTTGCGCAGGCCGACCTTCTTGCGTTCGACCTCACGCGCATCACGGGTAACGAAACCGGCCTTGCGCAGGCTCGGACGGAGCGTTTCATCGTATTCCATCAACGCGCGAGTGATGCCATGGCGGATAGCGCCGGCCTGACCCGTGGTGCCACCGCCGCTGACTGTGACGGAAACATCGAACTTGCCGGCCAGGTCGGTGAGTTCGAGAGGCTGGCGAACAATCATCTGGGCCGTCTTGCGGCCGAAAAATACATCCAGTGGCTTGGCGTTGACGACGATGCTGCCGTTGCCCGGGCGCAGAAATACCCGTGCCGAAGAGGTCTTGCGCCGGCCGGTGCCGTAAGGAACTGCGTCAGTCATGAATACTTGTCCGTGTTGAAGATAAGGAAACGTGGAATCACAGATCCAGCGTCAATGGCTGTTGGGCGGCATGCGGGTGCGCGGGACCGGCGAATACCCGAAGCTTCCGCAGCATTTCGCGCCCCAGAGAATTCTTCGGCATCATGCCCTGCACGGCCGTCTCGATGACCCGCTCAGGTGCCTTGGCCAGCTGCTTTTCCAGCGTGATGGACTTCATGTTGCCGATATAGCCGGTGTGGCGATAGTAGACCTTGTCCTTGAGCTTGTTGCCAGTGACGTTGATCTTCTCGGCGTTGATCACGACGATATAGTCGCCGGTATCCACATGGGGCGTGTACTCGGGCTTGTGCTTGCCTTTCAGCCGCGTGGCGATCTGGGTCGCCAGCCGGCCCAGCGTCTTGCCCGTAGCATCGACGACATACCAGTCGCGCCGCACCTCATGGGACTTGGCCGAAAACGTTTTCATGAACTGGGGTTCCTGATTATTCAGTCTAAAATATCTTCTGGATCAATGTCTTGATGGGGGCCGAGGCACCTTCTGGAGTGCACCGGGGCGCCCTTAGGCCAAGCACTTCGTACGCCGAAGCTGATGCCGGGGCATCCCTTCCAGTCGAAAAGCCGATAAGAGTACTCAAATCGGTGATTCAAGGCAATAGCCAACGGCTTGCGCAGGCCCCTGGTCAGGCTAGAACTTGTACTCCAGAGACAACGCCGAGTAGGTGTCGGTGCGACTCGTGCCCACCGGAACGCTGGAATTGTTGCGCACGGTGTAGGACACCACCAGCGCCAGGCGCCCGAGCAGCTGGGTTCTGACCGCGGCAACCGCCTCGCTGAAGGTATTGTCCGATCCGCTCTCCACGGCGAGATCGACGTTGAAGGCGGCGAAATCGTTGAAACGATATTCGTAGTCACTGCCGAACCGCAGGATCGCCTCATTCCGGCTCGCGCCGTCACGCAGCTTCGCCTGTCGAGCTCCCGCGCCGATTTCCACGTTCAGGTGCTGTCGCTGGGTATTGATCAGCCGACGGCCGTAACCTACAGACTCGCTGATCTGCTGGTCATAGCCACTGAACTTGTCCTTGCGCCAGCTGGCTTGCGCGAACAGGTAATCGAACTCATTAAAATCATAAGTAGTTCTGGCGCCGAGCTCATAGGCCTCCGCGGTCGTTCGATCTTCCTCGCGCGCGCCGATCCCGGCCGCAAATCCGCTGTGTTTCCAGCGTCCGGGTGCGTAGCCAAGTTCGAAGCGCGCGTTCACATTGTCTGTGTCTGTATTGCCCGAGGTCGACAGGTAGCCAAGGCGCGCCGTCCCGGACCAGGGGCCGGCGTCTTCGTCAGCCAGCGCGGGCGCCCCGCTCAGCAGAAGGCCAGCCCCGGCGCCCAACAGGCATGCGTGCAGAAAACGCTTCATCAAGGGTCCTCCGGAAAGGCGCCCACGGACACCAGCCGCCTTTCGAAAAGCGCGGTAGTCTAACGGCACCGGTGGCCCTGCGCACCCCGGCAGCCGTCTACCGTATACTTTGCCCCCATGAATCCCCGCGATCTGTCTCCCATGGACCGGCTGCTCGCCGGCGCGGATAACCTGTTGCGAACGCTGGCCGTGCCGCCGGTCGCGGCGCGGGCGAACCCCGCTGCCCGGCTTCCCGATGGGGCGATGAGCGAGGCTGAACGCGAACATGCGGCCGGCCTCATGCGGGTCAATCATGCAGGTGAGGTCGCCGCCCAGGCCCTCTACCATGGCCAGGCGCTGCTGGCACGGGATCCGGCCACTGTCGAGCAGCTCGGCCGCG
>JBGTIC010000466.1:0-20349 GCA_041745895.1 Gammaproteobacteria bacterium
GTGCCCGCCTCCTCCCTGTCGCCTCACGCACGACAAAGCCTCGAGGCGCCAGCCAGCGGCGCCGCAGGTGAGTCGCGCTCAGTCCTGCTCGATGGCGAAGCCTATCGCACGCGCGAGCTCTCGCTGGGCGTGCACGCGCCGGGTGACATCTACGCCGTGCTGCAGCGCCCCACCGCCAGTGCACTGGTGGGTTTCGAACAACTCAGCCGTACACTGGTGATGCTTGGCCTACTGAGCATTCTGGTGTCCGTGCTGGGAAGTGCATTGATCGCCTCGGGCATCACCCGTCCGCTCGCGCAGCTTGCACGCGATGCCCGGCGACTCGCGCTGGGCGACTATTCGCATGATGTGCGCGTCGCACGCCGCGATGAGATCGGCACGTTGGCCGGCAGCCTGGATCGCATGCGCCAGGACATCGCGACCCGCGAGCAGGAAATCCTGCGGCTGGCCTACCGTGACACGCTGACCGATCTGCCCAATCGCGCCATGTTCAATGCACGCCTGCGCGAACGTCTGGCCGATGCCGGACCGCGACCCTTTTCGGTGTTGATCATGGATCTCGACCGGTTCAAACAGGTCAACGATACGCTTGGCCACGAGGCTGGTGACCGGCT
Source organism: Gammaproteobacteria bacterium (assembly GCA_041745895.1). Classification (GTDB taxonomy): domain Bacteria; phylum Pseudomonadota; class Gammaproteobacteria; order Steroidobacterales; family PWYM01; genus PWYM01. Next base: position 615 of record JBGTIC010000466.1, read on the forward strand.
GTTGAGCGGCGTAAGTGTGCGCCTGCAGGCACTGCTGCCGCAGGACGCTACGATGGCACGGCTGGGCGGTGATGAATTTGCGGTGCTGCTGCCTGAAGACACACCCGAGGATGCACAGCACACGGCCGGTCGCATACTCGCGGCACTCGAGCGCCCGTTTATGGTGGCCGGGCAGCCGCTGGATGTGGGTGTGAGCATTGGCATTGCCAGTTTCCCTGAGCATGGTGAGGAGGCCGGCACGCTGCAGCGGCATGCCGACGTGGCGATGTACGCCGCCAAGGCCCGCAAAGCGGGCTTCGCACATTACGACCCTGCGCACGAGACGGCCCGCGAGGACCACCTCACACTGCTCGGCGAGCTGCGCTGCGCGGTGGAGACCGACCAGCTGTGCCTGCATTACCAGCCCAAGCTGGACCTGGCCGACGGCAGCATCGCCGCGGTCGAGGCGCTGCTTCGCTGGGAACATCCGCAGCGCGGCGCCGTATCGCCGGCGCAGTTCATCCCGTTTGCCGAACACACCGGCTACGTCAAGGTGCTGACCCGTTGGGTGCTTCGCGAAGCCGTGCGCCAGGCGGCCGTGTGGCATCGACAGGGCTTGAGTCTGCGCGTCGCCGTCAACATCTCCGCCCGCGACCTGATGGTGCGTGAACTGCCCGGCATCGTCGCGGGACTGCTCAGGCGCCATGCGCTGCCCGCCGGCCTGCTGTGTCTGGAGGTCACCGAGAGCGGTTTCATGGAGGATCCCGAGCAGGCGCTTGGCATCCTCGAGGCGCTCAGTGCGCTCGGGGTGGGCCTGGCGATCGACGACTACGGCATGGGCTACTCCTCGCTGAGCTACCTGATGCGTCTGCCCATCGAGGAACTCAAGATCGATCGTTCGTTCGTCTATGGCATGCACGAAAGCCCCAAGCTCGCGACGATCGTGCGCTCAACCATCGAATTGGGCCACAGTCTGGGACTCAAGGTCATCGCCGAGGGCATCGAGTGCGACGAAGAACTGGCGATGCTCGAATGGATGCGCTGCGACCAGGCACAGGGCTACCATATCAGCGGCCCACTGCCGGCCGCGGAACTGGCCGCATGGCTCGCTGCGGGCGATTGGCCGCAGTTGCCCGGCGCGAACGAACACAAGCCCGCCTTGTCGAATCTGGCCTGAAGCCTGCCACGTACGCGGCGCCACCGACGGCGACGTGACCGCGCCACCGCCGCCGCGGTAGCATCTCGCCTTTGCCACCCCGGATTGCAATCACCCCGTGAGTTCTCACCCGCACCGCATCGGTTTTGTCAGTCTCGGCTGCCCCAAGGCACTGGTGGACTCCGAGCGCATCCTCACGCAGCTTCGCGCCGAGGGCTACGAGATCTCGCCGAGCTATGAAGCGGCCGATCTGGTGGTGGTCAATACATGCGGTTTCATCGACGAGGCTGTTCACGAATCGCTCGAGGCGATCGGCGAGGCGCTCGATGCCAACGGCCGCGTGATCGTCACTGGCTGCCTCGGTGCCCGTCCCGAGACCATCACACAGCGCCACCCCGGCGTGCTGAAAGTCACCGGGCCACATGCGTATGAAGCGGTGATGTCGGCTGTGCACGAGCAGCTGCCGCCTGCGCATGATCCGTTCATGGATCTGGTGCCACCGCAGGGCATCCGGCTCACGCCACGCCACTATGCGTACCTGAAGATCTCCGAGGGCTGCAACCATCGCTGCAGCTTCTGCATCATTCCCTCCATGCGAGGCGATCTCGTCAGCCGCCCGATAGGCGAGGTCATGAGCGAAGCCGAGCGCCTGGTCGATGCCGGCGTGCGCGAACTGCTGGTGATTTCCCAGGACACCAGTGCCTATGGTGTGGACACGCGTTATCGGACGGATTTCTGGGACGGACGACCACTGAAGACCCGCTTCAATGAGCTTTGCTCGGCACTGGGGTCGCTGGATGCGTGGGTGCGGCTGCACTACGTCTATCCCTACCCGCACGTCGATGCGGTGATCCCGCTGATGGCCGAGGGCCGGGTGCTGCCCTACCTGGACATCCCGTTCCAGCACGCCAGCCCGCGCATCCTCAAACTGATGCGAAGGCCCGCAGCCGCCGAGAACACGCTGGCGCGTATCCGCGCCTGGCGCGAGATCTGCCCCGACATCACGCTGCGCAGCACTTTCATCGTCGGCTTCCCGGGCGAGAGCGAAGCGGAGTTCCAGGAATTGCTCGACTGGCTGGACGAGGCACAGCTCGACCGCGTGGGCTGCTTCGAGTATTCACCGGTAAACGGCGCTGCCGCCAACGCGCTGCCCGATCCGGTCGCCGACGAGATCAAGGCCGAGCGCCACGCACGCTTCATGCAGACTGCCGCGCGAATTTCCTCTGCGAGACTCGCCGCCAAGATCGGCGCACGCATGCAGGTCCTGGTCGATGAGGTGCATGCCGAGGGTGCCGTGGCCCGCAGTGCCGCCGATGCACCGGAGATCGACGGCGCCGTTCACCTCGCACCGCATGCAGCCCTTCGCGCCGGCGAGTTCGCAGAGGTCGAGATCACCGCCGCGGACACCTATGACCTGCATGGACACTGCATTACCGCCGGCTGACAGCGCACGGGACGCCGCGGCCGAGCAACTCGCTGACTTCCTCCGTCAGCACCGTCGGATCGCCGTGCTGACCGGCGCCGGGGTGAGCACGGCCTCGGGGATTCCCGATTACCGCGACGCCGATGGCCAGTGGAAACACGCCCGGCCCGTCATGTATGAGGACTTCCGCGGCAGCGCGCGGGTGCGCCAACGCTACTGGGCGCGCAGCCTGGTGGGCTGGGAGCAATTCAGACGAGCGCTGCCGAATACCGCGCACATGGCGCTGGCTGCACTCGAGCGCTTCAATCTGTTCGAGGGCCTGATCACACAGAACGTCGATCGCCTGCATCAGCAGGCCGGCCATCGGAAGGTCATCGATCTGCACGGCAGGCTTGACCAGGTGCTGTGCCTGGACTGCGGCGAGGTGACCGGCCGCGAGGCCATGCAGATTCGCCTGCAGGCGGCCAATCCTGATTTCAGCGGTACCAGCACCGGCCAGCGGCCCGACGGGGATGCCGAGGTAAAGACTGATTTGATCGAGGCGTTTGTGGTGCCGGAGTGTCTAACCTGTGGCGGCGTGCTGAAACCGGATGTGGTGTTCTTCGGCCAGGCGGTGCCACGCGCCTGGGTGAGCGAGGCCACGCAGACCGTAGGGCAGGCCGAAGCCCTGCTGATCGTCGGCTCATCCTTGATGGTGTTCTCGGGCTATCGTTTTGCCAGGCAGGCGGCCGCGCAAGAAAAGCCCCTGGCGATCGTCGGCCTGGGGCGAACGCGAGCTGATGAACTCGCGACGCTACGCGTGTACGGCGACTGTGGCGAACTGCTGACTCACGCCCATTCAGCCATCGCGTAACGGCTGTCCGTTATCATGCGCGCGCAATGACTTTCTGCAAGGAGCGCAGTCCTTCATGAGCGCCGCCAGCAACACACCCGAGACCCCGGACCCCGCCGACGGCATGGGCATCTTCGGTCGCTACCTGACGCTGTGGATAATCATCGCCATCGTGGTTGGCGTGGCGCTGGGTCAGTTCGCGCCCGTGGTGCCGGAAACCCTGGCCGGTTTCGAGTACGCCCAGGTGTCGATCCCGGTGGCGATCCTGATCTGGGCGATGATCTTTCCGATGATGGTGCAGATCGACTTCGGGGCGATCCTTGAAGTGCGTCGCCAGCCCAGGGGACTGACCATCACCACCACCGTGAACTGGCTGATCAAGCCGTTCACGATGTTTGCCATCGCCTGGTTCTTTCTGATGGTCGTATTTGCGCCCTTCATTCCCGAGGAACTTGGGCGAGAGTACCTGGCGGGCGCAATCCTCCTGGGCGCAGCCCCCTGTACGGCTATGGTGTTCGTGTGGAGCTACCTGACGCGTGGCGATGCTGCCTACACGCTGGTCCAGGTCGCGGTCAACGATCTGATCATGCTGTTTGCATTCGCACCGATCGTGGTCCTGCTGCTGGGCGTGTCCAATATCACCGTGCCGTGGGATACCGTTGCATTGTCCGTGCTGCTCTACATCGTCATCCCGCTGGCGGCCGGCTACATCACGCGTGTCACATTGACCCGTCGCCATGGTGTCGCCTGGTTCGACACCGTCTTCATGAAGCGCATCGGCTCGATCACGCCAGCCGCCCTGATCCTGACCATCGTGCTGCTGTTTGCTTTCCAGGGCGAAAGGATCTTGAGCAACCCCCTGCATATTCTGCTGATCGCCATTCCGCTGACGATCCAGACCTTCCTGATCTTCTTCATCGCCTACGGCTGGGGCTGGGCATGGCGTGTACCGCACCGTGTCGCGGCCCCCGGCGCGCTGATCGCCACATCAAATTTCTTCGAACTCGCCGTGGCTGCCGCGATCGCGCTGTTCGGCCTGCAGTCGGGTGCCGCACTTGCGACCGTGGTGGGCGTGCTGGTGGAAGTGCCGGTGATGCTGGCGCTGGTGCGTATCGCCAACCGCAGCCGCGGGCGATTCCCGGCCGAGCGCACCCCTGCCATCTCATAGCCGTTGTCTTCTATAATGTTTCCGTTACGTTAAGGATCGCCCATTGCCGTCGACCTGACACCAGGAACCATGCCATGTACGACGCCCTCACGGATGCTGGAGCACACGCCCGAAACGCTTACCTATCGCCGCCTGTGTCCCGTGCGCTCGGGGCCATGACATCGCTGCTGCGCTGCGGCATCCTGGCGGCTGGCATCGGGATCACAAACGCGCACGCAGCCACGGAGACAGACGCATCCTGGCAGTTCAGCGGCGATGCCCGCGGCGGCATATTCGCCTCGGAACGACGCACGCGTGCCGGCGATCGCACAGACGATCTCGATGTGCGCCTGCGACTCAGACTTGCGGCAGAGCGGCCGCTGGGATCAGGCTGGAGCGTGCGTGCGCGGCTGGCGGGCAGCTGGTCTGCCGACGATCCCGACACACGCGTCTACCTGCGCGCATCCACCCCCACGGACTCTGCCACCCTTCCGGGCGATGTGACCGTCGATGAGTTTCAGCTCAACTACCGCTCCAGCGACGGTCACTGGTGGCTGAAGGCCGGACGCCTGCAGTCCCGGTTCCTGCTGCAGGGGGTCGCCGACAAATCCCTGGATCGCAATGACAGCTCCAACGTCAGCATCAACTGGACCGACGGCATACATGTTTCGCATGCACTCAGCGGGGGTTGGCGCAGTCACGTGATCGTTGAGCACCACGCGGCAGGGGGCGGCGGCTCGACCCGCCGTGGGCCGCTGGACTTCTCGGCCTCATCAAGCCGCGTCGCGGGGTTTGTAGCGCTGGAGAATACTGAGCCTTCCGGAGCGCTGGTGCAGCGTGTCGTGGCGTTGACATGGAAGCCCTCTGCGCTGGCCTCGGAGGGGATCGACGCCGCGCGCCGCGATGACTATGTCACGCTCGTGGGCCGCCTGGGCGCGCAATGGCCCATGGGAAACCGGGGCACGCTGCTGCTGGCCGCGGGCGAAGCCGGCTACGCACCGCGCACGCAACGGCGTATGGAAGCGGGCGTCCCCACTGACGGGCGGGCATCCGGCCTTGCCTGGCAAGCGTCGATCAATCTCTACGACATACGCCCGGGACATCATCTGGGACTTGTGTACGGTCGTGCCGGCGCGGGCTGGCTGTTGTCCACCGACTACCGCAGCGACGATGAACTTGTTGAGCTTCGCTACCAGCGGCGCTTCTCACGTGCACTGTCGATGGAAGCGCGAATCCGCGCCAGGCGCGAACTGTCTGCCCCGCCGGGCGTGCGCCCACGTCTGGACCAGGATGTCTACCTGCGGCTGTCCGCACGATTCTAGGCAAAAAAAAACCCCACCGAGGGTGGGGGTTTTCTCAAGGCCCGGAAACAGGCGCCTCACTGGCTCAGGTCACATTCCGGTCAGAACTTGTATGCAACGCCGAGCCCGAACTGCTGACCGACTTTCTGCTCGAAGGTCTGCACCCCGAGACGTTCGATGGTGATGTCGTCGCCCAGAATATTTCGGACAGAGGCCTTTAACGTCAGATTCTCCGTCGGGTACCAGGAGTACGTCGCATCCAGCGAATAAAAGGGCTGCTGGAAACCATCCGGGGCACCTCGGCGACCTGCTACGAACAACCGCTTGGCGGTTGTGTTGAATGCCACCGTGGCGGCATGCCTGCCGTTATCGGAGTCATATCCCAGGAGCAGGTTGACGATATAGGGGGCCGCATTCGTCAGGTCACGCTTGTTGTTGGTAGGTGCGTCTGCCGCATCGCCCGCTATCAGCTCCGCTTCCTGGAAGGTCGCGTTGCCGCGCAGAAAAAACGAGTCCAAGGCGCTCCACACAGTGCCAAGGCTCAACAGGCCCTCGATTTCCACGCCGTAGATCGTTGCTGATTCCGCATTGATGATTTCGCGTGCGATCGTGGTATCGCTGGCGGCGGTCTCGAAGAACTCGATCGGACTGTCGATATCCTTGTAGAAAAGACTGACCGACAGGTTGTCCCCGGTGGAGAAGAACCACTCGCCGCGAACGTCGAAATTGCTCACCGGTGACGGTCTTACGCCAGGATTGCCGCGGATCAGGTCATTGGTCAGCGGATCGAGGTAGCTCGCCACAGTCAGTTCGCGCAGGTCGGGCCGAACCACGGTCTCACTCCAGCCGAAGCGCAGCTGGAAGGTTTCAGCCAGCCAGCTGGTGTTCCACAGCAGTGAAACTGAGGGATAGATGTCGTCGTCCTGAAAGACTGCCCGCTCAAGTGCTTCGACGTCGGTGGTCATGACCGGTGACTGCGCCGTGAAGCCGAACGGGTCGAAGTCCAGCGCGACCTGACGGTAATCCTCCCAGCGAAGACCGGCTGTTACCCGGTAGGTATCCCGCCAGTTCCAGTCGACCTTGCCATACACGGCATCGGTCTTTGTCGCAGCTACATAGCTCTGGTTGTTTGTGCCGGTGCGGGAGAAGACGAATCCGTTGGCAGGATCAAGGACACGGGCATCCGAGAAGATATCGCCCAGCTCACCGGTTCGACTGGCCAACGGCGCAGTCGAGGAACCCAGCGCAAGCTCCGTCTGCGAATACAGCCGTCCCTGCTCTATCCATGCGGCCCCGCCGCTGAAAATGATTTCAGATTCGCCCCAGTTGAGCGGCAGATCGACACCCCAACCGTAGTGGTTCACTTCGTCATCGAGGGTCGTGAAGCGAAAATCCGCGGCGCTTGTCGCTGGCGTGACATTGGTTTCCAGCGCCGCTCCCGTCAGGGGGTCGCTGACCACCTGAAGATCGACCTGTACTTCATTGGGTATAAAGGTGCGCGCATCGGATTCGGACACGAACCATGTCACCTGGGGCTCCACGGGCAGCCAGTTCAGCAAGCCGCCAGGCACCACGCGACGGGTCTCCGGGCCGAGCAGGTGTGAGCCAGAGAACTGCAGTACCTTCAAATCGCGCTGTTCGAACCTGTAGTTGATATCGCCGAAGCCGCGACCTTCCGGCAGCTCGGCGTTTTCGTTGAAGAAAACCCGGGACGTGGTCACATCGTCAGTGTTGCGTAGAAACAGACGAGTCACGTCGATGCTGTGCTCATCCAGGTAATTGGCCCCGAGCGAGAGCACGCCGGTGACATCGACCGTGTACTTCGACTCATCGGCCGTATTGACCTGCAGGTCTGGCGCACCGAAGGCACGGCTGACACGCGTTCTCTGGCGAAGGTCGCGCCCGTAGTTGCCCGACACCGATGCGCCGATTTCCAGATCATCGCTCAACAAGAAGTTGCTGCCGAGATTGACCTTGACGTCGTAGTCAGGTCCTGTGCTCTTTTCCTGAAGCGTCAGGTCCCGGTTCAGCAGCAGGCCAAGTTCACGATTGATCTGCTCAGCCTCTGCTCTGGTGGCATCGGGGTTGGTATTGCGCAGGTCGTTCAGGATCGACTGCACATCGACGCGCCCCCGGCGTGCGTTGATCTGCGCAAGCAGGTCGGGATTGAGCCGGCGTGTCCCATCGTCTGTTCCACGATTGTCGCTGCCGCCTCCCGCGTAGGTCAGCGCCTTGCTGTCGTTTTCGGTGAAGTAGTTGACGCCGACCTCGACGCTGGCGGTCGGCCCGCTGGGTACGCCCCGCGTGCGGATGTCGATATTGCCGCCGCCGAAGTTGGCGGGCATGTCAGCGGAGTAGGCCTTCTGGATACGCAGTGAGTCGACGATCGAGGTCGGAAAGATATCCAGCGGAATCACGCTGCGCGTGAGGTCCGGTGAGGGAATGCGCGCGCCATTCAGCGTCGCGCTGGAGTAGCGCTCGCCCAGGCCCCGCACGTACACGAATTCGTCATTGACCAGTGTCAGACCGGCGACGCGTCTCAAAGAGACGGCAACGGTGGAGTCACCAATGCGGCCGATTTCCATGGCGCCCAACAGGTCGACCACGACAGGATCATCTTTCCGTTCCTCGACGAGCTGACGTGAGGAATCGAGCAGACGACCGGTCACGGTGATCTCATCGATGGGACCGGACTGCCGCGCTTCGTCTTCTTCGGATGATGTGGTGGTCTGACCGAGGGCAATGACCGGGAAGGTCGCGCAGGTCAGCAACTTGATCAGTGCGGGCAATGGCTTCAGCCGGAATTGAGGGTATGTCATTTTTCTGACCTCTGGGCGCTCAAATGTGAGTATTGGCCGTGAGAAAACAGAACACGGCGGAGTCGGCGTCAATGCCGACTCCGCCGTGGGTTCATCTGGATGCGAAACCCGTACAGCCGGAAATCATTCAGCCTCGAACCAGAGGGGCTGGCTGCGGCTGCCTGGGAAGATGCCGAAGGTCCAGCCCTGCGCCCAGTTGACGTCGCCCTGGCTGAGCGCGCCGATGTAGGCATTGAATGAGCCCGGGACTGGTTCGTCGTTCCAGTTGGCACGCACGAACGGCGGCCTCGTCAGCATCGCGTCATTGACGACCATCGTGTCGAAGTCGATCGAAAACACTGGCGTGGTCCCTTCGAGCAGCTGCAGGTCGGTATCGGCACCGGCCGCGGTAGGATCCTTGGCGCCGGTGATATTGGCGAAGATCGCGCCGGTATTGTCGGTAACCGCCTGCCGGATCAGTGCTGCATTCGAACCACCCGTTGGCGTATTGCAGGCGAAGATCACGGAGTTGAACTGGATATCGCCATCGAGCAGCGCCTGCTGGGAACGATTGTCAATGCGCAGGCAATAGTTCGTGCCGGCCGCGCCTTCCGGAGCCTTGAAGGAATTGATCATCAGGCTGTCGTTGATCTCGACAAATACGCCCTCACGAAAACGCCAGCCGGAGCCTTCACTGTGGGTGCCTGTGGAGCTTGGCGTGCCCAGGCACGTCAGATTGTTGATCACCGAGCGCGTGTTGATGCCCTGCGCAATGATGCTTTCAATTGTCGCGGAATCAAGCGTACTGAAGTTGCCGATACCGTCGGCCTCGATGCAATGATCAGCGTCGGTCTCGGACTGGATCACCAGTGCATTCTGGATAGTGCCGTCCCAGCCATCATCGAAGTCGATGGAATCATCGCGAACGTATACAAGGGCGACATTCTCGAAGCTGACCGATCCGCCGAACATCTCGATGCCGTCGTCGAAGGTCGAGTAGACCTGGAGATTACGGACAATGGTATTGCTGCCGACCGCCGAAAACGTGATGCCGTTGAGCTCGTCGCCATTACCCACTTCTGCGCCGGTATGCTTGACGATGAAATACTCCAGACGGCCGGAGCTGTCGGACGGGTTGGAGCCCCCATGCTGGTTCTCATCGAGGCCAGCTGATCCTTCCGAGTCGACATGGCATTCGCTCGTCTGCAGATTGCCCGCGGCCCTGGTGCCGGTGTATTCGCACTGGTTGGTGATGCCAAAGCCGTTGACCACCATGCCGCCCCAGCACTCGACGCGCTCGGGGTCATTGTCGAGGTCACCTACCAGATCGGCCGTGCAGGTGATGGTGATCGGTGCATCGGCCCGTCCGACGGCGAAAATGCGCGCGCCGCGGTTGATGACCAGGAAGGAACTGTTGTCTTCGAACGCGATCGTCGTGCCGGCTTCAATGGAAAGTTCCGGACCGTCGCCGCCCTGGGCGATCCCTGCGGCTGCCATTGCCGCGTCCGAGCGATAGGTATTGCCTACGAACAGGCTGCCCTGGAAGATATGCGCGCCGCCGTTCGGCAGGGCAGGAATAAACAGATCTGACAGCAGATTGTTGCCGGAATCCACGAACGCCGGACTGTAGACGCAGTTGTCACCGCTCGGCGAGCCCTGGATGGTCTGCCCACCGGTGTTGGTGTACGAGGCGCACGGGTTGGCGGCCGGGCCGCCCGATGCGGGTGGATTGTTGATGGTGGTGTCGCCCACTGACGTGCTGGGCGAGATGTTGATATCGCCGCTGCCGCAGCCGGCGAGGCCAAGCGCTGCGGTGCCGCAAAAAAGCAGAGAAGTAATTCTCATGATGATCCCTCGAGCGTGGTTGGGTTGCTGATGTAGTTGTTCTTAGGGCTCCGTAGTTAATCTTCTTGAGATGACAAAGGTGTGACATCGATGCTGGAATTTTCTCCGGCTGCAACTGCCACGCCGTCGTACCCTGTGTAATGTGGCCGCCACATTGGTGTGGCAGTATTCGCGCCGGTCTCAGAGCCAGAGCATCCCGGCAAGGCAGACCGCCCTTCCAGCGCAAGGCATCAACATGCAAACCTCCCGAACAATGGCAAATACAGGCAAGCGGGTCTTTTCCCTGGCCGCCAAACGCGCCGGTCTAGCACTGGTCTGCGCCGCATGTACGCTGGCGGCCTGCTCCCCCCAAGCCTCGGGACCCGACCGGGAGGCGGGTGCCTCACCGGGTGAATTGGGCCCCGCAACGGCCTCGGTGCAGGCGATGCAGACGCCTGGGCCTGTTCCGGCACCGCTCAGTCCGGCCGTGGAGGCGCTGCTCGAGCATCTTCGCGCTGATCAGCAACAGATTCAGGCGGGCCGTTTCACGATGGGCTCACTCCGGGGCGAGCGCTCGGAGCGACCGTTGCGCGAGGTGTCAGTGGACGCTTTCAGCCTTGCCCGACACGAAATCCGCAATCGCGACTTCGCCGTCTTCGCGGAGTCGACGGGCCGGTCGGAGTGGCCGGGTCTGCGCAACCGGACTTCCGAGGATTGGGAGGACACCGCGGCAGCCTATCTGAGCTGGGAGGACGCCATGGCGTTCATTGCCTGGCTCAACGAGCTTACCGGCGAGGGCTGGCGACTACCTACAGAGGCGCAATGGGAATACGCTGCGCGCGCGGGCACCGAAACCGCTTATTGGTGGGGCGACGAGTACGACGCAACACGCGGAAATGGTGTAGGCCGGCATGGCCCTGATACCTGGGCGAAGGCAGCGCCAGTCGGCCGCTTCGAGCCGAATCCGTGGGGACTCTACGACATGACCGGCAATGTGACCGAGTGGGTCCAGGATTGCTGGAACCGGGACTATTCGGGCCTGCCGACAGACGGCAGTGCGTATGAACCGGATCCTTGTGAATGGCGGGTTCTGCGCGGGGGCTCGTGGCTGCACGGCGACGCGATGCATCGCTCGGCCGCCCGCTACTATCTCGCGCCCGACGATGCCAACAGTACGCAAACGGGGTTTCGCCTGGCGAGATGAGCTGCCTTCAGCGGCCTGCGTCTCGACAAGGCCCGTCTGATCAATGACTCCCCCAAGGGGCCGAGAGGCCCCCTCCCCCTCGAAAGAGGGTTTTCAGCCCCGCCAGCAATGGCGGGGCTGCCTTTTTTGCTGGGACCGGAACCCCGCACAAACAGTCTCACGACCGAAACACGCCTGCGTCGGCGGTGGTTTCGGGGTATTGCGAACGGCTCAATCCCGACTTCCGGCCTCGCGCTCGAGATCCTCGAGGCTTGTATGGCGCATGTCCTTACCTTTGACGATATAGATGACGTACTCACAGATGTTTCGCGCACGATCACCGATACGCTCCAGGGAACGCGCCGCCCACATCACATTCAGGACCCTGGGAATGGACCGCGGGTCTTCCATCATGTGGGTGACCAGTTCGCGAAGCAGTGCCTCGAACTCCCGATCCACACTCAGGTCCTCTCGCACCACACGAGCGGCAAGTTGCGTGTCCAGCATGTCGAGCGCGCGCAGCGCACCAGCCACCTGTTGGGCTACGTTCTGGCCCATACGGGTGATCTCGGCAAAGCGCCGGCTGGGCTGTCCCGGCGCAGGCCCCAGACGAACCGCCATCTGGCCGATTCGCTCGGCCTCATCGCCCATGCGCTCCAGGTCGGTCGTAGTTTTGGCAATGGCGATGATGAAACGAAGATCCGTAGCAGCCGGCTGGCGCCGCGCAATGATCTGTGCGATCTCGTCATCAACGCGCACCTCGAGGGCATTGATTCGATAATCGCTGGTGACTACGCCCTCCGCCAGGGCAACGTCTCCACTCACCAGCGCCGTCATGGCATTGCTGATCTGTTCCTGCACCAGCGCGCCCATGGTCATGACATGCCCATAGAGGCCCTGAAGCTCCGTATTGAACTGGCTGGAAATATGTCGGGAGATGTGCGCCCTGTTCATCTGACCCTTCCACCCTCATTGCAGACGCCTGCAACATCGCGGCCTGGCTGCGTTCTCAGCCGTAACGTCCGGTGATGTAGTCCTCAGTGGCTTTTTCACTGGGGTTGGTAAACATCTTGATGGTGTCGTCGAGTTCGACCATCTCGCCAAGATACATATAGGCGGTATAGTCGGAGACACGCGCGGCCTGCTGCATGTTATGCGTAACGATGAGTATCGTGTATTTGTTCTTCAACTCGTTAATGAGCTCCTCGATCTTGGCGGTAGAGATCGGGTCTAGTGCGGATGTGGGTTCATCGAGCAGGATGACTTCAGGCTCGATGGCGATGGCACGCCCGATCACCAGCCGCTGCTGTTGCCCACCCGAAAGCCCAAACGCGTTGCTGTTCAGGCGGTCCTTGACCTCATCCCAAAGCGCCACGGCCTTGAGTGAACGCTCGACCACCTCGTCGAGCACGCGGCGGTCCTTTACACCCTGGAGCCGCAGTCCGTAGGCCACGTTCTCGTAGATGGATTTCGGAAACGGATTGGGTTTCTGGAACACCATCCCGATGCGCCGGCGCAGTTCTGCAACATCGGTGCCGCGCCCATAGATATCGACGCCGTGGAGGCTGATCTCACCGCTTATGCGGCATGAATCCACCAGGTCGTTCATCCTGTTGAAGCAACGCAACAGAGTTGATTTGCCGCAGCCGGAGGGGCCGATGAAGGCCGTGACCCTGGCCACCGGGATGTCCATGTTGATCGACTTCAACGCCTGGGTATCACCGTAGAAGAGATTCAGATCGCGAACACACAGGGCGATATCCTCATCAGTCATGGAGCGTACGGCACGCGTGTTGTCCTCGAACAGCGCAGAGGCCATGCTGGTGAGGGTGGACTGGGACTCTCTCATGACATTCTCCGATGACATTTGCTTGCTTTGTCGGCGCGGGACGAGGCGATCCATGACGGTCAGTCGCTGTCCGCGCGAAATTTCTCGCGCAGATGATTGCGTATTGAGATTGCCGTGAGGTTCAACACGACGATCAGGATCACCAGGGTCAACGCGGTGGCGTAGACCAGCTGCTCTGCGGCTTCTGCATGGGGGCTCTGGAAGCCGACGTCATAGATGTGGAACCCCAGGTGCATGATCTTGCGTTCAAGGTGAATGAACGGAAAATTCCCATCGATCGGCAACGTCGGCGCAAGCTTCACCACACCCACCAGCATCAGTGGTGCCACCTCTCCGGCGGCGCGGGCGACAGCAAGTATTAGTCCGGTCATCATCGCCGGTGTGGCCAGCGGCACGACAATTTTCCATAGCGTCTCACCCTTGGTCGCACCCACGGCAAGGGAACCTTCGCGGATGGTCGAGGGAATGCGCGCCAGCCCCTCTTCGGTAGACACGATGACCACAGGCAGCGTCAGCAAGGCAAGCGTCAGTGACGCCCAGAACAGGCCAGGCGTGCCGAACGTGGGTGAGGGCAGGGCTTCCGGGTACAGGCTCTGATCAATCGCGCCGCCGACGAAATACACGAAAAAGCCGAGACCAAACACGCCAAAGACGATGGAGGGTACGCCGGCAAGATTATAGACCGAGATACGGATGATCCTGAGCAACGCTCCCTGCCGGGCATACTCGCGCAGGTAGATCGCAGCCAGCACGCCGAAGGGGGTGACCATCATCGACATCACCAGCACCATCACGACCGTACCGAAAATTGCCGGGAAGATACCACCCTCGGTGTTCGCCTCGCGCGGATAACCGACGATAAAGCCCTTGAAGTCGGCGAGGTAAAAACCGATTTTGGCGAATACCGACATGTTGTTCGGCTGCCAGGCCTTGACCACGTCTGCCAGCCGTATCGTCACCTCGCTGCCGTCGGCCACCTGCATCACGATGCTGTCGCGGCCGGCTTCGGCGTACAGCGCGTCCAGACGCTCGATCAGGGAAGCATATTCGGCATTTAGTTGCTCGAGACGCTGCTCGAGCTGCTCCGCCACAGCGGGTGTGAGGTCTCCGCGCAGCTGAGCGCGGCGCTCATCCAAGCGCACGCGTTCGATGCCATAGTTGACTCGCCCGATCGCGGCGCGTTCGATACCCCGGATCTCATCGAGCAGCGCGTTGCTGCGGCTGATGCGCGCCTGGAACTCTCGCCACAGCTCGGCCCCTTGCACAGCGAGGGCGCGATCCTCCTCCAGCAGGCGCATCGGACGACCGAAAAGATCGCCCCATTCAAGACGCTCGATGACCGAGATTTCGCGCGGGTACTCCCACGGCGTCATGAAGTCATCGATGAAGTAGGCGAAGTCGCGTCCGGTGACATCGCGATTCGCCAGCTTGAGCAGGTGCCGTGTCACCAGGCGCTGGTCTTCGGGAATGGCGACGCCAGCCTCGCGCAGAGACTGCGCCGTAAGCGTCTCCGACCGACGCAGCTCACCGACGACCACGGTGCGCTCGCCGCCGGGTTCCTGGTAGCGGGTCTCGAACACCGGGTGGGGCCAGAACGCACCAAAACCACGCACCAGAATCAGCAGGATCAGGCCGAAAACCATGACCATGCTGATCGTGACTGCGCCGCCGGTCAGCCAGATCCAGGGCGATCCATTCTTCCACCAGTTATTCATAGACCGATCGTCTCAGCCATGGGCCGGATGACATGGAAAAGCCAGGCACGGTTACAGGGATGCATAGCGCTTGCGC
Organism: Gammaproteobacteria bacterium; assembly: GCA_041745895.1. GTDB lineage: Bacteria > Pseudomonadota > Gammaproteobacteria > Steroidobacterales > PWYM01 > PWYM01. The sequence goes on from JBGTIC010000466.1 coordinate 15,898, forward strand.
AGCCGCTGGCGCACCACTTCGGCGGCTGTATTGAGGATGAAGGTAAACACCAGAAGAACCAGCGCCGAGAGGAACAGCACTCGAAAATGCGTGCCCCCTACTGCCGTTTCCGGCAGCTCCACCGCGATGTTTGCCGCGAGCGTGCGCATGCCCTCAAACAGATTGAAGTTGACGATCGGGCTGTTACCCGAGGCCATCAAGACGATCATCGTCTCCCCGACGGCCCGCCCGAAGCCGATCATGACCGCCGAGAAGATGCCTGGACTGGCGGTGAGCAGCACCACACCGGTGACGGTCTGCCAGCGCGAGGCGCCAAGCGCCAGAGAGCCCATCGTAAGGTGCCTGGGCACATTGAACACTGCATCTTCGGCGATCGAGAAGATAGTGGGAATCACGGCGAACCCCATGGCCATGCCGACGATCAATGCATTTCTCTGGTCGTAGGGAATGCCCACGTCAGTAAACCACTGGCGCATCGAGCCGTCGAACAGCAGCACCTCGATCCAGGGACTGCTGGTTACCACGAACCAGCCTACCAGCAGGACCACTGGCACCAGCAGTGCCGCCTCCCAGCCATCGGGCACTTGAGTACGTATGCTTGCCGGCAGGCGCGACCAGCCGAACCCCGCGAGCAAAATAGCTGTGGGGAACAACACCGCGCCCGTGACCAGGATCGGCAGGTTGTTCTCCACGAAGGGCGCCAGCCAGATGCCGGCGAGGAAACCCAGGATGACCGTCGGCAGGGCCTCCATCAGCTCGATCGACGGTTTCACCACACGACGTATGGACGGCGCCATGAAGTAGGCGGCGTAGACTGCGCCCATGATCGCCAAGGGCATGGCCAGCAACATCGCGAACAGGGCCGCCTTCAGAGTCCCCAGGGACAAGGGTACGAGACTGAGCTTGGCCTCGAAGGCATCGTCACCCGACGAGGATTGCCAGATGTACTGCGGCTCGGCGCGACCTTCGTACCAGACCTTGCCCCACAGCGCGCTCAGTGAGGTCTGCGGGTGTGGATTGTCGATTGCAAGCGTGTGGACCCGGCCTGACGCGCCAGTGGTGACCAGGGCGCGGGAGTTGTTCGGGCCGATCGCCAGTCGCTCGACGGGACCATTTGTCACCGGCAACATCGCCAGGGTGGCGCTCGCTGTGGCGTAGTGCAGGCCAACCGTCCCGGTATCATCGCCCGCCAGAAAGCCCTTTCTGAGATACTCGGGCGATATGAATCGAATCGCGCCGGGATAGCTGCGGAAGCTGCGCACGAAGGTCATTCGTGGCTGGTCGGTGGCTTCATCCCTCACCAGTATCCACTGGCGCACACTGCCATCCGAGCCGCCGACGATCAGCGAGCGGGATCCGACCAGAAACTCCGCGGCGGTCACGGTGACGCCGGACTCTGTGAGATGTTTCTCCTCGATCAGGAAAGGATTGTTGCGATCGACGGTATCGAGCAGAAACAGATATCCCCGGTCATCGATGACCATCAGGTTGCGCAGGGACTCGTTGGCCAGCAGCTGGCGCACAGGGCGGCCGATCGAGGGAATGGAAAAGTCGTTGCGGCGCACCTCGACCGTCCCGGTCATCATGTTCGTCCGGGTAGCGAATAGTGCCGCGGCAATGCGGCCATCTTCGGTGCCGCCGGCGACCAGCAGCCCGCCGCGACCCTCGACCACGGCCAGCGCCGAGTAGCCTGCAGCCGCCTGGGCCCCCATCGTGATGGGCACCTCGCCAAGCGGGAAGGTAAGTTGCGCCCGGACCTGACGCTGCCCGTCCACGAAGCTTTGGGCGAAATCCAGGCCGATCGGCAGAACACTGCCGTCGGAATAGCCGTATACGAAGAGATTCCGGCGCGGCTCAGCGCGACCAAAACTGGTGATCTGTGCATCGGCGGGCACGGGGATCTGCAGGCGCTCGCGCGTGCTGCCGGTCGCCGCGTTGAAGGTCGTGATCCTACCGTCGTCCGAGAAGTGGGCGCCGACTTCCTCGAAACGATCCAGGAGAATGTGCAGCGTCTCGCCGACCTGAGCATCCGCAAGCGTGTAGTCGAACTCGACCTCGGTGCTTACCGGCTTGAGCAGAGGCAGCGTCTCGTAGAACAGGTAGGCAAAGATCAACCCCAAGGCAATGATCACGCCGATACCCGCCGTGCCCACACCCCAGAGTGAGGCGCCGTCGCGCAGCGTCCTGCGCTTGCGCAATTTTTCCCGCCGAGCCGGGTCCGGCAAGAGCGAGCCTGGCGTGCGGACTGACGAAGCTGAGCTTACTGACATGAAGTGGCCCTTGCGAGGAGCGCTGGCGCGGCGGCTTGCACAGGCCTGGTCACAGGGTCTGCACAGGCGGTGGGCAGACCTCAGTCGATATTCAGCTGCGAACGAAAGCGTGCCGCCGCGCCCTCGGTCAGGGGCACGTAACCATCCTTGAACACGACCTCCTGGCCTTCCCTGGACAGCACCATGCGGAAGAACTCGCGCTCCATGGGATTCCAGCCGTTATTGGGGTGGGCATTAGCATAGATGTACAGGAAGCGCGCCAGCGGGTAGTCCCCGGTTGCGGCATTGTCAGCAGTTGCCTCGAACATCTCCTCCCCGTGCCTGGCGGACAGCGGCAGTGCGCGCACGCCGGAAGTACGATAGCCGATGCCTGAATAGCCGATGCTGTTGAGCGTCTGCTCGACGCCACGCACCACTGCGGACGATCCAGGCTGTTCGTTGATGGTCGACTTGAAGTCGCCGCCGCACAGGGCGTTTTCCTTGAAATAGCCGTAGGTACCGGACACTGCGTTTCGGCTGTAGAGCGTAATGTCGCGCGTCGCCCAGGCACCGGTCATGCCGGCCTGACCCCAGGTGCGGATATCCTGGCCAAAGCCACAGGCACGCGTGGCCGAAAAGATCGCGTCTACCTGCGGCAAAGACAGCCCCTTGATCGGATTGTCCTTGTTCACGTACACCGCGAGCATGTCGACCGCCACCGGCACCCCGGTGGGAGGGTAGCCGTAGCGCTCTTCAAAGCCGCGAACCTCAGAGTCTCGCATGGTCCGGCTCATCGGACCGAAATTCGACGTGCCTTCAATGAGCGCTGGGGGCGCCGTAGAGGTGCCCGCACCCTGAATCTGGATGTTCACGTTCGGATAGTACTTGGCGAATTCCTCCGCCCACAGCGTCATCAGGTTGTTCAGCGTGTCCGAGCCCACCGAGCTGAGGTTGCCGGAAATGCCCGACACCCGCTGATACGAGGGTAGCTCCGGATCGACTTCTGCAAGGGCGGCTGTCGCCGCAAACCCGAGCACGGGGACGACGCCCAGAGCGAGCAGTTTCCTGAAAATCATGATCTGTGTCCCCTTGCTTCGATTGACCGTCTCTGCTGGAAAGGACTGACGCCGATGTGAGGCGGCCGTCCGGCTCGATACACGCAATTACGCGGGACCAGCTTCCATCCGACAGCTTATGACGGAAATATTACCAATTAATGATGCCCGACACTCAGCGCAGGCCGGGCACGGGCTGCTGCGAGGCGTCCACCTTCAGCTGCGCAGGCGGCGCAATGATGCCAATTACCTCGAGTTCGAACACCAGTGTTTCCTCCGGACCGATGATGCCACCGCCGGCGCGACCATAGGCCAGCTCGGGAGGCACCACGAGGCGCAGATGCGATCCCACCGGGCTGGACAGAAGCGCCTGCTGCCAACCGGGGATCGCCCGCTCGACGGGCAGCGTTGCCGGCTCATTCTGCCGATGGGAATTTTCGAATTCGCGACCATCAATATGCCAGCCCCGGTAGTGGACCTGGACCCAGTCACCCTCCCCCGGGACTTGACCATTCCCCGAGCGCAGCACTTCGACCAGCAAACCACCGGGCAGGTTCACGACCCCCGGCAGCTCAGCCACGCTCTTGCGGTAAGCTGCGCCCTGCTCGGCGTTCAGCTGGGCCAGCAGAATCCTGTCGTCGACCTGCTGAGGGGTCAACCCGCAGGAACGCGCCGCAACAAACACCATGATCAGGGAAAGCAGGCTGAAAAATATTACCCGCAGCATGACGACCCAAACCTAAGCCCGAAATGTTACGAATGCGTGACAGACAGATCCAGGGGCGCCGCGATGTCACCGTCCCGGCCAGCTTTCAGCGGACTTGATTGCCCTCAGGCGGAGGCCCTGCGTCGCGGGCCCTTCTGCGCATCCTCGTCATCCTCTCGCGCGTCCAGATCTGCTGCCGATGCTCCCGAATCGTCGCCCTCGTCGTGCCCATCGTTGGCAGCGTCCCCGGAGGAGATCTTGAGTGTGGCCAGTTCGGCCGTATCGTCCAGGCCGTTACCCACCTCGGAGCGGGGCGTGTCCGGCGCCGGGGACCCCTCGACGCCCTCCACGGGCACAGCCACTTTGGCCGCCGATGCCAGGTACGGGTCTGTCTGCGCAGCTTCTTCCTCCGGATTTTCCTCGAAGGCGGCTTGCCGGTGCC